>NZ_CALKTT010000030.1 GCF_937997535.1 uncultured Campylobacter sp.
TTAAGCCTTAGCATACAATCGTAAAATCCCACAAAATCGAGGTGCGTCTGTCCGCCAAACATCACAAGCGCTAGATTTTTCATAATCCGTCCTTTAAATTTATAGCTCACCGTAGCAGTTTTCGGCTCGTCGCCGCTGCAATTCTCGGCGCGATGCCGCAAGTCGTAAAATGCACGGCGGCTAAAATTTTGATACCGCAGGCCGCTAAAAAAACCCGCTCAAACAAATTTTAAATTTTACCCGCATTAAAAACTCGCAGAATTTTACCGCCCGCGAATAAAATTTTAAAAGCGGTTAAAATTTTGCGCGTTTTTTATTCCGCTTTATTCAGACTTGCAAAAGCCCGCAAGCCCGCATAGTGCAGCCTTTTTGAAACATTCTCAAATTCCAAATCCCAAACCCCCTCGTCGTATTTCCATTCAAACGGCGTTTTGTAATTCGTCCAAATTTCATACGCGCGTTCGTTTAGCCGCTCAATCAACGCAGAAATCCCTAAATCGCCGCCCGCTATCTCCATCATCAAATGCCAGTTATCCAAATCGGCGGGGTCTTGCGTATGGATAGATTTCTCTCGCGGCAGATAATACACAAAATCGCTTGTATCGAAGGGAAAGAGGGTGTGGCACAGCGCAATGCCGTAAATTTTTTGAGCAAATACGGTCGGAAGCTGCTCGTCCGAATAGCCGAAAGTCGAAACATATAAAAAGCTACGCAAAATGCCCGCTAAATTTCTGCAAACGGGCGCGAAGGCGTATCTGCATGCCCGCTGCGTTAAGGCGCCGTTTCGAATAAAACTTATGGCGCTATCAATCTCTCTTCTTCTTGCTTGCACGTATTTTATCTTTTTAAACCGCCAAGCTTGCAAAAGCTGCAAAGAATTGTCGATAGCTCGCAAATGCTTATCTCTTTTTTCATCCGCCGTGCCGCTTAGCTCCGCGATCCTCGCAGCAGCCTGCTTCCAAAACGGAATCAGGGTTTGTACCCATCCCAGGTAGCTCAGATAAAGCGCGTTCGGCTCCTCCTTTTCAAAAGCCGCTCTCATCTGCGTAAGTTTTATCATCGCAGCCCTTTTGTATCTAAATTTTATCCCGCTCGCTATTCTTCGCCTTGCGTCTTCTCGCCCGCCATGCAGCTTTGGAATATAAATTTATGCTCCTGCGGCAGCGCATCGTAAATTTTACCCGCAAGCTCGCGTATCTCCCAAAGTGCAGCTTTGCTAGAGCGCAAAGCGAGGAAGTTTTGCAAGCTGCGCGCGTTTATGCTCCAGCTAAGCTCGCTCTTGTAGCACTCGGGCAGGCAGTATTTGGCGATATCAAGGCTGATTGGGGTTTGTAAGATTACGCGCAGATTTTCAAGAGCCGCGATACTTGCGTTATCGACCGCTTCATTGCCCGTAAGTACGATGTATCGCGCGGCGTTTTCGAAATCCCCTTGCGCGAAGCTATTCTCGCCGCGCAATTCTTTGAGAGTGTAGCGAGTGGATTTTACGCTAAGGCTTGCTAGACGGTGGCGTGCCAGCTCCTGAAGCAGCGCGCGAGAGATGCCGCTGATGTAGAAATTGTAATAGAGGTGCTCGAGCGTGCTTGAGTGCTTGAGCTGGTTACCGACGCGATCAATTAGCGCCAGGTCTTTGGCGCCGCCGCAATCGCCGCGCTCAAAGCTCTGCCAGCAGGTGCGGATCGCGTTTGAGCAGACCCAAAGCGGAGTGAAATTTAGAAGTTTGACTTGCATGATTATCCTTTGAAATTTTAATCGCATTTTAACGCTATCGCACTTTTAAACCGATAAAATTTCGCAAAACGACGCTTTTAATAAACAAAGCTCGCGCCTAGCTCTGCAAGCAGAAGAGACCCATTTTATCTTTTTTCGCTGCCGCCGCGAGAGATTAAAATTTCATCCAGCTCGTAGCGCGTGTGCGGGTATTTGCTAGGCTCACCACGCCCCAAAGCCACGACGATTGCAGGACGAAATTTCGCCTCTAAAGCGCAGAATTTTTCTAAAGCTGCGGCGTCAAAGCCGGTCATTATGCACGAGCACACGTCAAAGCCCTCGGCAATATTAGCGATATTTGCCGCTAAGATATAAAGCTGCTTGGTCGCGTAGTTCATCAGCGCTTCGTCGTCTAAGTCCGCAAATTTCGCGCGGAAATAATTCATCGCAGCTTCATATTTTTGCGAAGTGTTTGCGCGACGGCGAACGGTGCGCTCTAAATACTCCTCGCCCACGCGCAGATCGTTACGCGCGATTAAAATCACGGCGTGCGAGCACTCGGCTACTTGTGGCTGGCTGTTGCAGGCTACAGAAAGCTCTTTTAGCTCGCAAGGATCCGAGATTATCATCATCATCCATGGCTCCAATCCGCATGAGCTGGGACTTAAGCGCGCAAGTTCAAGTATCTCGCGCACAAGCTCGTTATTTAGCTTGTCACTGCAAAATTTACGGCAGCTGTGGCGAGAGAGCATCACTTCTTTTATCGATTTCATTTTATCTCCTTTAAAATTCGCGGCATTATAGCGGATTTGCCTAAATTCCACCCGGCTAGCTTGGCGAGTTAAGCTAGATTTTGCTAATATTGCCCTTTTAAATTCCGCTACAAGGCATAATATGAATGATAAATTTAGCAAAATCGGCTTCATTCTCGCGGTCGCGGGCAGCGCCGTAGGGCTCGGTAATGCGTGGAAATTTCCCACTTTAGTAGGCACCAATGGCGGCAGCGCCTTTATCTTGCTATATCTTTTACTAACGCTTTTGGTTAGCTTCGTGATTTTTTTAGCCGAGATCGTCATCGGCAGGCTAAGCGAAAGTGATCCGGTGCGCGCATTTGAAAAGCTCGCACCCTCATACAAAGGCGCATGGAAATACGCGGGATTTTTTATGATTAGTGCGCTTTTGATCTATGCTTTTTACAGCGTCGTAATGGGCTGGATCCTAAAATACGTGGTCTCAAGCGCTTTTTATCTGCCAAAAAGTATAGATGAAAGCGGCGCAGCGTTTAACGCACTTTTAGGTAGTGACTTTTCAAGCGTGGCGATATGCTTTACCATAGCGTCGGCGTTTTGCTTTTTCATCGTATCTAAAGGTGTCAAAAGCGGCATCGAGCGGCT
Organism: uncultured Campylobacter sp.; assembly: GCF_937997535.1. Taxonomy (GTDB): domain Bacteria; phylum Campylobacterota; class Campylobacteria; order Campylobacterales; family Campylobacteraceae; genus Campylobacter_B. Next base: position 3,105 of record NZ_CALKTT010000030.1, read on the forward strand.
TAATGTCTGGATGATGCCCGCGCTATTTATTTTGCTGGTTTTGATGCTAATTTACGCCGCGAGTTTCGATGGATTCGGACGTAGCGCGAAATTCCTACTGGTGCCAGATTTTTCCAAGCTTAATAAGGATAGTGTTCTTTCAGCGCTAGGACTTGCATTTTTTACGCTTTCGCTTGGCGTTACTACGATTATAACCTATGCTGCAAGCCTGCCTGCGCGCACTAATATCCTAACCTCAAGCATAAATATCGTCTGCATTAATGTCTTAATCGGCGTGATGATGGGGCTTATCGTCTTTACTTTCATCTTTGAATTCGGCGGCGATCCCAAAGCGCAAGGCCCAGGGCTAGTGTTTGTCTCGCTGGTGGTACTTTTTTCAAAGCTCGGTGCGATCGGAAACATCCTAGCCTTTTTATTTTTCACCTCGCTATTATTTGCAGCGATTACTTCTGCAATTTCGATGCTGGAGCCTGCGATTTATTATCTCGTAAACTCCCGCAAGCTAAACCGAAAGCGCGCTTCACTTTTAGTTTTTGCCGTGACGTATGTTTTAGGGATATGCTGCATTTTGGGTTATTACGGGGGCACGAGCGAGTATTTTAGCCTAGGTGGCAAGAGCTTTTTTGACGTGCTTGATTACCTAACCTCGAATATCTTAATGCCTCTTAGCGGCATAATCGTGGCGATTTTCGTAGGATTCGTGATCAAAAAACGAGCCGTCGAAATTCTACTGCGCCCATATATGGGACGAATGGGCTTTAAGCTGTGGTATTTCGTGCTGCTGCGCTTCGTGGCGCCAGTCGCGATCGTAGTGATCGCGCTCAATCAGCTAAAAATTTTAAATTTTTAAATTTTACAAAGCGGATGGATAGCGTGGATTTAAAATTTGTCGCTAAAGCAGCCAAAAGAAACGCGCCAAATTTCATAGCGAACTTGCCGCGATCCGTTAGCCTTGCAGCGATAGTTTAAAATTTTATGTTTAGATAGAGGAGGGTCAAAGTATGTAGCGACAATCAGCCTTCGGCGCGACCGCGGCAACCCACATGGCGATCGGTGCGCGTGGCAAAGGCGCCGTAGCGTAGCCGCGTCTGATCACGCTGCGGAATTTTAAAATTTAGCGTCAAAGCGATCCAAAAGTAGCGCGCCAAATTTCATGGCGAGTTTGTGTAGATAGTTTGGAATTTTAAAATTCCGCAGCTTTAAAATTTAAAAATCATCGGAGCGAAAATGAACGATAAATTTAGCAAAATCGGCTTCATACTTGCCGTCGCAGGCGGCGCGGTGGGGCTTGGCAACGCATGGAAATTCCCTACTCTCGTGGGTCAAAACGGCGGCAGCGCCTTCGTGCTTTTATACCTCGCGCTCACGCTGGGCGTGGGCTTTAGCGTATTTCTAGCTGAGATGGCGCTGGGCAGGCTAAGCGGGAGGGATCTGCCGAGCGCGTACGAGACGCTTGCGCCGCGGGGCGGACGAAAATGGCGCGCGGGAGGCGTTTTCATCGCGGGCGGCATGCTGGTGCTGTCCTTTTACCTCGTGATTCTCGGCTGGGTGATCCGCTACATATTTTTGGGCTTTTCTCCGCTGCCCGCAACCGCCGAGGAAGCGGGCGCCGTCTTTGACGATCTCATCTCGCATTCGCTAGCCACGAGCCTCGGCTTTTACGCGCTTGCGCTCGTGCTGACGCTATCCGTCGTCGCGCGCGGCATCAAAAGCGGTATCGAGCGGCTAAACGTCGTGATGATGCCGCTTCTCTTCGTGCTGCTGCTTGCGATGCTCGCGTATGCGTGCACGATGCAGGGATTCGGCGCGGCGGCGAAATTTCTTTTCTACCCAGACTTTGGCAAAATCACCGTTAGCTCCGTCCTCTCCGCGCTCGGACTCGCGCTCTTTACCCTGTGCGTGGGCGTCGGCTGTATCGCGGCATACGCGGCGTCGCTTAGCGAGGGGGTGCGGCTGGTACGCAGCTCGGTAAACATCGTATTTATCAACATCGCGATCGGGCTGATGATGGGGCTCATCGTCTTTACCTTCATCTTCGAATTCCGCGCCGATCCCGCGCAGGGTGCGGGGCTTGTGTTCGTCTCGCTCACTACGATGTTTGCAAAAATGGGGCTAGCGGGGCAGGTTCTTGAAGTCGCGTTTTTCGTCTCGCTCTTTTTCGCGGGGATCACGAGCGCGGTTTCGATGATCGAGCCTTTCGTCTTCTATCTCATCGGCAGGTTTAAAATTTCGCGCCTGCGCGCAGTCTGCATCTCGGGGTGCGCCATAGCAGTGCTAGGCGCATGCTCGCTGCTATCGATGCACGCGGATTATGCGAGCAGGTTTAAGCTTTTCGGCGCGAGCTTTTTTGACTGCTTGGACTTCGTAAGCTCAAACGTCATGCTGCCTCTGGGCGCGCTAACCTCGGCGATCTTTGTTGGCTTCGTGATGGACGCGCAGCGCCTGCGCGGGCTTTTCGGCGCCGATATGGGCGAGCTTGGATTTAAAATTTGGTACTTTTCGCTGCGCTTCGTAGCGCCCGTCGCGATCGTGATCATAATGGCAAATCTGCTGTTTTTCAGCGGGAAGTAGGAAGCGATTCGGTTAAATTTAAAGGTGGCATAGGTTTAAATTTAGCCCTCTTTGTGTGAGCTTAAATTTAAAAAGGTCGCTTAACATCGCAGCCCGTTAGGTCCATATTTTTAACTAGCGTTTTGCTAAAGGAGTAAATTTTGAAAGCTCTTAAATTTCTATCCAAAGCCCTAATCGCCGCGCTCGGCGTTTGTGTGATCGTCGGCGCGCTTAATTACAGCGGGTTTAGCTTCAGCGATCTAAAATGGCTTAGTAAAGATGAGATGGTACAAAATTTCGTACAGGAAGAATTTAATGATTGCGTATATTACCATTATGATACATTTTATGCTCCTGATAAAAATTTAAGCTTCAATGAACTTATTTATACATTAGACAAAATATTTAAAAAGCATATGGATACTAAGACTTTTAGCCTATTTGATGATTTAAACTCAACTATTGGTTTAAATAAAATTACGAATAAAATAATATCAAATAAAACCGCTCCTTGGAATTTTGTCGATTTTGTCCATCATCATACAGATAGAAATGTTGATATAAATGGCAACTACTCATATACGCCATTTGAAGGTAATAAAAAGATAAACTATGATCTCAATCAAACCCTTATATTTACTTGCAAAGGTGGTATGTATGGTTCCGATAGCTTTAGTATAAAAGAATGCAAAAATATTACCTTTTTTTGAAAGAGCGCTAGGAAAGAATAGATATTGCATATATTATGAGGGGATTAAGTATATGAGCTATAAGTTTCAACCATCTGAAAAGACAAAAAATCCAGATTACGAATTTGATATGGTTCATAACCGCATAAACCAATATTTGCAAGGCGTTAAAGAATGTGTGCCGTATAGTAATACCAACTTTATACACTCGTGCGAATTTTATATAGATAACCACGGAAACAGGTATTACGGGAATTTTTATCTGATATATAGTTTAATAAAAACGATGTTTTTATCTTAACCGATAATTTAGAAATAATAAAACATCCCAGCTCCGTGCATAGCAAAGCGCAAAATTCCTCATAAAATTTTACGCTTTACATCTTGCGAATGGATTTTTACCAAAGTAAAATTCTGTCGAGCGGCGCCGCACCTCGTGCTACGAGCGCAAAACGTTTAGTAAATATCGCAATAAATTTAAACTTGTCATGATGAAATTTGAAAGAAAAGACGCGGCGCCTTCAAAGCGTATACGAAGCTACGTGGCGGTATTTGCGGCAAGCGGTGTAAGCCATGCCGCTAAATTTGAAGCGAAATTTCAGAATAAGGCTAAATTTAAGAAATTTAGCCGTTCATTATCGATAGCAGCTCGGTGTTGTCTTTGGTTTTTAGCATCTTGGCGTATAAAAATTTCAGCGCCTCGACGTCGTCCATCGTCGAGATAGCCGAGCGCAACGCCCAGATTTTTTGCAGATTTTCGCTGCCTTGCAAAAGCTCCTCTTTGCGCGTGCCGGACTTGGTGATATTGATCGCGGGGTAAATTCTACGATCCGAGATGTTGCGATCGAGGATGATCTCGCTGTTGCCCGTACCTTTGAACTCCTCGAAGATCACGTCATCCATTCGCGAGCCAGTCTCGATGAGTGCGGTAGCGACGATGGTAAGCGAGCCGCCGTTTTCGATATTTCGCGCCGCACCAAAGAAGCGCTTCGGTTTATGCAGGGCGTTTGCGTCCACGCCGCCGCTTAGGACTTTGCCGCTGCTAGGCGTGACGGTGTTGTAGGCGCGCGCAAGGCGGGTGATGCTATCAAGCAGGATGACGACGTCCTTGCCATTTTCGACAGCGCGTTTTGCCTTTTCGATGACGAGCTCGGCGACGCGGACGTGGTTGAATGCGGGCTGATCGAAGGTCGAGCTAAATACCTCGCCGCGTACGCTGCGCTCCATGTCGGTGACCTCCTCCGGGCGCTCGTCGACTAGCAGCACCAAAAGCTCGACCTCGGGGTGGTTGCGCGTAATGCCGTTGGCAAGCTCTTTCATTAGCTCCGTTTTACCGCTACGCGGAGGCGCCGTGATGAGCCCGCGCTGCCCCTTGCCGATCGGGGTGAAAAGATCAAGCACGCGACCGGTAAGGCGCATAGGATCGTATTCGAGCTTGAGCTTTTCGGTCGGAAAAAGCGGCGTGAGATTGTCAAATAGCGGGCGCTCTCTGGCCTCTTGGATCGATTTATAATTGATCGCCTCGATCTTTAAGAGCGCGTAGTACTTCTCCTGATCCTTCGGCTCGCGCACCTGGCCCGTGACGATGTCGCCGACGCGCAGGGCGAATTTACGGATCTGGCTTAGGCTCACGTAGGCGTCGTTGGCACTGTCGCTTAAATTTGAATCTATGCCGCGCAAAAAGCCGTAACCCTCGGCGGTAACCTCCAAAATCCCCGTAAAAAGTATGAAGCCGCCCTGCTTCGTCTGCATGCGTAAAATTTCAAAAACTAGCGCTTGGCGGCGGAATTCTCGCGGGTTTTCGACGCCAAGTTCGTCTGCTATGGCGATGAGATTTTCAAGATCCATCGAGCGGAGCTCCTCAATCTGGTAGCCCTCGACGGGAACGTGCGTTTTAGCGTAAGTTTTTCTGCCGTTTTGATTAGAATTTGAAACGGCGGTCTGAGCGGAATTTTGATTTGTATTTTCCATTTGTCCTCTTAGAGTGTGAAGTTATTAAATTTAGTTTTAAAAAAAGTTGCGAAATTTAAAATTTAGTTTTCTTTGTAAGCACCGAACCTTAAAATTTTTTGTTGCCTTCTACTGATGAGCTCGTCTATGCTAAGATCGTCTAGCTTGTGCAGCTCGGTTAAGACGTAGTTTCCAAGTGCTTTTATCGCGCCGTCTTTATCTCTGTGAGCGCCCGTTTTGGGCTCTTTGATCACGTCATCAACCAAGCCCAGCTCTTTTAGCTCCTCGGCGGTGATCTTTAGCGCCTTCGTAGCAGCCTCGCTCTTGCTCGGATCATTCCACAAAATCGCGGCACAGCCCTCAGGAGAGATGACCGAGAAAATTGAGTTTTGAAGCATCGCCAGCCGATCAGCCACGCCGATAGCCAAAGCTCCACCGCTGCCGCCTTCCCCTATAACGACGGCGATCGTAGGAGTTTTAAGATCGCTAAGCTCATATAAATTTCGCGCGATAGCCTCGCTTTGGCCGCGTTCCTCAGCTCCGAGTCCCGGATATGCGCCCGGAGTGTCGATCAAAAACAAAATAGGAAGGTTAAATTTTTCGGCAAGTTTCGCTACGCGCAGTGCCTTGCGATAGCCCTCCGGATGCGGCATGCCGAAATTTCGCTTCAGCTTATTTTTGGTACCGCGACCCTTCTGCTCGGCGATCACGGCGATTTTGCGATTACCCATAATGCCCAGATAGCACACGATCGAAGGATCGTCTCTAAAGGCGCGGTCGCCGTGAAGCTCCCTAGAGTCCTGCAAAAGCGCGCGAATATAATCGATCGCGTAAGGGCGATCCGGATGGCGCGCAAGCTGAAGCCTTTGGTATTCGTTTAAATTCTTATAAACTTTAGAAATTTCTTTTTCGAGGTTCTTATTTAAAATTTCGACCGCGTCTTCATCGCCGCGAATTTTTGCAGCGGTAATGTCCTCGTCGATCTGCTTTATAGACTTTTCAAAGTCCAAATAACTCGCCATTAATCTACTCTTTTGAAAATAAGCGATGCGTTCGTGCCGCCGAATCCGAAGTTATTGCTCATAACGCAATCGAGTTTGGCTTTTCTAGCGACGTTTGGCACATAGTCCAAATCGCAATCTGGATCTTTTGAAATTTGATTTATCGTAGGCGGTATGATGCTGTTTTGCATCGCTAAAAGGCTGATCGCAGCCTCTACCGCTCCGGCAGCGCCCAGGCAATGTCCTAGCTGGCCCTTGGTGGAGCTGACCGCAGGCACCTTCCCCTCGCCGAAAAGCTCTTTTAAAGCCGCGGTTTCGTTTTTATCGTTTATCGCGGTGGACGTTCCGTGAGCGTTGATATAATCAATCTTCGGGCGTCCCGCCATTTCGTAGGCCTTTTTCATAGCGCGGATCGGGCCGTCTAGGCTAGGCGAAGTGATATGATAAGCATCGCCGCTAGCGCCGAATCCTACGAGCTCGCCGTAAATTTTAGCGCCGCGCGCTTTTGCGTCCTCTAGCTCTTCTAAAACTAAAGCCGCCGCGCCTTCGCCCATAACAAAGCCATTTCGCTCCGCATCAAACGGACGTGAAGCGTGCGCAGGATCGTCATTTCTAGCACAAAGCGCCTTCATCGCAGCAAATCCGCCGATACCTACGGGGCAAACCGCAGCCTCGGCTCCCACTGCGAGCATCTTTTTCGCTTCGCCAATCATGATAACTCTCGCAGCGTCCATAATCGCATGCGCGGAAGCCGCACAAGCCGTAACGCTGGATAAATTCGGACCTTTTAATTTATAATATATCGAAACAAAGCCGCCGAGCATATTTACTAATGCAGAGGGGATAAAAAACGGAGAAATTCGCCTAGGGCCGCGCTGCAAGCAGGTATTGGCATTTATCTCGATATTCGGCAAACCGCCGATACCGCTAGCGGAGCTAACGCCGAATTCGTCGCTATCGAAACCGCTAAATTTAGCGTCATCCATAGCTTCGCCCGCGGCTTTAAGCCCCAGCTGGATAAATCTATCCATCTTTTTTATCTCTTTTCCATCCTCGATTATGCTCGAAGGATCGAAACCTTTTACTTCAGCTGCAATTTGAACCGGAAATTCGCTAGCGTCAAAGAGCGAAATTTTATCAACCCCGGTTTTTCCGTTACAGATATTTTCAAAACTGCTCTGTTTGTCAAGCCCGAGAGAGGTTATCATCCCGATGCCCGTTACTACGACTCGTTTCAAAACCGCTTCCTTAAAATTTTATTTCTTAGGCAAATTTTCTATATAATCTACTACGTCTTTAATGCTTACTAACTTTTCGGACTCGCTATCAGGGATCTCGATACCGAATTTCTCCTCTAAAGCCATTACAAGCTCAACTACGTCAAGAGAGTCCGCGCCCAAATCCTCGATAATTTTCGAATCTAGCTTAACCTGATCCGGGCTAACGCTTAGTTGTTCTACAACTACGTCTCTTACATCTTCAAATACTGCCATTTTAGCACTCCTTTAAAAAAATACCGCGTAATTCTATAATATTTAACCTTAAATTCCGCTATTTAACGCTACATATAGAGCCCGCCGTTGATTTTAAGCGTCTCTCCCGTAATGTAGCCCGCGCCGTCGCTAAGCAAAAACGCAACTCCTTCAGCGACGTCGCTCGTGCTTCCGAGACGCTTAAGCGGGATGCTCGCTTCGTAGCTTGCTTTTACGTCGTCGCTTAGCGCGTCCGTCATATCCGTAGCGATGAAGCCCGGAGTTATGCAATTAAAGCGGATGCCGCGCGCGGCGCCCTCTTTTGCGAAACTCTTGCTCATCGCGATCATTCCGCCCTTGCTCGCGCTGTAATTGACCTGCCCGGCGTTTCCCATTTCGCCGACGATCGAGGCGATGTTTACGACCGCGCCGAAGCGCTTTTTGCTCATCAGCTTTAGAGCTTCGCGGCAGCCGATGAAGGCGCTGCTTAAATTTGCTTCGATCACGCCCATGAAGTCTTCCAGCTTCATCCTAAGCGCGAGCTTGTCGTTCGTGACGCCCGCGTTATTTACGAGATAGCTTAGCTCGCCGTCGCTTTGCGCGATCAGGGCAATCGCCTCGCTAAATTCCGCTTCGTTCGTCGCGTCAAATTTTATCACCGCACCCTCTCCGCCGTTTGCGCGGATCTCCTCTAGCAGCGCGTCAGCTATCTCGGGCTTTGAGCGATAATTGATCCATACCTTAAGCCCATAGCCTGCTAAAGTCCTTGCAATCTGCGCGCCGATACCGCGGCTTGCGCCCGTGATTAAAACGTTTTTTCCACTAAATTTCATACTTGTCCTTTTGTTAAAATTTTAATCTCTAGCGTAAATTTATCCAAATTTACCTAAATTTTAGCAGTTTAAACCTACTCGCGAGCTGCGCCGTTTAAATTTCAAAATAGCGCTTCATCCATCTCAACGGGCTTTGGTAGCCCCATTAGCTTTAGCACGGTCGCTGCGACGTTGCTAAGCCCTAGCCCGCTTTTTAGTTCGCGCACGCCCTCGCCCGCGACGAAACAAAATACGTCAAAGGTCGTGTGGTTGGTTAAAATTTCGCCGTCCGCGTCTCGCATCGCCTCACAGTTGCCGTGATCGCTGATCTGGACATAGGCGTAATCGTGCGCCTTCGCCGCGTTTAAAATTTTACCGATACACTCATCCACCGCTTCGACCGCCTTTACCGCGGCGTCGTAATTGCCCGTGTGTCCGACCATATCGCCGTTTGCGAAATTTACGACGATGAAATCGATCCCCGCTTCGATGCCGCGGATCACCGCATCGCACACCGCAGGCGCGCTCATCTGCGGCTGCTCGTCGTAAGTTTTTACTTTCGGGCTCGGGATCAGCACGCGAGTTTCGTTCGGAAGCGGCTCTTCGACGCCGCCGTTAAAGAAAAACGTCACGTGCGCGTATTTTTCGGTCTCGGCGGTGTGAAGCTGCGTAAGACCGGCTTCCGCGATCACTTCGCAAAGCGTGTTTTTAAGCACGGGCTTCTCAAAAAGCAGAGGAAATTTAAAGCTCGCGTCGTACTCGCTCATCGTGATTAAATTTTGCACGACGAATTTTCGCTCAAATTCGCCGAAACTCTCATCGCCCAAGGCCGCGCAAAGCTCCCTAGCGCGATCGTTTCTAAAATTTATAAAAATCACTCCGTCGTCCGCGCCGATACCGCCAAAGCCGTTAAAGCTCGCGGGCTCGATAAACTCGTCGCTCACGCCGCGCTTGTAGCTTTGCAGCATGTACTGGCTAGGCGAAATTTCAAGCGGCGCCGCTTCGCCCATAAGCACGTCGTAAGCGCGCCTTACGCGATCAAAGCGCTTGTCGCGATCCATCGCGTAAAAGCGCCCGCTCACGCTGCCGACTTTAAATTTAACCTGTAGATGCTTTAAAAATTCCGCCCCGCTGCTCGGCGAAACGTCGCGCCCGTCGGTGATGGCGTGCGCCCAGGTCTCGCAACCCGCATTCTGCGCTATCTCGCAGATCGCGTCGAAATGGCGCAGATGCGAATGTACGCCGCCGTCGCTGTAAAGCCCTATGACGTGCACTCTGTGGCACTTTGAAAGCAGGCTTTGTAGCGCTTCGTTTTTCTCAAGCGAGCCCTCATCGATCGCACGATCGATTTTGACTAGGTTTTGATACAGAATTCTGCCGCTTCCGATCGTCATGTGCCCTACTTCGCTATTTCCCATCTGCCCCTGCGGCAAGCCCACGGCAAGCCCCGAGGTGCGCAGCAGCGTATTGGGCACGTTTTTAAAAAGATAATCATAGGCGGGCTTTTTCGCATTCGCAAACGCGTTAAATTTATCGCTCGCGTTAAAGCCGATGCCGTCGGTGATGAGTAAAATCGTCTTTTGCCTCATTTTGGCTCCTAAATTTCGTCTAAATTTCGCCGCACAGGTCTTTTAAAGCAGGTCTGCGGCGCTGTTTTTACGAGCGGCATTATACTTTTTTTTGGCAAATGCGGCAAAATTTCATCCGTCCTAAAAGCTAAATTTTACCTCTTTTATACTAGAATGCGCGTTTTCATATAAAATTTCATAAAATTTAAAAGGCAAACTTTGTTTTATTATCTTTACCATCTTACGAATATAAATTTCTTCCAATACATCACCGCGCGCGCAGGCCTTGCGTTTTTTATCGCTTTTTGTTTTTCGGTCTGGGCTATGCCGCGGTTTATCCGCTGGGCGCAAAATAGACACGCCGCACAGCCCATCTACGAGCTCGCGCCGCAAAACCATCAGAAAAAGAGCAAAACCCCCACGATGGGCGGGCTCGTTTTTGTTACCGCCGCGGTGCTTGCTAGCCTGCTGTGCGCCAAGCTAAACAACGTCTTCGTACTCTGCGGATTGCTTTGTTTGGTGGGCTTTGGATACATTGGCTTTAAGGACGATATCTCTAAAATTTTAGGCCGCCAAAACCACGCAGGTCTTAGCGCACGGGCTAAATTTGCACTACAAAATTTCTTAGCTTTTCTGATCGGGGCTACGCTTTATGCTTTTAGCGACCTGGGCGGGGAATTTTTCGTACCGTTTTTCAAATACCCTCTGCTAAATTTATGGATCTTCGCGCCGCTATTTTGGACGATCGTGATAAGCGCGAGCTCAAACGCGGTAAATTTAACCGACGGGCTAGACGGGCTAGCGACCATCCCGTCGGTGTTTTCGCTCTGCAGCTTGGGCGTGTTTGCCTATCTTTGCGGGCATGCGATCTACTCACAATATCTCTTGCTGCCGCGCGTCGCGGGCGCGGGCGAGGTCTGCATCATCGTCTCGGCGCTGATCGGCGCGCTGCTTGGGTTTTTGTGGTTTAACTGCTATCCCGCCGAAGTCTTTATGGGCGACAGCGGTAGCCTCAGCGTGGGCGCGTTTTTAGGGTACTGCGCGGTCATCACGAAAAATGAAATTTTGCTCATAATGATCGGCTTCGTCTTCGTCATCGAAACGCTCAGCGTGATCTTGCAAGTGGGCAGCTTTAAAATTTTCAAACGCAGAATTTTCCTGATGGCGCCGATACACCACCATTTTGAGCTTAAAGGCTGGGTCGAAAACAAAATCATAATCCGCTTTTGGATCATAGCGCTGATCGCAAATATCATAGCGCTGACGTCGCTGAAACTGAGATAAAATGCGAGCGCAAATTGAACCCGACTTCGAAACGGCGCGCGAAAAATACGGCGAAACGGCTGAGCTTAGCGCGGGCGAGATAACTCAAATTTTATGGGGCGAAAGGGGAGAAAAATGAAAAAATCGCTATTTGGCTACGGGCTTACGACCAGAGCGATCGCCGAGCACTGCCAAAAAGACGGTGTCTGGGAGATTTACGACGATAAATTTGAAATTTCTTCGGGCGCGCCGAAGCTGGACGAGTTCGGCAACGCGCTTTTAAACCCAAGCGAGTTCGATCCCGCCGCAAGCGAGCTTGAAATCCCAAGCCCAGGCTTTCCGCCTCATCACGAGCTGGTGCGAAATGCACGAAATTTAATCAGCGAATACGATTATTTCGGCGATTACGAAGGTCTTAAAATTTGGATCAGCGGCACGAACGGCAAGACGACGACTACGAAGATGATGCAGCACTTGCTAGAGCGATACGGCTCGCAAATGGGCGGCAACGTGGGCGTTCCGCTTGCAAAGCTTGATAAAAGCGCCAAAATTTGGGTGCTAGAGACGAGCTCATTTACGCTGCACTACACCAAGCATGCGCGCCCCGACATCTACGTGCTGCTCGCGATCACGCCCGATCATCTCAGCTGGCACGGCGATTTTGCGGAGTATGAGCGCGCCAAACTCTCACCGCTGCTAGCGATGCGCGAAGGCTCCGTAGCGCTGATCCCGTGCGCCTATGAAAGCTCTGCCGCCGCGCAAAACAGCCTAGCTCGCGTGATCTGCTACGAGGACGAAGCGGATCTGGCGCAAAAATTCGGCATCAATCCGGGCGAGATAAAATTCCGCACTCCGTTTTTGATCGACGCGCTTTTGGCGCTATGCGTGGAGAAAATTTTATTCGACAGGTGCGACGTCACGCGACTGAACGACTTCGTGATCGAGGGCAATAAACTCGAGGAATTTACCGACGCACGCGGCAGGGTCTGGGTCAATGACACGAAGGCGACCAACATCGATGCGTGCGCGCAGGCGCTGAAGCGCTACTCGGGGCGAAAAATACATCTGATCCTCGGCGGTGACGATAAAGGAGTGGATCTACACCCGCTTTTTGCGGAGTTTAAAAAATACGATCTGCAAATTTACGCGATCGGCTCAAATACCGATAAAATCATGTTTTTATGTGACGAATACAAACTCCCTTGCGTGCGCTGCGAAATTTTACAAACGGCGGTGAGCGAAATTTCGAAGCGGTATTTAAGCGGAGAAAATTTTTGCGAAAATGAAATTTCAAAAGAACGCTTAGGCAGCGAGAATTCCGCAGGAAATTTAATGCAGGATAAAATTTCGACTACCGAAAGCGAGAGCTCCTGTGTGAACGCAAGCAGCGGCAAAACTTTAGGTTCGCAAAATTCTAAAAATTCTGTGGATTTTAAAAATTCCGTAAATTTCGCTAGTGAAATAGCGCTGCTAAGTCCCGCGTGTGCGAGCTTAGATCAGTTTAAAAACTACGCGCAACGCGGCGAACTATTTAAAAAACAGGTTGCACAGCTCGGATAAATAGGCCTATCGAGGTTAGCCAGATCAAGCTGAGATTTTATTTAGCACAGCATGCAATCGCATTATAAAATTTCAACGCTTCTGCTGCACGGATATATCTAAGTAAATCTAGCTGAAACATGCATCGCAACGTCGCATTATCGGCTTTGGCGCAATGTTTATATAAAGATGCCTCGCCAAATCAAAAAATTTAAAACCATTTTCGGTGTTAAATTTAGCTAATCGTAGCCCGTTGTCCGTTATATGCGTAAATTTTTATCTACTTTGCATAGCCTAAAACCAAGCGTACAATTTGCAGAATCGGCTAAATAGTAAAATTTTATACCACTTTGCTTTTTAGATTGATAGCCCGTTTTGATTATTGCAAATTACTGCTCAAGCAATATTTTTATCACTAAAATTTAGAAAATTCCAACTGAGTAAATTTGGCTATTTTGGAGCGCAACGTGCAAAAATATAGCGAGAATTGAGGATTTTAACCGAGATTTAAGTATTGCATGGCTAAAATTACTTTTCTTTTTCGGTGGTTGGATAGCTCAGTCGGTAGAGCAGCAGACTGAAAATCTGCGTGTCGGCAGTTCGATTCTGCCTCTAACCACCATCCTCTATTTTTACAATCTAAAGCATTTCAATAAAATCCAAAAACAACCAGCTCATCATCTTTTACTTTTAAATACTTCGCAGCAAATCTCGAATTTCTTAAATTGCTACTCACTAAAGCGTTAAATTTAGCGAAATTTACTCGCGCGGACTTAAATTTGATCTCCAAATTTGACCCCGAGTTTTTTAGATAGATCAAATTTAATTTGGCGCCAATTTCCACCCAAACCAACCTCAAAATTTAAGCTTATTTTTTATACAATCGCCCCTAAATCCAAAAAGCGGAATTTAAGATGAAATTTATCCCCAAAACCTTGCCTTTCGTAGAATTTATCGCGCTTATGGCGCTTCTAACCTCGCTTGGAGCTATGAGCACCGACGCGATGTTGCCCGCACTCATGCAGATCGGCCTAGATCTTGGCGTGACGCAGATAAATCAAACCCAGCTCGTCATCTCCTCGATGTTTGCGGGCTTTGCCGTAGGACAGATATTTTATGGGCCGCTTAGCGACTTTATCGGGCGACGAAACGCTGTGCTGCTAGCGCTTGCGATATTTACGGCAAGCTCATTTATTTCGGTCGTCACGAGCGATTTTACTGCGCTTTTGGCGAGCAGATTTTTCCAGGGACTAGGCGCTGCGGGCCCTAGGATCATCGCGATGGCGCTTATCCGCGATCTTTACGAGGGGCGCGCGATGGCTCGCGTGATGAGCTTTATCGCGGCAGTTTTTATCATCGTGCCGGCACTTGCTCCGATCATTGGCGGTTTTATCTTTAAAATTTATAATTGGCGCAGCATATTTTTGATGCTTACTTTTATGGGGTTTGCGTGCCTAGCGTGGTTTGGACTGCGCCAGAGCGAGACTCTGCCTGCGCAAAATCGCAATAAATTTAGCCTAAATTTGATAAAAAGCGAAGCCGCGCAGGTAGTGAAAAACAGACGTACCGCAGGCTACACGATCGTTTTGGGGCTGATTTTTGGGATGTTTTTGAGCTATATCAGCACCGCTCAGCAGATTTTTGAGGTGAGTTACAAGCTAGGCGAGGAGTTTCCTATCTATTTTGCGATAAACGCGCTGGCTCTGGGCGCCGCATCGATGATAAACGCAAAGCTCGTGATGATCTACGGCATGCGCTATCTTAGCATGCGCGCTATGGGGACGTTTTGCGTTATCGCGGTCGCGTTTTTGCCGGTCGTTCTTGCGTATGACGGAGTGCCGCCGCTGTGGGCTTTTATGGCGTTTTGCATGAGTAGCTTTTTTTGCGTGAGCATACTTTTTGGCAACCTAAACGCGATGGCGATGGAGCCTATGGGCAAGATCGCTGGCATGGCGGCTGCGCTGATCGGCTCGGTTTCGACCTTTATCTCGCTTCCTATCGGAGTCGCGATCGGGCAGCTATTTGAGGGTACGCTACTGCCGATGGTTGCGAGCTTTGCGCTTATCGGAGCGGCGGCGTTTGCGCTGCTTTATAGGACTTCAAAGGTTTCCGAGGAGTAAATTTACGCAGGCCGGATTTGATCAAATTTGAGCGGTAAATTCGGCCGCCTTTTAGTTTATTTTAGATAACCGCGCCGTCCGCAAAAGCGCCTTATAAAGCAAATTTACGCTATCATTGCGCAAATTTAAAGGCAAAATATGAAACCAAAATACAACTTTTTCAAAAACTCCAAATTTGCGTTCGAGGGGCTTGTCGCGATGCTAAAAAACGAGGCGGCGTTTCGCTTTGAGCTTTGCATAATCGTTCCGTTCGCGCTAATTTCGCTATTTTTACCCGTTTCATCCGCACAGCACGCCCTACTGATCGCGGTTTTCGGACTCGTTTTGATCTGCGAGTGCCTAAATACCGCGATCGAAGCGGTAGTGGATCTCGTTTCGCCGGGCTTTCATCCGCTAGCCAAAATCGCCAAAGACTGCGCCTCTGCCGCCGTTTGCGTCTCCATCGGCACAGCTGCGATAACTTGGGCGTGGGCTATTTTTTCGCTAATTTTTTAAGAGCGGAGTGAAATTTGACGGCAAAAACGGTAGCGA
>NZ_CALKTT010000031.1 GCF_937997535.1 uncultured Campylobacter sp.
CGCAAAGCAACACCGCGCACACGAGCATGGTGCAGATCGAGAAATTTAAAGGCGAGCTACCGAGCGTAACGGCGTTTGATAGGCCTGCGACGATAGAGGCTTAGCGTGCTTTCTAGCTCTTGTGCCAAAGCCTTACCAGCCATTTATTGCAAACAAAATCGCTGAGTTTTTCTGCGCCAAGAGCTCATCCGAAAGACGGTCGTATTCGTCCCCAAGCCCCATTTCTTGCGTCATATACGGCGGCTCGTCGTTCCAAGAGCCCATCGCACCGAATACATCGGCGATCCCCGCCGCGGCAAACGCCCTCAAGCTCGGCTGCGGCAGCGCTGCAAACGAAACGGCGTAATACTAGCCCACAGCGACTTCGCCCCGCAGCGTCTTAAGCGCATTATCAAACGTCTGCGCGAAATTTTCGCAGCCTATCTTGCTCGCAAAATCCCTGATTTGCACCAAAACATTCCCGAATTCTGCGCTGTTATCGCGCGCCTTTAGCGCATCCCGCGGCATCCCGCGCCAAAGGCGCTCGACGTATTTCACATACCAAGCCTTTTTGTCGCGATCGTATTTCCAATCAGGCGTAAAAACGCCGTCAAAGTCCTCGAAGCAGCAAACGATGCCGTTTACGTTCATCCCCGAAAAGCCCAAAAGCGCTCTATCTTTTGCGAAAGTTGGAATACTAAGCCCCGCGTCCTTCAGACCGAGCTTTAGGCACTGCTCTATCCAACGCCGCCGTGCGGAGATTGGCTCGTCCTCGTGCCCTTTTTGCGCGAGCCGTCCGGTGAAAAACTCGCACGCTTTTTGCAAAAGTGGCGAGCCCGTGCTTTCGTCGGCGCCTTTTTTACTAGCCGCTTTTTCATTTGCCGCTTCTTTGCTGTTCGTGCGCTTTTGCTCCGCTGCACCGCCGCTCTCGGCAGTTTTGTCCGTCGCACTGCTCTGCACTGCGCCGTACGCATCTTTTTGCTCCGCAGCTTTACTTGCGTCGTTTACGCCGTCCTGCACTACGCGGTTCGCGCCCTCTGCGGTGCGGAAATGCTCCTTTGCAAATTCAAAATTTAAATATTTTATATATTTTTGATCTTGCGACAACGGCTTAGGATTGCCGCGCAGAGCTGATTTTAGCGCGACGCACAGCGCGCACGAGAGATATATTTCGCCGTTCATAGATATCCTTTAAATTTCGATCGCTCCCGTTCATGCGGCGGATTATTTATGCTCCGCGCCAAAAGCTAGCGGCGGCAAAATTTTAAAATTTTGCGCCTTAGCGACAAATTTAATCACGATAAAATTTGCGCGCAAAGCAAAAACAAATCTGCGCAAAGATAGAATTCTCAACCGCCGCGAACATAAAATTTTAAAAGCAGCGACCATATCGAAAAAGGTGCCGTTATAAATTTAGAGCAGCTCGCGCACGGGCATGGATAAAATTCCGAAGCCAAAATATACAAATGCCACAAACAAGGCGACGTACGTTAAATTTACGCGCACTTTAAAAATGACAAACTACTTTAAAGAAATTCCAACTGCGCTCTCACTATGAAATTTTAAAAGTAAGTTGCCGCACCGAGTTACCGCAAAATTTAAAGCGAATTAGCCACAGGGCTCCACATAATTAGACCAAAAAATCGCGCCGCAAAATTTTAAATGTAGTTTACTACACCCAAGCTACCGATAAATTTAAGCAGGGCAATCACGCTGCGAGATCGAGGGTCACGCCGATACCAAGCAAAACGCGCTATGTTTTAAAGACAAGTCGCCGCGCCTACGCTGCCGCCAAATTTAAAATAAACCGATCGCACCGCAAAATTTTAAAAGCAAGCCGTTGCGCCCAAACTAGCTAAATTTAAAATTAAGCAATAGCGCCATTTGCGCTACGAATGCCGCTCGTCGGCAAGCTACCACTCGCAAGCTCTGCCCGCAAGCCGCCGATCGCAAGTCCTACGCCGCAAGCGCCCTATGCTACGACGTTTGGAAACTCATACACCACGCGGCCGCTTTTGATCGTGCAAACCGCAGCGCCCGTAAGCTGCTTGCCGAAAAGCGGCGAGTTGCGCGATTTGGACTTATTTAGCGCCTCGTCGTAAACGTAGGAAATCTGCGGATCGATGATCGCGACGTCGGCCAAAAAGCCCTCTTTGATCTCGCCCTTGTCCTTTAAATTTAGAATTTTAGCCGGGTTAAACGAGCAGAGGCGCACCATGTCTTCAAGGCTGATGACACCCTCGTTTACGAGCCGCAGCGTAAGCGGTACGAGGGTTTGAAGCCCTAAAATTCCAAACGGCGCGTGGTCGAATTCGACGAATTTATCGTCGGTGTTGTGCGGCGCGTGATCGGTCACGATGGCGTCGATTAGACCGCTTTTAAGCGCCTCTCTGATCGCCTGCACGTCGCTTTGGGTGCGAAGCGGCGGCGACATTTTAAAATTCGTATCGTATCCCATCAGCTCGCGCTCGTCGAAGGTAAAATGATGCGGCGTAGCTTCGCAGGTGACGCGGATGCCCTCGCGTTTAGCTTGCTCGATAAGCTTTAGCGACCACGCCGAGCTTACGTGCGCGATGTGGATGTGCCCGCCCGTCTTTTTGGCAAGCAGCAGATCGCGCGCTATCATAATCTCCTCTTTTTCGCTCGCCATCCCCTTTAGACCGAGGATCGCGCTGACTTTGCCCTCGTTCATCACGCCGCCGTGGCAAAGAGAGCAATCCTCGCTGTGATTTATCACGAATGAGCCGAAGTGAGCGGAGTATTCGAGCGCCTGTCGCATCACGGAGCTGTCGGTCACGGGCAACCCGTCGTCGCTGAAAGCCACGCAGCCCGCCTCAAGCATATCGCCCATCTCGACGATCTTTGCGCCCTTGCAGTCCTGCGAGATCGCGCCTATGGGCAGCAGATCGATAAGTCCGCGCCCCTTAGCCTTGGCGATCATCGCGCGAGTGATGCTTGAGTTATCGTTTACGGGCTTGGTATTTGCCATCGGAAGGCAGGTCGTCACGCCGCCTGCGACCGCGGTTTCGCTGCCGCTGATGACGTCGTCTTTGTATTCGAGCCCCGGGTCTCTGAAATGCACGTGCATATCGATGAGCCCAGGCATCACGAGCTTGCCCGCGGCGTCTATGACGCGGTCTGCGGCGGGACATTCGCGCGTGATCTTTGAAATTTTATCGCCCTCGATCAGGACGTTTGCTTCCTCGCTGCCGTCGTGATTAACGATCGTGCCGTTTTTTATCAAAATTTTCATCGTGCGCTCCTGTTTAAATTTATCGTATGAAGTATCGCCATTCGCATCGCCTCGCCGTTTTCTACCTGATCTAAGACGCAGCTATAGCGCGGATCGTCGGCTACGTCGGAGTTGATCTCCACGCCGCGATTGATCGGGCCCGGGTGCATTATCATGACGTCCTCTTTCGCCGCTTGCATTCGCTTAGCGGTAAGTCCAAAAAATTTCGAGTACTCGCGCACGCTCGGGAAGCTCGGCTCGCCGTCTTGCCGCTCAAGCTGGATTCTTAGCATGATGATGACGTCGGCGCCTTCGATCGCCTCCTCTACGCTTTTGCATATCGGGCAGCCGAACGCGTCGCAGTCGCGCAGCATCATCGGAGGGCCGAAGAGCCGCACGTTTATGCCTAGTTTTTTCATCGCCCAGATGTCGCTTCTAGCCACGCGCGAGCGAAATATATCGCCGATGATCGCGACGTTTAAATTCTCGATCCTGCCCTTATGCTCGCTGATCGTAAAAAGATCCAGCAGCGCCTGGCTCGGGTGCTCGTTCAGCCCGTCGCCCGCATTTACGATCGATGCGTTGCAGTTGGCCGCGACGAATTTCGCCGCGCCCGAGCAGCTGTGGCGCAGCACGAATATATCCGTGCGCATCGCCTGCATATTTCTGATGGTGTCGATCAGCGTCTCGCCCTTTTTCGTGCTGCTGTCCGCAGCCGAGAAATTTATGGTGTCCGCGCCCAGGCGCTTGGCTGCGATCTCAAAGCTCGTGCGGGTGCGGGTGGAGTTTTCGAAAAACGCGTTGATGACCGTCTTGCCGCGAAGTGAGTCGGATTTTTTGACGTCAGAGCGGTTGAGCGCTTTAAACTCGCGCGCCAGATCGATGAAGTCGTAGATGTCCTCGCGGCTCAGATCCTGCGCGCTAAGAAGATGCTTTAGCTTATACATTCCCTCTCCTTTTTTGGGCCGAATTTCAGCCGTAATTGTATAAAAAAATCTCTGATAAAATTTTAAAATTTAAGAGCTGGGCTCAAATTTAGGCGCGGAAATTTGCTTAAAATTTCATTTGAGATCACATACGAAGCGCGAGCGGAATTTCGGGGTAAAATTTAAAAATTTTGAGATTAAATTCGAGCTTTTTGAGCGAAAATTTTAAAAAATCAGCCGCGCCGCTTACGTAAAATTTTAAAGCTTTACGCGCAGCGGGCGGCTAGAAAAACAAAGAATTTAAAGCTGATTTAAATACTTTATATAATTTTTCGCACTATTTTCTACGGCTTGCTCGCTTTTATCGTAAGTAAAGCCGTATGAGACGAAATTTGGTAGCGTAACTGCGCCGACAAAATTAAACGTAGCCTTAAATGGCGCTAGCACCTCATCCACGCTAAAGCCCACGATGCCGTTTTTAGAGTAGTTTTCCTCGGTCGCGCCAAGCGAGATCGCAAGCGCGAATTTTTTGCCCTTAAGTTTGCCGCCGCTCTCTGCGCCATAAGCCCAGCCGCGCGTAAAAACATCCTCAAACCACTGCTTAAGAAGCGGCGTGCAGTTTGAAAAACGAAACGGAAACTGAAGCACGATTTTATCGTGGCTTTCGAGCAGTTTTTGCTCCTTTTCCACATCGATTTTAAAATCCGCATAAAGCGCGTAAAGATCATGAAGCTCGAACTTATCAGGATGCGCTAGCACAGCATCCCTCCAGTGGCGGTTTACAAGCGAGTTTGCGATATTTGGATGAGCTAAAATAATGAGAGTTTTCATTTCTATCCTTTAAATTTGAAATTGCGGGGCGCATTATAGCCCTACTTCGTAAAATTTTTCTCGTTTTATCACAAGCAGCCTTAAATTCTAAAGCTTTACTGGCCGCCACCCGCTTATCTTTACAGCAACTTCAAAGAGCGCGAGCTTTGAATTCCAAACTTCATTCACTACTCGCGCTTTATTTTAGAAATGCTCGCCCTTGGGGCACTCGTCGCGTTTTGCAGAGATTTACTACTTTTTTGTAAGTGTTCATCGCACCATTGCGGAAGCTCGCGCGAGTAAAATTTTAACGAAACCGCCGCGCAGGGGAAATTTTAATAAAATTTAGCATCGCTTCTCTGCAAGCATTCGTCGCAACAAATAAAATTTAGATGAAATCTAGCCGTGCTTTAAACTATAAAAACCTTGCCATCGGCTCCGTCGTCGGGCTGCGGGTGCTCATCGCGCTCTTATGAGTGTCCGTCCCTTTCGTGCAGGCTCGTTACGCTCCTGCGAAGACTTGCCACTTTCCTGCGGGTGGTAGTTGCAACAAAAAAATTTGAGTAGAATTTAGCGTAATTTAAATTCTAAAGCTTTGCCTACCAGCCGCCTCTTCAGGATCTGAATTATCATCGCGCTCCTGCGAGCGCCCGCCGCGAGGCCCCTGTCTAGGCTGCACGCCAAAGCCTTCCAAGACCTTACCTAGGCTATCGTTTGCGTCCTTGATGATTCCCTGTAGGCTCTGCCCCATTTTATCAAGGTTTTTGCCCGCCTCACGTGCCGCCGCCTCGCCCTGCTTTAGCAGATCCTTGGTCCTGTCCACGTTGCGAGCGGCAAAATCATTCAGCGCTTCGGGCGCCTTTTTCTGCAAATTTTGCAAGGCCTCGCCCAAAACTTTAGCATCGTTTGCAAGCTCGTCTATAGTGGAGTTTAGATCGGATTTTTGCTTGCCCTCAAAGCCCTGCGGCGCGGAATTTTGCACGTAGCCTTGCGTAGAATTTTGTGTAGAGCTTTGCCTCGAGCTATCCGCGTTTTTATTAAAATTTTGCCCTTGATTACCCGCGCTAAAATTCTGTTCCGAACGTGCGCTTTGTTCGCGATCTTGCGCGTCCGATCCGCCGTCGCAGCCGCTCAAAACACACGTCGCGGCTAGCGCCAAAGTAAAATTTCGCGCCGCGTTTATAAAACTAAAATTTCTAGTACGACCCGCTGAGATAAAATTTCGCCCGTCGCTAGCCCGAGTAAAATTCTGCCCGCCCTGCGTCGAAGTAAAATTTCGCGCACCGTCCGCCGAATCGAAATTTTGCCATCGTTCAAAGCCCCGCTCGCCGCTTGCTCGGATAAAATTATGCGCTAAATCGCGTACGCATCCTTTCAAAATTTGTCTTTTCAAAATCCGCTCCTTTAAATTTCATCTCTCGCAGGCGCGCTTGGAAGTCGCCCGAAAAACAGATCGCTTCTAAGCTTTAAAAGCAAGCAGATAGCGATATCGGCGCTTTGTTCGCGGATGTAGTTTCGATCGCCTTTTAGATGAAATTCCCCGACGATCTGTTTGCCGCCCTGCTCTTTCGCGCCGATAAAGACCGTCCCTACGGGCTTTTGCGCGCTTCCGCCGCCGGGGCCTGCGATACCGCTTACCGCAAGAGCGAAGCTCGCCCCGCTGCTTTGCAGTGCGCCCTCCAGCATCTCGCCCACGGTCTGCGCGCTAACCGCGCCGTAGCGCGCGAGTGTATCTTCGCCTACGTTTAGCCAGAGATTTTTTATCTCGTTGGCGTAGCTTACGAGCGAGCCGTCAAAAACGTCGCTCACGCCCGCGACCGCGCCGAATTTTGCGGCGATGAGCCCTGCGGTGCAGCTTTCGGCAAAGGTGATCTTAGCGCCTATTTCGCGCAGTCTATCCACCACAAAGCCCATAAAATCGCCGCCTTTGATGTAGCAGCTCTCATAATACTTGCCGACGCTTTGTAAAAACGCGTCCAGCGCTCCGAATTTCATCGCACTGGCGCGCACGAGCAGCAAAAAGGAGCAGGGCCTGCTGATCGTAAGCGAAATTTTATAACTGATCGCAAGGCTCTCTAGGCGCTGCTTTACGCTTTCGTATTCGCAATCGAATAGATAAAAGCTCTCGCCCGCATTCGGCGCGTCTTGGAGGATCGGCGGCAAGCTCTGTAAGCAAAGCGTCTTGATCACGTTTACCGAGCAGCCTCTGACGTTTAGCAGGAAGCTGTTTTTCGCCACCGTGCGCGCCATCGAGGGCGCTAGGGTTTCTCCGTTTTTCAGCTCGAGCGAATCGAAAGAGAGCGTCGATAAAATTTTACCGACGACCGCGTAGGCGGAGTTTGCCGCAAAGATCGTGATAAAATCGTACGAATCGATCATCTTTTCAAGCGCGAAGGGCAAAACCTTATCGTTTTCGCTTAAGAATTTCAGATCGTCCATCCGCCCAAAAACCTGCTCGTAGCTGCGAGAAATATAACTCATCAAAGCCGCGTCGTAGCGGATCTTCTCGCCGATTACAAGGATGATATTTTTCATAAAGACCCTCATTAAATTTTCGCACATTATAGCATAAACGCAGACTGCTCTTTCAGAGCTTTTTAATGGCGTTTTGGATAAACTTCACAAATTTTTAAGACACGAAAAGGTACAAATATGGACTACAAAGATACTCTCTTTCTTCCTACTACGGATTTTGCGATGCGAGGCGCACTGCCGCAAAACGAACCTGCGCGGTTTAAGGCATGGTACGACGAGCGTAAAATTTACGAAAAGATGAAAGCTAGGCGCAAGGGCGCAAGCGTCAGCTTTAATATCCACGACGGCCCGCCGTACGCTAACGGACACCTCCACATCGGCCACGCGCTGAATAAAATTTTAAAAGACATCATCACCAAAACCCATTATTTCTTCGGCGAGGATATCCGCTACGTGCCGGGCTGGGACTGCCACGGTCTGCCGATCGAGCAGCAAGTAGAGATCAAGTTAGGCGAGCGGAAAAAATCGCTTTCAAAAGTGCAGATCCGCGAGCTTTGCAGACAGCACGCCAAAGAGTTCATCGACGTGCAGCGCAATGAATTTAAAGATATGGGAATTTTGGGCGACTGGGACGATCCGTATTTGACGCTAAAATTTGAGTTTGAGGCTGAAATTTACAAAGCGCTCTGCCAGATCGCTAAAAAAGGAATTTTAATCGAGCGAAGTAAGCCCGTGTTTTGGAGCTGGGCGGCAAAGAGCGCCCTTGCAGAAGCCGAAGTTGAATACAAAGACAAAGAGGACTACTCGATCTTCGTGGCGTTTGATCTAAGCGGTGAAGCAAACGCTAAAATCGGCGCAAAAGGCGCTAAAGCGGTCATCTGGACGACCACGCCTTGGACGCTGCCCGCAAACGGCGCGATATCTTTAAACCCGAATGAAATTTATGCGCTGACGAGCGAAAATTTAATCTTTGCAAAACCTTTGGTCGAAAGCCTCGTAAGCCTGGGCATCACGAAAGGCGAGATCGTAAAAGAATTTAAGGCTACCGAGCTTGAGGGCTTAAACGCGATCAATCCGCTAAACGATAGAATTTCAAAATTTATCCTCGGCGAGCACGTCCTGATGGACGGCGGCACCGGGCTCGTGCATACGGCTCCGGGACACGGCGAGGACGATTATTTCGTAGGGCTTAAATACGGCATCGAGGTGATTATGCCGGTAGATGAGGGCGGCTGTTTCGATCAAACTCTTAAAACTAAAAAACTCTTTCGCGCAGACGTCGTAGACGAGCTCGTGGGGATGCATATTTTCAAAGCAAACGAGAGAATTTTACAGATCCTAGGCCCCGCGCTTATCAAATCCGGCAAATTCGTCCACTCCTATCCACACTGCTGGCGCACGCACAAGCCGGTGATCTACCGCGCGACGAAGCAGTGGTTTATCGCGATGGACGAGCCAATGCCTAGCGGCGAGACGCTGCGCCAAGTAGCCCTTGAAGAGATCGGCAAGGTTAAATTTTATCCGCAAAGCGGCATCAACCGCCTAAGCTCGATGATAGAAAACCGCCCCGATTGGTGTATCTCGCGCCAAAGGGATTGGGGCGTGCCGATCGCGTTTTTCCGCGACAAAAGCACCAAAGAGCCGATTTTTGATGAAAAAATTTTAAATAATATCTACGAGATTTTTAAAGCCAAAGGCGCGGATGCTTGGTGGCAGATGGAAATTTCGGAGCTCTTGCCGCAGGACAGCGGCTATAAGCCTGAAAATTTAGAAAAGGTGATGGATATCTTAGACGTTTGGTTTGAAAGCGGCTCGACGTGGAAGGCAGTGCTACAAAGCGGCGTTTACGATGCGGGCAAATTCCCTGCGGATATGTATCTTGAGGGCAGCGACCAACACCGCGGCTGGTTTCAAAGCTCACTGCTTCTAAGCTGCGCGATCAACGAATGCGCGCCGTACAAGAGCATCCTCACACACGGATTTACCGTCGATGAGAAGGGGCAAAAGATGAGTAAGTCCGTCGGAAACGTCGTCTATCCGCAAGAGGTCGCCAAGAGCCACGGCGTGGAAATTTTACGCCTGTGGGTCGCGATGAGCGATTATTCGACCGATCTGAAGATCAGCGACAATATCCTTAAGCAGGTAAGCGAGCAGTACCGCAAGATCCGAAATACGATAAGATTTCTGCTCGCAAGCACTAGCGATCTGGGCGAGATCGAGACGAGTAATTTTACGCGGCTTGACCGCTGGATCCTAACGCGCGCGGCAAACGCCTTTGCGGGCGCGGAAGCGGCGTTTAGAAACTATGATTTTTCAAAAGGCTTCAATCAGCTACTAAACTTCTTAAGCGCCGATCTGAGCGGAATTTATCTTGATATCTGCAAAGATAGGCTCTACTGCGACGCACCCGACGAGCCGCGCCGCAGAAGCGCGCAAAGCGCGATCGCACTGATTACGCGAGCGCTGCTGCCTCTAATCGCGCCTACGCTAACCTACACGATCGACGAAGTGATGCAGTTCGCGCCGCGTATCATCAAGGAGGGCAAGGAGGACGTCTTTGATCTGATCTATAAGCCGATAGAATTTGACGATTTCATAGAATTCGACGAAATTTTAATCAAATCGAGAGAGAAATTTTTCGAGCTCATCGACGCGCTGAAAAAGAACAAGATCATCAAATCGACGCTTGAGCTGGTTTTAGAAACGAGCTCGAACGAAATTTTATCAAACGACATCCTAGGCGTGGCGGATTGGTTTATGGTAAGCGACGTGGACACTCTGCAAAGCGAGGAGGCTCTGGCGGAGTTTAAGATAAACGACGAAATTTTCCGCCTCGTAAAATCCTCTAAACACAAATGCCCGAGATGCTGGAAATTTAACGCAAAAGAGCCTGATGAGCTCTGCCCGCGCTGCGCGAAGGTCATGCATGCTCGCTAGCCCCATAAGTCTCGGCTTTGTATTTTTTACAATCGCGCTGATCTGCGTAGCAACGAGCGTGGGGATCTATTTCGTGAATAAATTTAAGGATGACAGATGATAAGTTTGAAAGAGGCTCTAAGCCTGAGCGGGGATGAAATTTCGGCGCTTAGAGCGGAGCTAAAGGATAAAATTTTAAAAACCAAAGAGCTCGGCGCCTACGTCGAGCAGCTCACGGGCGAGGCTCTAAACATCAGCGGCGAGGGCGTGCCGATTGCGATCAAAGATAACATTCAGGTAAAAGATTGGAGCGTCACCTCGGCGAGTAAAATTTTGCAAGGCTACGTTGCACCATACGACGCGACGGTGATCAAAAAGCTACGCGAGCGCGGCCTGGCGCCGTTTGGACGAACAAATATGGATGAGTTTGCGATGGGAAGCACGACCGAGAGCTCATTCTACGGCAAAACTCTCAATCCGACCGATCACTCGCGCGTACCCGGCGGCAGTAGCGGCGGAAGCGCGGCTGCCGTAGCGGCAAATATCGCCGTAGCCGCACTCGGAAGCGATACGGGCGGCTCAATCCGCCAGCCGGCGGCATTTTGCGGCTGCGTAGGCTTTAAGCCAAGCTACGGCAGGGTCAGCCGCTACGGACTCGCGGCGTATTCGAGCAGCCTCGATCAGATAGGACCGATCACGCGCAGCGTCGAGGACGCGGCGATCTTATACGACATCATCGCAGGGCGCGACGAGATGGACAGCACGAGCTACGCGGGCACTTACGAAAGCACCGCGGATAAGCTAAACGCCGATCGCAAGCTTAAGATCGCCGTTATAAAAAACTACGTGGACGAGGCCTCGCAGCAGGTCAAAGAGGCTCTAAATTTGACTATAGAAAAGCTAAAATCATTCGGGCATGAGATCGTTTATCGCGATCTTTGCAGCTCTAAATACGACATCGCGACCTACTACATCATCGCAACCGCCGAGGCTAGCGCAAATTTAAGCCGCTACGACGGCGTACGCTACGGAAACCGCGCAAAGGCTCTAAATTTAAAAGAGCTCTACGCCAACACTCGCGGCGAAGGCTTCGGCGACGAGGTCAAGCGCCGCATGCTTCTAGGCACCTTCGTGCTAAGCAGCGGCTACTACGACGCGTACTACATCAAAGCACAGAAAGCAAGGGCATTCATCAAAAGCGAATATGAGGAAATTTTAAAAGACGCCGATTTGATCTTTATGCCGATCGCGCCGGGCGTGGCGTATAAATTCGGCGAGCTTAGCGATCCGCTTCGCGCGTATCTTAGCGACATCTACACGATCGGCGTAAATTTAGCGGGGCTTCCCGCGATCTCCGTGCCGGTAGCGAAAAATAAAGAGGCTCTTAATATCAGCGCGCAGCTTATCGGGCGCGCCTACGATGAACAAACGGTGCTGGACGGCGGCTTGAGTTTAGAAAAAATCGTGAAAGGATAAGTATGAAGATCGTCAAAAAGGCTCTGACCTTCGAGGATGTTTTGTTGGTACCGCAATACTCTGAAATTTTACCCAAAGAGGTCGATATCAGCACGAGTTTTACGAAAAATATCACGCTAAATACCCCTCTTGTGAGCGCTGCGATGGATACGGTCACCGAGTACCGCACGGCGATAATGATGGCGCGCCTCGGCGGCATCGGCGTGATCCATAAAAATATGGACGAGGGCTCCCAAGCCAAGATGGTTCGCCGCGTAAAAAAGAGCGAAAGCGGCGTCATTATAGACCCTATTTCGATCAAGGCGGACGCCACGATCAAAGACGCTCTCGATCTGATGAGCGAGTACCACATCAGCGGCATTCCCGTTATCGACGACAACGGCGTGCTGATTGGGATTTTGACCAATCGCGACTTGCGCTTTGAAACCGACACCGCCGCGCTTGTGGGCGAAAAGATGACCAAAGCTCCGCTAATTACCGCTCCGAAGGGTTGCACTCTGGATGATGCGGAGAAAATTTTTAGAAACAATAAGGTAGAAAAGCTTCCGATAATCGACGCAAACGGCCATTTGGAGGGGCTTATTACGATTAAAGATCTTAAAAAGCGTATCGAATATCCAAGCGCCAATAAAGACAAATTCGGACGCCTTCGCGTTGCCGCAGCAATCAGCGTAGGCCACCTGCAAAGAGCCGAAGCTCTTGTAAAAGCGGGCGTAGATGCGCTTGTGATGGACTCTGCGCACGGACACTCCAAAGGCATTATCGACACGCTTAAGGAGCTGAAGCGAAATTTTGATGTCGACGTAGTAGTAGGAAACGTCGCAAACCCCGCTAGCATAAAGGATATCGCAAACGCAGGAGCGGACGCGATTAAAGTAGGCATCGGCCCGGGCTCGATCTGCACTACGCGTATCGTAGCGGGCGTGGGCGTGCCGCAGTTTACCGCGATCAACGATTGCGCGATCGAGGCGGCTAAATTTGGAATTCCGATCATCGCAGACGGCGGCATCAAATACTCGGGCGACATCGCCAAAGCTCTAGCTGCGGGCGCAAGCTCGGTGATGATGGGAAGCTTGCTTGCGGGCTGCTACGAAACCCCGGGCGAGCTCATTACGTTTCAGGGTCGCCAGTACAAAACCTACCGCGGCATGGGCTCTTTGGCGGCGATGCAGAAGGGAAGCTCGGATCGCTACTTTCAAGACGGCACCGCAAAAGAAAAGCTCGTGCCCGAGGGCGTCGAGGGACGCGTGCCTTACGCGGGCATGTTAAAAGACGTGATCTTTCAGCTATTAGGCGGCTTACGAAGCTCGATGGGGTACTGCGGCAGTAAGGATATCGCGACCTTTCAACAAAAGGCGGAATTCGTCGAGATCACGAGCGCAGGTCTTAAAGAAAGCCACGTCCACGACGTCATCATCACGCAGGAAGCGCCGAATTACCGAGTAAATCAGTGATCCTTCAAAGCAAAATTCAAAATTTCGACGAGCCGCTCTATCTGGAGAGCGGTCGCGTCT
The DNA here is from genome assembly GCF_937997535.1 of uncultured Campylobacter sp. Lineage (GTDB taxonomy): Bacteria > Campylobacterota > Campylobacteria > Campylobacterales > Campylobacteraceae > Campylobacter_B. The sequence continues at coordinate 13,329 of NZ_CALKTT010000031.1, forward strand.
TTTCCAACTTCAAGCTCGCCTATGAAACCTACGGCGAGCTAAACCCGGACAAATCAAACGTCATCGTCATCTGCCACGCCTTAACCGGCTCCGCGCACGCCGCGGGACTTTACGATGGCGACGTTAAGCCGGGCTGGTGGGACGGGCTCATCGGCGATCATAAAGCGGTCGATACGACAAAATTTTTCGTCATCTGCATAAACATTTTAGCTTCGCCGTTTGGCTCTACCTGCCCGCTCGACGTCGATGAAAGCAGCGGCCGCGAGTACCGCTTGCGCTTTCCGGTAGTGGTCGTCTCGGACGTCGTGCGCGCGCAGATGATGCTTTTAAAGCGCCTAGGCATTGCCCGCGTCCGCGCCGTTATCGGCGGCAGTCTGGGCGGCATGCAAGCGCTGTGCTATGCGATCGAATATCCCGAATTTGCGGATGAAATTTTCGTACTCGCAAGCACATACGCTACGCAGCCTTGGGCGATCGCGTTTAATAAGATCGCGACCGAGGCCATATTGCGCGATCCTAGCTTTAAAAACGGCAACTACGATAAAAATCTGATCGCCGAGCACGGACTTGACGGCATGGCGGTGGGGCGCATGGCGGGGCATATCAGCTTTCTAAGCCCAAGCTCGATGCAGGATAAATTCGGGCGCAACTACGTCGAAACCGACGGTCTTTACGAGATTAACGGGCGCTTTCAGGTGGATCGCTACCTTGAATACAACGGCGAAAATTTCGCGCGCAGGTTCGATCCGCTGTGCTATCTTTACATCGCCAAGATGATGAATATATTTGATTGCACGCGCCACTACGGCAATCTCAAAAACGCCTGCGCGCAGATCAGATCGCGCCTGCACCTCATCTCTTTCAAAGGCGACGTGCTCTTTCCACCGGAGCTAATGAAAGGAATTTACGACACGATGAGCGATCTAGGGAAAAAGGATCGCGCGAGCTACGCGCAGATCGACAGCAACTACGGACACGACGCGTTTTTGGTCGAGATAGAAAAATTTGATTACATCATAAAAAGGATTTTGGATGAGTGAGAGTTTCGAGGAAAAAATGGAAAAGATCAATGCGCTTTTAAAAAGCCTAAACGACAAGGATCTAAGCCTAGAGGGAAGCGTGAAGCTGTATAAACAGGGCGTAGCGCTGCTAAAGGAGGCGAAGGAAATTTTAGAAAACGCCAAACTCGAGGTTGCCGAAATAAGCGCACCCGAGCAGGCTTAGGAGGTGGTGATGATAAACGTATGCGTTTTACAACTACCGACGCTTTCGATGAGCGAAAATCGGATCGATTACTATATGAAGGTCGCCAAAGATAACGGCGCGCGGATCGTGCTGCTGGGCGAATATGAGCTAAATTCCTTCTTTAGCGAGCTTAAAAAAATGCCCCGCTCCATCACCTGCGAACAGAGCGAGCATAAGCAGGAGCTGATGGCGCGGCTGGCTGCCAAATACGACCTGCATATCGTAGCGCCGATAATCAGAGCCGCAAGCGGCGCGATTTTGAGGCAGGCGGGCATTTTCGGCGGCACGGCTCAAAAAAGCGTGAGCTCTAGCGGCGAAAATTCTTTAAGCCTTAAAAGCGAGCCCGGTTGCAAGGGCGAGCTAAATTCCAAGAGCGATTTAAATTCCAACGGCTGCTCAAATTCTAAAGACGCTTTAAATTCCAAAAACGAGCAGAGTTCCAAAGGCGGCTTAAATTCCTGCGGCGCAAAATCTTTAAATTTCAAAGCCGCGAATTCCGCAGACAGTTCAAATTTAAAAGCCCCGCTCCCGAGTAACTCGAACGCTTCAAATTTAAAAGCCGAAAGCCAAAAAGATGCGAGCGAAGAGGAGATCTTTTGCGCGAGCGAAAACGAGCCTATCTGGGTGAAATCCTGCGCGAAATTTTCGCCCTCGGAGGTGAAATTTTACGATCAAAATATCCTGATGGACTATCCGCACTGGAACGAGGATGGCTTTTTCGCCAACCGCAAAAGCCGCAAAATCGGTAAAATTTCGCCGATGATCTTTAGCGAAGGCGGCGTGAAATTCGGCGTCTGCTTCGGCTATGAGGCGCATTTTGACGTATTTTGGCGCTATTTTATGCAAAAAAACGTCGGCTGCGTGCTCGTGCCGTGCGCTTCGACCTTTGAAAGCGGCGGGCGCTGGCGCGAGCTTTTGAAGATGCGCGCGTTTACGAACTCGCTCTACGTCATCCGCGCCAACCGCATCGGCGAGGCGAAATTCGGCGAAAGCGAGTTTAAATTTTACGGCGAGAGCTTCGTCGCGACCCCCGGCGGCGAGATCGCAAACGAGCTGAAAAACGAAGAGGGCGTGCTGATGTGCGAAGTGGACGCGGACGAGATCGCTGCGGCGCGCGGGCTGTGGAAATTCCGTAAAAATCTAGTCAGCAGGGGGCTTTTATGAACTACTTTCATAGACAGATCCAGCTTTGGGGCGAGCAGACGCAGCGTGCGCTTGCGGACAAGCACATCCTAATCATCGGCGCGGGCGGGCTTGGAAGCAGCCTTTCTTACGCTCTGGGCGCAAGCGGCATCGGACGGATCAGCGTCGTGGATTTCGACACGGTAGCGCTTCACAACATCCACAGGCAAATTTTATTCACGCTCGAAGACGAGGGTAAATTTAAAGCGGATGTTTTTAAAAGCCGCACAGAAAGCCGCTACGACGGCGTGAGCGTGGAGGTGCACAAAAGCCGCGCGGAGGAATTTTTCGCTAGCGCGATAGGCTCGAGCGAGAAATTTGATCTCATTTTGGATGCGACCGATAATCTCGCCACGCGCGCGCAGATCGATGCGTTTGCTAAGCAAATAGGCGTACCGTGGGTGTTTGCGTCGGTAGACAGCTGGCAGTGCCAAGTCTGCTTCGTGCAGAATGCGGATTTTAAATTTTTCCCGAGCCTAAACGCGACACCTGCGGGCATAACGGCTGCGATCGTGATGTTTGCAGCGAGCTTTGAGGCGAACCTCGCTCTGCGCTACCTAGCGGGGCTTGAGGTCGAAAAAGACCTGCTTTACTACGCGAACTTTTTTGGCGGCGAGCTGGAAGTTAGGAAGATAAAATTATAGTTTTGGCTCGGGCTAGTTTAAATTTAAGCCCGAGCTTGCGGTTGACTTTATATCAAAAAGCTAACTTTGAGTATGTTGATTTAACTCTTGCTCCGTCATTTTATTCTCCTTAATATTTAGTTTTGATGACATTCTTTTCTTGCATTTTTTATCTCACCAGATGAGATCTCATCTATATATTTATCTAGCTTTTTTAAATTATCTTTATACGGCTGATCAAGCTTACGACCATTTTTATCTATAGTATACATATGGATGGATACCGCTTCCATTTCATTTAGCTCGCTTGCAAATTTCGTATATTCATAAACATCTTTAAATGTAGAATTTCTATCTTTGCAATATTTGCGATATACCGTCGTTATAAGCGAAATTTCACTTTTAGGTATATAATAAGTTGCATCGTAGTTTATTTCAGAATAGCTACATAAATTATATATATAGCGTCTGTGGCAATCATCATATTTTCGTTTTAGGAATTCCGGGCTCGGTTGTCCGCCTACATTATACTGCATAAGCAGCTTTAAAATCGGTTCGTAATTTGGAGTGCCCGGAAATGTATCATATAATGAAAAATCATATTCGGTAATATCAAATCCATCCGTCGGTTCCGCTTTATCATTTAATATTCCCTCAGGCACGACCTTCTTGATATCGTTTCCGTACCTTAGACCCACCGTAGAGTTTTGAAATTTCCAAATATATGGCTTGTAGCCGCTTTCTAATGCCATCTTTACTATCTCATACATATTCGTATTCGTAAGATATGAAAAGAAATAATTCGGCTCTCCTATACTAATCATAGGGTAGTCGGTCTCATAAATCAACGTAAAATTTCCGTCATCACTTATTTGCAAAGATTTTATATGGTTATAATTCGGCGGAAGCAGCCTATTTCTAACGACTTCCGCCTCTTCAAATTTAACCCCGTTATCCAGTAATAGTTTTGCCGTTTTGGTGGAGTTATTTTCTATCGCATAGGCCATAGCGGATAGCTTGTATTCATCTTTTTTATGTATATCCGCACCTAGCTTTATAAGCTCTTGAGTGGTATTTGTATCGTCCCAAAAGCTAGAATACATCACGGGCGTTACCCCTCCGTGCATAGTATGATCGACGGTTAGATTGTTATCTTTCATAAATTTTAAAATTTTATCCGTTTGCTTGCTTTTTAAAAGCCTTTTTAGCTCTACGTCTATGGCGGGTTCTTTGAATATGTTTTTCGGGTTTGAATTATAATCTATATCCCAATGTCTAAATGCAAAACTTTGCATCTCCGCTTCGCTTACATACTTATCAAGCCCTGCTTCTTTAGTAGCATCAGAGCCTATCGTAATAGTGTAGTGAGATTGAGATTTATGAAGTCCTACTCTTCCGCTTATGAATAGATACAAAATAAGGCAAGCAAAAACTGCGATAAATTGCAATATAGCTTTTAAATATTTCAAAATTTCCCCTTAGAATTAATTAGGAGGATTATATCTTAAATCAAATTAAATCGAAATTTTACATGGCGGGCGGGTAAAATTTATATAAATTTAGCCCGCAAGCCTTGAAATTTGAGCAAATTTAGAAGATAAATGCGTATTTAGAATTTTAAAGCTCTATCCCAAATCGCTCAAAAGATCCGCCAGGCTCACGCTCGATAGGGACTTCTCAAAATCACCTTGAATGCGCGCAAAACGCGGCGCGAGCACCGCCTCTATCTTGCCGCCCACGGGGCAGGCGCTAGGCGAGCCTTTGTGTAGGCGAAACATCGCGTCCTCCTCGCTCACCGCCTCGTAAATGTCTAAAAGCGTGATGAGGCGCGCGTCGCGAGCCGGCGTGATGCCGCCCACGCCCGCAGTCGTGAGCACGAGACCTGCATTTTTTAGCTGCGAGATCAGCTTGCGCGCGATGGCGGGGTTTATCCCCGAGCTTGCGGCGACGAAATCGCCCGTGACCTTCTCCTCACGAAAATACGCGACGCAAAGCATGATGTGAACGGCGAGTGAAAATTTGATACCCACCTGCATAACCGGCCTTCATTTAAATTTAAAACCGCACGCTAGTTTCGTGCGGCGTTATTTTAGCTAAATTACGCAAAAATTTAAGCTCACGCTCTCTCGCCCACTGCGGTAAAGCGCTTTTGCACGAAAGCGCCGTTTTTTAGCTCGTCTATGACCGCAAGCGCTAGGTCTGCGTAGCTGATGTAGCTCTCGTTTTTGGAGTTTAGTATTAGATTATCGCCGCCAAGGACGTATTTGCCCGTGCGAGCGCCGTTTGCGTCGTATTCTCCGGCCGGCGAGACGTAGGTCCATAGCACGTCGCTTCTATCTTTTAGCTCAAAAAACGACTCCGCCGTAGCCTTTGCGACGCCCATATACTCAGGCGGGAAGTCAGGCGTATCCATAGCCATAGTGCCTTTATCGTCCACGTATAGCGTACCCGCGCCGCCGATGACTAGTAACCTCGTTTTCGTACCGCTAAGCGCGTCTGCGAGGTGTTTTGCTACATTTTTATGAAGCGGGAACGTTTCGGGTGTCCATGCCGCAAATGCGCTGATAACGGCGTCAAAGCCCTCCAAATCGGCTTTGCTAAGCTCAAAAACATCTTTATAAACGACTTTTACGTCGCCGTTTTTATACTCTTTGTTTCGCACGATAGCCGTTACGTCATGTCCTTGTTTTAGGGCTTCTTGCACCAAATTTGAACCTGATTTTCCGTTTGCTCCGATGATTGCTACTTTCATTGTTTCTCCTTTAAATTTGATTTGTTTGATCGCACATCCGCTGCGGTTAATGCGCTCGCACATTTGGCGCCGTATGCCGCGCCGCGCAGTTTAAAATTTACGCTCGCGTTTGTTGCGCCCGTCTCGCGAAATTTACAGCCAGCTTGGCTTTACGTCCTCGTTTATCACGCCGTCGCCGTTAGTGTACTGCTCCAAGCTGCCGCGTTTAGTTTGGATACAGATAAATTTCATCCCCTGCGCGCCCGCCTTGAAGCACCTTTTGCCGTCCGGATCAATGCGGATCGCGTCGCCCTCGCTGACCGCCGTCTCCTCACCGTCGATGAAAAGCGTGCCGCCGCCTTTTAGCACCAAATAAAGCTCCTCGTTTTGCTTGTGCGAATGCACGAACGGCACGCTCGCGTTTGCCGGAAGTTCGTTGATAGAAAGCTCACAGCCGCTTAAGCCTAGAGCTTCTTTTAGCTCGACTCTCGGTTCGTTTTTCGTTGAAACGATCTTGTAGTTTGACATCTTTTTCTCCTTAGAAATTTTTGTTGTAATGCTATAACTTACAACCGATGAACGAAGTATAATAAAATTTTGTTGTAATTTCAAGAGTTACAGCAAAAATTTTCAAAAAAATTTGACGCGAATTTTAAAATCAGCTAAAATCCGCGCGATTTTAACCAAAGGAATTTTATGCAAAATAGCGCATTTAAGACGTTTGCGATCAGCCCCAGCGACGCGCCGAGGCTGATAGAGGAGTTTAGTAAGCTAAAAGATATCGGCAAGCGCGTAAACATCGAGTTAGAGGGAGATTTGGCTAAAATTTAAGCGTTTTTTTGGGGTATAATGTACCTAAAATTTATCGAAAAACGAGGTCAAAATGCACGAAAATCACGCCCACTGCGCACATTCGCACGCATCAAACAAGGTCGTTTTGAGAAATTCTTTCCTTATAATATTCGCTTATATGTTGG
>NZ_CALKTT010000032.1 GCF_937997535.1 uncultured Campylobacter sp.
CGTTTGAGGTGTATTTGCCGTGGAAATTCGGCCCGTACCAGCTGGCGATACCGATTTGAGTGTCACCGACGCTTACTTGCTCTGGATAGTAAGTTTTGCCGTTGATTTTATAAGGGCGCATGGTGGCGGGAGAGTTTTTGCCGATCTTGCCCGCACCGCCCGCAGACGATCTAGACGACGGTGCGGTGCGAAACGAGCAACCGGCAAGAATTAGCGCAAAAAGCGCACTAAAAAGAGCGATTTTCTGGTACGACACCTACGATCCGATCTTATTTGTTGAATTTTATATTATTTAGCGCTATTTCGTTTTTGTCTTTGAGGCTAAGCTCGTTCGCCAAACCTGCTAACACGCGTCCTGGCTTGCGCTGTTTCAGACGTGGTTCATACGCTTGAAACGCACCTTGATTTACGACAAATTCTGCATATTTGCTTTGTGGGATATAAAAGAAGTACTTGCCGTTAAGCGGCGAAATTCCGTTTTTAATATGCGCGTTGTAATCCTGCATCTGCGATGGCGAAATTCCGATCTGTTTTGCAACCGCGCTTAGCTTTGTGCCTGGAGCTACTGCGATACGCTTTAGCCCCCACGGCTCGCTTTCAAAAAGCAGAATTTTACGCATATTTTCATTTTGAGCAATGTAAGCGTACTTAATAATGCGTTTGATAAAATTCTTAGTCTCATTAGGAAGTGCAGGGCTTTTTAGCAAGCGATCCAGATCATCGCTGCCAGTAGCCGCAATCGCATTTTTAAGCTTTTGATCACCACAATTATACGCCATTAGCGCTAAATACCACTTGCCAAAATTTTGCTTCAGATGCAAAATATACGAAAACGCAGCATCCGTAGAGGCTGCGGGATCGCGACGCTCATCTACGGCGCTATCTACTCTAAGACCGAAATTTTTCGCGGTCGCCGGCATCAGCTGCCACATACCACCTGCGCTAGCGCCTGATGTGACCGTATTTTTAAGATGAGATTCTACCATTGCCAAATACAACAAGAATTCCGGAGCTTCGATATTATCTACCTCGGATTTGACCAAGTAGGCATTGTGCGACTGCGAAGTCACGATATGCTTAAACTGCTTGCGATCGCTTGCATTGATCGCACGGAATATGCCCGCGACTACGTTTTTGCTCGATTCGTTATTTTCAATGCCGAATTGATTTAAAATATAGTCGTGATTTGCGCGCATCAGACCGGGCTGGCTCGCAAACGCTTCGCCCATTAAAAGCAGGGCTAGCAGTATAAATTTTATGGCTTTCATATCTCTCCTTTGATTTTATCGCCAAAAAGCCTACAGGCGTTTTGAGTCGTTATTGCTTCAACCTCTTCTACGCTTAGGCTTAAAATTTCCGCGACTTTTTCTACCACGAGTCTCGTAAATGCAGGCTCATTGCGCTCGCCGCGATGCGGATGTGGGGTCAGATAGGGCGCATCCGTCTCGATTAAGAGGCGCTCTTGCGGAATTTGCGGTAAGATCTCAGCTAAGTTTTTTGCATTTTTGAATGTCAAAACTCCGCCGATACCGAAGTAAAATCCGTATTCGCTAAGACCTAGCAAAAGCTTGCTGGCATTGAAGCAGTGCAAAACACCGCCACATAGATCGCCGGCGCGATCTTTTAGAATTCCAAAGCTATCTTCGTTTGCTTCTCGGATATGGACTATAAGTGGTTTTTGAAGTTGTGTTGCTAGATCGATTTGTGAGATGAAGGCGTCTTTTTGGCGGGAGATTTCTAAGGCTTTGGTTTCCTTGCTCTCTTGCTGCTTAAGTCTGAAGTAATCAAGCCCGCATTCGCCAACGCCCACGCATTTGGGATCGTCAGCATACCGCTTCAGCACCTCCATATCGAAAGAATCTATCTCGTATGGATGCACCCCTACGGCAAAATACACATTATCCCATGCATGCGAAATTTTACATGCCTTATCTAGGTCTGCTACATCGGCACCGGGAATGATGATGCTGCGCACGCCTGCAATCGTGGCGCGCTCAATCACCGCGCCCAAATCGGCGTCGAAACTAGCATCGTCTAAATGGCAATGTGTATCTATAATCATAAAACTCACTTGATAAAATTTTTCGAAGCGGATTTTACGTCGTTTTGCAAAATCACACTTAAATTTAAATTAAACGCGGTATTGTAGCGAAAAATTTCAGATTTAAACTTAAGCTTAAAATTCCTTCAGCTTTGCCTTAGTTTTTTAGCGAATTCCAGGGCTTCTGCAGTAATAGTCTCGCCGCTTATCATACGAGCTAGCTCTGTTATTTTCTCATTTTCGCTTAATAACCTCACGCTAGACTTGCCGTTCGTTTTACTTACTAAAAAGTGTGACGCAGCCTTTGAGCTAAGCTGCGGCTGGTGCGAGATCGCAAAAATTTGATAAAATTTTGAAATTTTTACCAGCACGTTTGCGATACTCATCGCCTCTTTTCCGCTTAAATTTGAATCGATCTCATCTAGGATCAAAATTCCCTCGCCGTTATTTGTAAGCTCCAAGCTTGCCGCGATGAAAGCAAGACGCAGGCGGTTCGTTTCGCCTGAGCTTAAATTTTTAAATTCCGTCTTGCACAAGCTGACGCAAATTTCGTCTGTGCCGCACTCACTAAGAACCGCGGGCTTAAAACTAAGCTCCACTCCGTCCATATAAAGCTGCTTTAGATAGGAATTTATCAGATCCTCGAGCCGTTTTTTAGCGCCCTTGCGAGCCTCGCTGATTTTTTCGGCAAGGGTAGCGGTGCTTTCACTAAGGCGTTTAAATTCCGCTTGCAACTTGGTTTTCTCAAAGCTTAACTGCTCGTAATGCTCAAGCTCTTTCTTGCGTGCTTCAAGCGTATCTAAAGCTTCTTCTACGCTTCCGTAGCGCCTATTTAGCGCACTAAGAGCTTCGATGCGATCTAAAATTTTCTCTATGTCGATATTTTCGAGCTCGTCTAAGCTCAAGCTTTCTTGCTTTAGCCGCAGCTCGTTCATCGCATCCTCAAAAAACGCGCTATCCAGCCCGCTAAGACTTAGCGCTTCGATGACGCTGCGCTCCAGCTCAAAAACGCCCTGCGCCCTAGCCCAAAGTTCCTCGATCTTATCTTTTTTACTAAGCTTTTTTTTGATCTGCAAAAGCTCCTCATATTCGCCGATCTTAGGCGATACGCGCTCGATTTTTTCAATCTCGAAGCGAGCAAATTCCTTTAACTCCTCGATCTTGCGCTCTTGATCCAAAATTTCATCCAGCTGCTTTTTTGTGCGGCTAAATTCCACAAAAGCGCTTTGAAGCTCCGATAGGCTTTGCGCGTGCGCCGCATCTTTTTTCGCGGCGATAAAATCAAGTAGTTTTAGCAAGCTGTCGCTACTCATTTCGCCGGCGTTTTTCGCGCCTAAAAATTTTACGTATTCGCCGGCGATCATGCTTAGATTTTTTTTCGAAACCGATTGAGAATTTATAAAGTATCGCAAGCTACGCTCTTTTAGGACGCGAAAAATATTTGGCGTATCGTTTATCAAGCCGAAATTTTCCATATCAAATTGATGCTCTACGTCCGCTTCTATGAGCTCAGCCTCGCATTCGTTAAGACCGAACACCGCTAAAATCGCGCCTATTAATACCGATTTACCCGCGCCGCTGATACCTGTAAATACGCTAAGTCCCGGGCCAAAACTAAGCTCGCTCTCGCAAAAACCTAGATTATTTTTAATATAAATTCTTTCTAGCATCCGCCGTGTCCCCATCTGAGTTTGGCTTTTAAAACGTCGAAATAATCGTAGCTCTTGCGTTTTATTAAATTTGCTTTGGTGTGTGAAATTTTAGCGCTCACGCTGCTAAATTCCGCCATATCAAAAACGTCTTGTCCGTCGATGACGACGCCAACTTCTGAGCTTCCGGCGTTTTTGAAACTCACGAGATACTCTTTTGGCAGGATCAAAGGCCGCTGCGTCAGGCTGTGCGAGCAGATCGGCGTGACGCAAAACACGTCGCACAGAGGATAGACGATCGGGCCGTTCGCGCTCATATTATACGCGGTCGAGCCCACGGCGGAGCTTACGATCACGCCGTCGCCGTAGTAGGTGTTGAAATATTTTCTGTTTAAAAACGCGTTGATCTTCGCCATCGAAGAGATATGGCTGCGGGTGATTACGACGTCGTTAAATGCACTCTTGCGGACGATCTTGCCGCTGCCGTTTTCCAGTATCACTTCAAGCAAAAACGGGCGCTCGATCTCATATTCGCCGCGCAAAAATTCCTTTAAAAATTTTGCGAATTCGCTCGGCTGCACGTCCGTTAAAAAGCCCAGAGTGCCCGCGTTGATACCCAAAATAAAGGCGTTTTTGTCGCTTAGCAGCCTCGCAAGCCCGATAAGCGTGCCATCTCCGCCGAGGCTAATTAAAAAATTGGTCTTTTTTAAAATTTCTGCAAGCGTATGCGGCTTAAGGCTGAAAAATTCCGCTCCGTCCTCTTCAAGCAAAAGCTCAATACCTTGCGCTTTTAAAATTTCGCAAATTTGCTCCACGACGGGGCGAATCTCTTCTGATTTTTTGGCTATTAGCCCCGCGAATTTAAGGTTTTGATGAATTTTGTTTTCCATAGTTTTATTTTATAAAAAATTAGCTTTGTAAAAGCAAAATTTAACTATACTTGCGTTTTACAAATAATTTTAAAGGAGTAAATTTGCGAAGTCATTATTGCGCCGATTTGAGTAAAAACGATATCGGCAAAAGTGTAACCGTGTGCGGCTGGGTAAATTCTTACCGCGACCACGGCGGCGTTATTTTCATAGATTTGCGCGACCGAAGCGGCCTGCTTCAGCTCGTGTGCGATCCCAAAGATAGCAAAAGAGCGTATGAAATTGCAAACGAAGTACGAAACGAATTTGTCCTAAAAGCCGTCGGCAAGATCCGAGCTCGCGGCGAAGGGCTAGAAAATCCAAATTTAAAAACCGGCGACATCGAAGTCGTAGTAGAAAGCTTAGAGATCGAAAATCCGAGCAAGCCGCTTCCTTTCGTAATCGGCGATAAAAGCGTCAACGAAGAAACGAAGCTAAAATATCGCTTTTTGGATCTGCGCGCCGAGGGAAGCTTCGATAAATTTAAGATGCGCTCCAAGGCTGCGATCGCCGCGCGAAATGCTCTTGATAGACTCGGCTTTGTGGAGGTCGAAACGCCGATCTTAACGCGCGCGACGCCTGAAGGCGCTAGAGATTATCTGGTGCCTAGCCGCGTCTATCCGGGCAGCTTTTACGCACTTCCGCAAAGTCCGCAGCTTTTCAAGCAGCTTTTGATGTGCTCGGGCTTTGATAAATACTTCCAGATCGCGCGCTGCTTTCGCGACGAAGACCTGCGCGCCGACCGCCAGCCGGAATTTACGCAGATCGATATCGAGATGAGCTTCAATACCCAATACGACGTAATGAGCGTAGCCGAGGAGGTTTTAAAGGATATTTTCAAATCCTGCGGCCGCGAGATCGTCACTCCTTTTAGACATATGGAGTATAAGGACGCGATGGAGCTTTACGGCAGCGATAAACCCGATCTGCGCTACGATATGCCTTTCATCGACGTAGCCGATATTTTTGAAAAATCGAGCAACGAAATTTTTTCAAATTTAGCCAAAGACCGCAAGGCTAACCGTGTTAAAGCGCTCAAAGTCGAGGGCGGCGATCTGAAATTTAGCAAACGCCAGATGCAAGGCTTTGAGGAATACGTGAAAAAATTCGGCGCGCAGGGACTTGCGTTTATCCAAGTAAAAGAGGACGGGCTAAAGGGGCCGCTGGTAAAATTCTTTGAAAAAAGCGAGCTGGACGAACTCATCAGCCGCTGCGAGCTAAAGGTCGGCGACGTCGTATTTTTCGGCGCTGGCAAAAAGAAAATCGTGCTTGATTATATGGGCAGATTTAGAATTTTCCTCGCAAACGAGCTTGGCCTCATAGATCCGAACAGGCTTGAGTTTTTGTGGGTCGTAAATTTCCCTATGTTTGAGCAAAACGACGACGGCAGCTACTCTGCGATGCACCATCCTTTCACTATGCCGAACAATCCCGATGAGCCCGATTTGGAGGATATCACGTCGATCGCCTACGACGTCGTGCTAAACGGCATCGAGCTTGGCGGCGGCAGCATCAGGATCCATAAGGCGGACATTCAAGAAAAGGTCTTTAGGCTGCTTAAAATCGAGCCTGCGGAGCAGAGGGAGAAATTCGGCTTCCTACTCGATGCGCTAAGCTTCGGCGCGCCTCCGCACGGAGGTATTGCGATCGGCTTTGACAGGCTGATGATGCTCGTTACCGGCTCAAGCAGTATTCGCGAGGTTATCGCGTTTCCTAAAACGCAGCGCGCGCAGTGTCCGCTTACCAAAGCCCCTAGCGTCGTTACAGACGAGCAGCTTCGCGAGCTAGGTCTCAGGCTTCATAAGAAGGAGCAAAAATGAAAAGCCTTTTTCTAATCATTGGCGCTCCTGGCAGCGGCAAAACGACCGATGCGAGCATGATCGCTCAGATGAATCAAAGCATCGAGCACTACTCCACAGGCGATCTGCTGCGTGCCGAGGTAGCAAGCGGCAGCGCTCTTGGTAGGCAGATAGACGGCTTCATCTCTAAAGGCAATCTCGTGCCGCTTGATATCGTCGTAAATGCTATCGTTAGCGCAATTAAAAGCTCACCTAAAGACTTCATCATCATCGACGGCTATCCAAGGAGCGTCGAGCAGATGAATAAGCTAGATGAGGTGCTGCGAGGAGACAATGATGTAAATCTTAGCGCAGTAATCGAAGTATGCGTTAGCGAAGAGGTCGCCAAGGAGCGTGTTTTAGGACGCGCTCGCGGAGCGGACGATAACGAGGAGGTCTTTAAAAACCGCATGGCGGTATTTTCAGAGCCGATCGAGGATATCCGTAAATTTTACGGCGACGCGGGCGTATTTTACAGCGTAAACGGCGAGCGCACAGTCGAGGAGATCGTAGCGGACATAAACGCTATAATCGCCGCGCAGATCGAAAAATTAGGCTAGCGCGCTTGGATGGCGGCTTGAATTTTAAGTGCCTTTGGCTTCTTTTTCATACCGCAAGCGGCGCAGATCGTGCTTAAATTTAATGCGCCTCCGAAGCGAGCGCGCTTTTAAATTTATAACTTGCCGTTGCGCGAGATAGCCAAGATCAAGCGTAAATTTAAGTAGCCCGCTGTGTAAATTTAAATGCGAGCGTCAAATGCAAGCGGATTTTAAATTTAATGAAATTTTGGATCTGTTTGTGGATGCAGAGATTAAAATTTTAAGGATAGATATGGTTAGAAAATTTTTACTTAGTATGGCTTTGTGCGCGGCTGCATTCGCCGCGGGCGGGTTTGTGCCAAGCGGCTCCGCGGCGCAAACTCAGCCGCTAAGCGTCAAAGAAGCGCTTAAATTAAGAGATGATTCTTTTGTCGTAATCGACGGCAAGATAAAATCTCAACTCAAACACGAGCATTATAGATTTGTGGATCAAAACGGCGATAGCATCGAGGTCGAGATCGACGATGACGTTTGGCGCGACGTGAGCGTAGATGAAAATACGCTCGTGCGAATTAGCGGCGAGATCGACAAAGATTTTACCAAAACGACGATAGACGTGAAAAATATCAAAATTTTAAATTCTAAATAAAGGAAAACCATGGATCTTTCAAAGATAAAAGTGGGCTCAAACCCCGATAAAATCAATGCAGTGATCGAGATCCCTTACGGCTCGAATATCAAATACGAAATCGACAAAGCAAGCGGCGCGCTCTGCGTAGATCGCGTGCTCTACGGCGCGATGTTTTACCCTGCAAACTACGGCTTCGTGCCCAATACCTTGGCCGATGACGGCGATCCTGCGGATGTTTTAGTGCTAAACGAATACCCGCTTGCCGCCGGTAGCGTGATCCCATGCCGCTTAATCGGCGTTTTGATGATGGAGGACGAAAATGGCATGGACGAGAAGCTGCTTGCCGTGCCGGTTAGCAAGATTGATCCGCGATTTGAGGGCATTAAAGGGGTCGCCGATCTGCCTAAAGCTACGCTGGATAAGATCAAAAATTTCTTCGAAACCTATAAGCTTTTAGAGCCGAATAAATGGGTTAAAGTGAAGGATTTCGCAAGCGCCGCGGAAGCCGAGAAAATCCTAGACAAAGCGATCAAGGCTTATAAATAAGCCATTTTTGCGCGCTTGGCGCTAAAATTTAATCAAAATTTGACCGATCCGCTCGGTCAAATTTTATCTTTAAATTTTAATTTTACAAATTTGCAAATTTTAAAATATTTTAAATTCCGCGCAAATTTTACCTGAAGCCTGCGCTTAGTTTTTTTCGCTTGTTTTTCGGCGGTTAAGCTAAGCAATCTTGAGTTATTAAATAAAGATTTTTAAAACTACATTGCGCAAAATATCTCGAGGATTTACGCGCTAATGGCAGAGAAATTCCGCGAGCTAAAGGCTTCATATAGACCGCAGTTAAAATTAAAATTCGCTATCTTGATTTTGAAAGAGATCCCGGGCGTCATTGCAAAATTACAAAGCTGATGTCATCACGGACAGGAGCCTTTGGACTGCCGTACTACGTAAAAATTTAAAATTTACACGCTACATAAAATTCGGAAATCTAAATGATGCCAAATGATTTACTATCGTCATCTTTTTAAATTTAGTAATAAATCTATAAATTTTGATTCCAAAGGCTTTTGTTTTAATAAGACGTCAAACACTTGATTAAATTTTTAAAACTGAAACTCCCATGTGAGTTTATAGTTTCTACCCGGCGAGTAAAAGCGGTTGATACCAAGCCCTGTTTCTTGATCTATCAGATTGCTAGTTCCAAAAGGCCTTATTGACCTGGCGCTTTCCCAAGTGATATATTTACGATCGGTTATATTATATATGCCTGCACGAAGCGTCAGATATTTTATCGGCTTTACGTATGTTACGAAGTCTATCGTCGTATATCCACCGCTTCTCCATTCCACTTCGCTATTGCTTACAGGTTTGCCGTTTACGATTTTGCCGCCTAGATACTGCTCGTACCAATACATATTGTAGGTATCTCTCGCCTTTTTCGCAGCTACCGCGGTTACGAACAGATCCGCGCCGTATTTATCGCCCGGGCTTTGATAGCCTACGCTATAAACCGCCGTTCGCGGCTGGATCGCATTCATCGGCGTATCGGTTTTGCCGTGACCTATATCCATTCTGCCTTTTTGAATACTTAGCTTATATCCTATATGAAAGCCCTGTAGAGGCTGCCAAATTTGATCCAAAGCCAGTCTCGAGTCTATCTCTATTCCTCTTACTCTTGCTTTTGGACGATTTACGTTTTGATACACAGAAGTAGGCATTGTACTTCCACCGTTTCCGTAAGGAAGCTGGAATTCCCCCTTGTATTGTAAATCTATAAAATTCCTATAATCCGTTTGGAATAAATTCAATGTAACGAAGCTTGGAGAATTATGAAGCGTAAAGGCAATCTCTTTAGTCTTTGCGGTCTCTTTTTTCAAATCCAAATTAGGATATATCGAAAAATCACGGTGCTGGAAAGTGAAGTAAATTTCATCCGAAGTAGGCGCCCTAAATCCGTTTGCGTATTTAAGCTGAAGCCTGAAAAAATCAAGTGGATCGATGCTTGTAGATAAAGAATATGAATTTGCCGAATATTTTCTCTTCTGAGAAGCTAAATATACGGCGTTGGCTTCTGCATTTGCATCCTTATGCGCCTTTATCTCATCACTAGACGGCGTACCGGGAAGTGGAGTATAAGGAACAAACATTCCGATAAATAGATCAGTTGGAATTTTTGGCGTAACGCCTGGGGTATATGATGGATTGTGTTTAACCTTATCATACCTATAATTAAGATCAAAGGCTAAAACATCGTTTATACGAAAGTCATCTCCCACATAAAGCGCTCCGGTTTTGGTCTCAACCGGAATAAGAAAACTAAACGGTTCATCTGCGTGGCCGCAAGAATTATTATAAGAAGAAGCGTTGGTGTATGATTGGCATTTTTCTGGATACCAAGTGCCTAATATCGGAAAATTAGGATTCGTATTTCTAACTCCGGCAAAATATTTAGCCCACCATTGCTTATTTTGAGGAGAATAACCCGCTTTATTTATCATACTTTTATCGCTTTTGCTATAGAGTCCGCCATAGCTTAGAGAGTGTTCCGTACTTTTTATCTGAAAATCTTTTGTAAGATCGAGATTAAACTGCTTAGTATCGGTATTTAAATCTCTATCCTTCCAGTTATTTTCTACATATCCGTTTTCACTAGGTAAAAGTACTTGATCCGAGCCAACGGGTGATAATTTACCGTAATTGCCTTTGCTATAAGGTGTAGTTATTTTGTTTATGGAATATGTTTTATATGTGCCGCTATCGGTATCAAAAAGAGTCATACCTTTAGAACAATCATATTCATCACAATTTACGTAAACATCATCATTAGGTTTATAACTACTATACGCGTCCGTATTTAATATATGAGGTTCATTTTTTGGATTATCCGGATCTGAAAAATCAAATTGACTATCTACTAATGTAGGCATAAATCCCCACTTTAGCCATGTCTTTACTTCTCCTCCGTATTTATCTACCATTTTTCCGTTTTCGTTTATATGTAGACCGGACGGATTTGAAATACCTGCGCAGTTATCGCCCTCGCAATATTCGTCCGTTCTTGCCTTTAGTTTAATGCGCTGCTTGTTGTAGCTAAATTTCAGGCTATCCCATAAAGGCGTTTCGTCGAAATTTTCATAAGAAAATGAGTAGTTTTTTCTTTCGCTTCTATCGTTGGTATGTCGTATGTCATTAGTTAGAGCACCCCAAGGAGTTTGCGTATTATAAAGAGCAAATTGATTCGACCAGTCTATTCCCTCTGATTTTATATTAGACTTATCGTATCCTAGGCTAAATCTATCGGTATCGGTAGGCTGAAAGCCAAATTTTACCAATGTGCTTTTTTTGTAAATTCTATAGGGATCAGGTTTTTCCCTAACTTTTCTAATGACGGTTGGGTCATAGTCTTTATAACCCCAGTTTTTTAGTTCATGTCCTTCTCTATCGGTGTGAATAGCCAAGAGATCAAACCATTTAAACCGAACTGCAGCTGCGTGGCTTTGCCAGTTTTGTCTATCTGCACTTTGATACCCGCGCTTAAATCCGTAATACCAATCCTTCTCCGTTAGATAATCTCTCGCATCCTTTGTCTCAAACGCTACTGAGCCACCTAGCGCGCCCGAGCCTCTTTTTACCGAATCTGCACCTTTAGTGATATCTACCTGTCTTACGTTTTCAACCTCAACGCCGTTTCTAGTGTTATTAAAGTTTCCATATCCTTCAAATAGATCTTTAAATCCTTGCGAGCTTAGTGTTTCTGCCTGGCGAAGCCCATCTATGCTTATATCTACGCGGTTTTCATCTACTCCGCGGATCGAGTAGCCACTAGCACCGAATCTTCCACTTTCTACAACCGAAACGCCGGTTTCGTGACGAACCATATCTCTACTATCGCTAACTTGCTCTTTGGCGAGTTGCTTGGCGCTCTTTTTCGTTTCGCCGACTTTTTTGGTAAGCGGGTCGCTTTCTACATTTCCCGTAACATTGATCTGCCCCAAATTTTGGGAGCCACCTTCGCTATCGTCTTGCGCAGCTAAAGTGACTGCACATAAACATAGCGTACCTATAGCCGCAACAGAAAGCTTAAGTAAGCTCATTTCGATCCTTTTATAATATTATTTCTCATATGCGTTATTAAAAGAGACGCTATAATAGTGAAAAATTCTTTAAATTTAAATTAAAAAGAATTTATTTATCATCTATAGT
>NZ_CALKTT010000033.1 GCF_937997535.1 uncultured Campylobacter sp.
TCATTCCGATCGGAGCGGGCGTGAGCAAAAGCGCGATCGAAAGCATCCGCGAGGCGCTAAATGCTGGTGAAGTAGTGGGGCTCTTCCCCGAAGGTCACATCAGTTACAACGGCCGCATAGACGAGTTTCAGGGCGGATTTGAGCTAGCCGCGCACGATACGAACTCCGTAATCGTGCCTTTTTATATCAGAGGGCTTTGGGGATCGACATTTTCGCGCGCCAGCGAGCATTATAAAAGAACGATCTCGCAAAGCGGTAAAAACGCGCTTCGCGTAAGCTTCGGCGCGCCGATTGAGGCAAATTCCAAAGCGCACGAGGTAAAGCGCGCAGTAACGGAGCTATCGTTTTTCAGCTGGGGCAAATATCTCGCAAGCCTAAAGCCGCTTGCCTACAACTGGCTAAATCAAGCCAAAAAATCGCCTTTTAAGCGCGTAGCGGTCGATAGCACTGGAGTGAGCTTCACAAATTTAGCGATGATGAGCGCCGTTTTGATACTTCGCAAAAGGTTAAAGAGCCGCATAGGCAGCGAGGAAAACGTAGGTATCGTTTTGCCTAGCTCGGTCATCGCAAGCGCCGTAAATTTAATGCTTTTTACGATGGGCAAAACGAGCGTAAATTTAAACTACACGCTAAGCGAAGAAAATTTAATCTACTGCGCGGATAAAGCAAATATCCGCACGATCATCAGCTCGCGCAAATTCGTAGAAAAGCTCAAATCAAAGGGCTTTGAGCTGGAAAGCTTGATCGGCGATCGGCTCGTATACCTTGAAGATCTAAGCGAGGGCGTCTCTAAAAACGAGCGCATAGCCTGCGCGCTAAAATCGCTGCTGATGCCTAAAATTTTATTTTGCGCGCTGTATTTTAAGCCGCACGCGATAGATGACGTAGCGACCATTTTATTTAGCAGCGGCAGCGAAGGAAAGCCCAAAGGCGTGGTTTTAACGCACAAAAATATAATGGCGAACGTCCGTCAAATTTCGGAGCTCATAAACGCCACCGAGCACGACGCGATTTTAGCGTCGCTGCCTATCTTTCACTGCTTCGGGCTTACCGTAACGACGCTCTTTCCGCTAAACGACGGAATTTTAAGTATCCACGTGCCAGATCCTACGGACGCCTTTAGCGTCGGCAAGATGAGCGCAAAATACGGCGCTACTATAATGTTCGGCACTTCGACGTTTTTTAGGCTCTACACCAAAAACAAAAGGCTCAATCCGCTTATGCTGGCAAGCATTCGCCTAGCGATTGCGGGCGCGGAGAAGCTAAACGAAAACGTCCGAAAGGAATTTAAGATAAAATTCGGCATCGAAATTTACGAGGGCTACGGCACGACCGAAACCGCGCCGGTAGTGAGCGTAAATACACCGAACGTCCTCGAGCCTGATTTTTTCAAAGAGCTTTACTTCAACCGCGAAAAGAGCGTCGGTTTGCCGCTTGCGGGCACGGTCATAAAGATCACCGATCCCGCCTCGCTACAGCCGCTGCCAAACGGGCAGGAGGGGCTTATCTTAATCGGCGGACATCAGGTTATGAAGGAATACTACGATGAGCCGGCAAAAACCGCTGAGGCGATCGCACAAATGGATGGCGTGCGCTACTACAAGAGCGGTGACATCGGCTATATCGACGACGACGGGTTTTTATTTATCACCGACCGCCTTTCGCGCTTTGCCAAAATCGGTGGCGAGATGATAAGCCTGGGCGCGGTAGAGAGCGCCGTGGGCGAAATTTTAGGCGAAAGCGCGATCTATTCGTGCGTGAACTTAAAAGACGAGAAAAAGGGCGAAAAGATCGCTCTGCTTTACGTGGGCGAGGCGAACGAGGATGAAATTTCGCGCCGCCTAAAGGACTCCGCGCTGGCGCCGATAATGCAGCCAAGCGTCGTGAAAAAAGTGGAGCAAATCCCGGTGCTCGGCAGCGGCAAGGTAAATCTCAAAGCGGTGAAGGATCTGGCGATAGAGCTAGGGCTGTAAATTTTAAAGCCTTAAATTTACGCCTTGCTGCGCTATTTGCGCGAAGTAGTGTAAAGAGCAAAATTTCTCTTTTAAATCTATGCTTTGTCGCCGCCGCACGGCTTTGCGGTTTTCGCTCCTAGCGGCGGGCGATCTCGCGGGTTATGCTGCGGTTTATTTAAAAAACGATAGCTGCACGCGGCTGCGGCGCCAAATTTATGCTAAATTTTACGGACAAACGGCAGCCGCTCGATGCGTGGATAGATAAAATTTTACATTAAACGGCGAGCGAGATTTCACGGCGGAGCTACGGAGAGAATTTTAACGGCGTGTGAGTGGAAAGAAATTTCAATGGCGTATGTGCGGAGAGAAATTTTAGCAACGATGCCTCTCGCTTCGCTTTTTATAAAATTTGCAAATTTTATTTCCCGAACGTTCGCCGATTATTATGCCGACGAGGTTTATAAATCCGCTTGTGCTATGCAAACTCTCGGCTTCATTCTTCCGCCGTCACAGAGGCTAAATTTTTTCTAATCACGCTACGTGCGCCTCCAAGCAGGTCTGTATTTACATGAGCGCAAAAGTATCGAGCAGCTCTAAATTTAAAAGATAAACTTCATTCTCGCAAATTAAAATTTTAAAATTTAAAAGCCGTTTAAATTTAACCGAAGTCGGCAGAGCTTAAATTTTAAAAAAAGATGAAAGTGCCGCGGAGCGTGAGCTCCACGGCAAATTTAAAGGAGGGCTATTTAAAAGATGGGGCGATCTGCGCTACCCACGCTTCGATGCGGCTCTCGGTGAGGTCGCTTTGATTGTCATTGTCTAGCGCAAGACCGACGAATTTGCCGTCCACTACGGCCTTGCTCTCGTCGAATTCATATCCGTCGGTAGGCACTGCACCTACGATATTTGCACCCGCTTTTTTGAAGTTGTCGTATAGCTCGCGCATTGCGTTGCAGTAAGCGTCGCTGTAGCTTGAGCTATCGCCCATGCCGAAAATCGCGACGGTCTTGCCTGAGACATCAAGGGCTGAAAAATCAAAGCCCGCCCAGTCGTCTTGTAGCTCGCCGTCGTTCCATGTGGAGCTGCCGATGATGAGCGCGGTGTATTTATCTAGGTCTGCAGGCGCGATGTCCGCAACGTTTTTAAGCTCATTTTCGATGCCGAGCTTTTCCGAGATCAGCTTCGCAGCGTCCTCAGTATTGCCCATCGAGCTTCCAAAAATAATTCCAACCATTTGGTATCCTTTTAATAAATTTTGTCGGTGAGCTTGTATGGTACTAATTTCATAATGAAATTTCCCTTAAAGCATTCGCTTTTTATCTCGACGTGGCGGTTAAAATTTTCATTTTTTGGATAGACAAGATACAGGGCATCGAGGTTTGCTCCGCGGCAAAGCTCTAGCGCTTTTTTTATATCATTATCATAAATGGCTGAATTTTGAGGTAGAATTTTTTTAAAGCTCGTAACCACGCCTAGGCTAAAACCGCTCTTGCGAACTACGATGAGCTCGCCCGATTTACCCACAAGCTGCAGCTGTGCGCCTGCATTGCGAAGCGCGATTTTGCAAAATACGAAGTTGCAAAACGCATCGTCTCCGTTTAGCAGCAATCCGCTACGCAGACTCACGATTGCGCTAGTTAGCTTATAAGCGGGCTTGGCGGCAAATACAGGCAGCGGCATATCGCGCAGATAGGCAAAGATTATCGCATTATCCGCCGTACAGAATTTCACGGCGGGCTTGAAGCGGTAAATTTTGCGAGCACCGCGCCTAAGTTCGGAAGCGATAAAATTTAAAAACGCAGCGCGAAACTGCGAAGCGCCCTTTAAATTTGTGGGCAGAATTCTATAATCCGCATTAACGTTAAAATTATATAGAGCTAGCATCGCTCGCGCTCGCGAAGCCGCATCATAATCCTGCAGCGCCTCTGGCGCAATCTCGCGCCCGTTCGCATCAAAGCCAAAAATCTCGCCGCTAAAGAATTGCTTATTAAAAACTTCGGCATTTAAAATTTCATCATCAATAAGCTCATTATCGCGCCGCAGATCCGCTTTTTGGCGTTTTTCGCGCGTCGCGATATCTCGTTTTGACGCGGTAGTATCTTGTAATAAAGCTGATTTCTCGTCCGAACGCTTAGCGCAGAAAAAATTCTTTTGCGCTAAGCCAGTGTTGTAAAAAGCCTTTGCTGTCAAATTCCTGTTCGCGCTGCCTTTTTGCGCGCTCTTTGCAGCGCACGGCTTAGAGGCATTATGATTAAGCGCGCCCGATTTACCGCTTGAAAACTTTTTAAATTTGCCGCTAAATTTCTTGCTTTCGGCGTGTGCAAGGTAAGTAGCGTTAAATTTGTTAGAATTTAAAAAATCCTTGGAATTTAGCTCGCCAACTTTATCGTCGTAAGCATTTGATTGCGGCGTAGTGCGCGATTTTTTAACCGCTTGCCTGGGCTTGCCGGCATTACTTAAATTCCTTGGGATTTTAATCATCTTCGCAAGGTCTGCAACCGAATTCTTGATTTAAATTGAAAACCTTACAGTATTCGCAAAATACGCAGCTGACGCTTCTTTTAGCGCATACGAGCGGGATTTTGCGCTTTTTTACTTCGCCTTTGATTTTTTTCATCGTGTTGTGGTTTAAAAAGCTCGTAAGCATCACGACACACTCGGTATCCTGCGGGATCGGCTTACGATTTACGCGATTTTCGTTTCGTGCATCCCAGTGCTCGATATTGCTCGCGCCAAGGTCTTTTAAAACCGCCTTAATGGGTGTAATCTCATCTGCTCCTATAACTAAAACGTTCATTTCATCCCCTTATATGATTGATATTCGTTATTATAACAGAGAAAGATTAAATTTAACTGATAATATATAAAAATTTGAAATTATAAGCCGGAATTTTACCGGTTCATATTTGATATTTATTCGCTTAAAGCTAGACTTACTGCCGCATCGATGTGGATCTGCGTAGTATCAAATAACCATGCGGCGGTATCTGCTTGCGATACGAGCAGCCCGATCTCCGTGCAGCCTAGTATCACGCCCTGCGCACCGCGAGCTCTAAGCTTTTCTATAATCCGTAAAAATTTCTCTTTGGAGTGCGGTAAGATTTTACCGAAGCAAAGCTCATTAAAAATTACTTCGTTTACCGCTTCCATTTCGTCCGCGTTCGGCACGAGCACCTCTACGCTGCCATCTATCAAGCGCTGTTTGTAAAAATCCTGCGTCATCGTATAAATCGTGCCGAGCAGCCCTACTTTTTGCACGTCATGCTTTCGCAGCTCATCTAGCGTGGCATCCGCGATATGCACGAATGGTACAGAGATAGCGGCATTTATCGCCTCGTAGCACTTATGCATCGTATTGGTGCAAAGAAAAATATAATCCGCTCCGCCGCCTTGCAAAACTCGCGCGTGACGAGCTAAAATTTCGCCCGCCCTGCCCCACTCATTATCTCTTTGGCACCGCTCGATCTCGTCGAAATTTAAGCTACTTAGCAGAATCTCGCCGCTACTTAGCCCGCCTAGACGCTCGTTAATTTTGCGATTGATCCCATCATAATAGGTAATCGTAGATTCGTAACTCATGCCGCCGATTAGCCCGATTTTTTTCATAGATTTCTCTTTTAAAATTTATACGGAATTTTATGTAGTCCCGCGAAATTTAATAAAATTCCGGATTGCAAAATTTGCAGAGCCGGAATTTCAACAAATAGCCGCAAATCTTAAGCATTCTCGCTCGCGGCGCCCGCAGAGACGACCTCATCGCCGAAATCGGCATTCGCAAGCCGTTTGAGCTGGCGGTAGCGTCTCATCGCGTCGGCTTTATTTGCTTCATAAAGCTTGCCCGCGTGCTCCGGATCGATCTTTTTAAGCGCGTTGTAGCGCACCTCGTTTAGCAAAAATTCCTCATAAAGGCTCCAGTCCGGCTCTTTGGATGAAATTTTAAGCGGATTTTTGCCCTCCGCCGCGAGCCGCGGATCGAAGGTGTAGGTCGGCCAATAGCCGCATTTGCTCGCAAGCTCGGCTTGATCGCCCGAGCTGCCCATGCCGCCTTTGATACCGTGCGCGATACACGGCGAATACGCGATGATAAGGCTAGGTCCCGGGTAAGCCTCCGCCGCCATGATCGCTTTTAGCGTCGCGGCTTGGTTTGCATTGGAATTTACCTGCGCGACGAAGATGTTGCCGTAGGTCATTGCGATCTGGCCGAGGTCTTTTTTCTGCACCGCCTTGCCGCCTGCGGTAAACTGCGCAATAGAGCCGCGGCGGCTAGCTTTGGAGCTCTGCCCGCCGGTATTTGAGTAAACCTCCGTATCCAGCACCAGCACATTTACGTCCTCGCCGGTAGCCAGCACATGATCAAGCCCGCCGTAGCCGATATCGTAAGCCCAGCCGTCGCCGCCGATGATCCACTGCGATTTTTTGTTTAGATACTGCTTCAGCTCTAAAATTTCACGAACCCCGGGCGCGTCCAAATTTTGTTCTAGCAACGGCACCAGTCTATCTCTAATCTGAGCGGATTTTAGCGTATCGTCTCTGTTTTCGATCCAGTCGTGATAAAGCGCCTTTAGCGCGTTTGGCACGCTTGAGAGCGAGCCGAGCATAAGATCTTCGATCTTATGGCGCAGCGTCTCGCTTGCGATCTTCATTCCCAGCCCGAACTCGGCGTTGTCCTCAAAAAGCGAGTTCGCCCACGCGACGCCGCGGCCGTTCTCGTCCTTGCGGTACGGCATCGAGGGCGCCGATCCGCCGTAGATCGAGCTACAGCCCGTGGCGTTGGCTACGATCATATGATCGCCGAAAAGTCGCGTGATCAGCGTGATGTACGGTGTCTCGCCGCATCCCGGGCATGCGCCGTGAAATTCAAAATACGGGCGCGCAAAGCCTACGCCCTTGACGCTTGATCTGTCCATCAAATCGTCTTTGTATCTTACGTGCTCGAATAAAAAGTCCGCGCTTTCTTGCTCGCCCTTTGCGAGTTCTTCTTCAAGCGGCACCATGACGAGCGATTTTTCCTTGCTCGGGCAGTTTTCGGCGCAAAGCGCGCAGCCCGTGCAATCAAGCGGGCTTACTTGGATCTTATATTTTAGCCCCTTTAGCTCCTTGCCCTTGGCTTCTAGCAGGTGATCTTTTAAATTTAAAGGCGCGGCGGCCTCGTCCTTTTCGTCTAGCAAAAACGCTCTGATTACGGCGTGCGGGCAGACGAAGGCGCACTGGTTGCACTGGATGCAGTTTTGCTCGATCCATTTAGGCACCATGACGCCTACGCCGCGCTTTTCAAATCGCGTCGTGCCCGCGTCAAAGCCGCCGTCCTCGTGCCCCAAGAACGCCGACACCGGCAAGCTATCGCCGCGCGCCGCGTTCATCGGTTTTACGATCTTTTCTATAAATTCGTCGCCTTTGTATTTATCGTTTATATCCGCCGCGTCATCTTTTAAATTTACCCACGCAGGATCGATCGCTACCTGCACCAAAGCATCCGCGCCCCTATCGATCGCGTCGCAGTTCATCGCCACGACCGCCTCGCCCTTTTTGGCGTAGGTTTTCTTGGCGTATTCCTTCATATAGCTTTGCGCCTGCTCAAACGGGATGATGCCGCTAAGCTTGAAAAACGCCGATTGCATGATCGTATTGGTGCGGCCTCCAAGCCCTATCTCGTGCGCCAGCTTGGTGGCATTTAGGATGTAAAATTTTACCCGTCTGGCAGCTAGAATTTTTTTGACCTTGTTCGGAAGCTTTGCCGCCGTCTGCTCGGCATCCCAGATGGAATTTAAAAGGAAGGTGCCGCCTTCGCGGATGCCTCCGATAACATCGTAGATGTCCAGATACGCAGCGACCGAGCAGGCGACGAAATGCGGATTTGAGACGAGATAGGTCGAGCGGATCGGTCTTTTGCCGAAGCGCAGGTGCGAGCGCGTGTAGCCGCCCGATTTTTTGCTGTCGTAGGCGAAATACGCCTGCGCATAAAGATCTGTTTTATCGCCGATGATTTTGACGGAATTTTTATTCGCGCCCACGGTGCCGTCTGCGCCCAGGCCGTAAAACAGGCACTCGGTCTCATCCTCGTAGCCGAGCGAAATTTTATCTCCCACGGGTAGAGATAGATGCGTCACGTCGTCGTCGATGCCGATCGTAAAGCCGTTTCTAGGCTCGTCTGCCTTTAAATTTTCATACACGGCGATTAGCTGCGCTGGATCAACGTCCTTGGAGCTTAGCCCATACCTGCCGCCCACGATGAGCGGGGCGTCCTCACGCCCGTAAAATGCGGCTTTTATGTCCAGATACAGCGGCTCGCCGAGGCTGCCCGGTTCCTTCGTGCGGTCAAGCACTGCGATTTTGCGCACGCTTTTAGGCATCGCGGCGAAGAGATATTTGAGGCTGAAAGGCCTGTAGAGATGCACTTTTAGCACGCCCACTTTCTCGCCCTTCGCGTTTAGATGATCGACCACCTCCTCAAGGGCTTGATTGACCGAACCCATCGCGACGATCACCCGCTGCGGCTCACTAGCGCCGTAATAGACGAAAGGCGCGTACGATCGCCCCGTGATCTTTGAAATTTCGCTCATATACTCCGCGACGATGTCCGGAAGCGCGTCGTAAAATTTATTGACTAACTCGCGCGTCTGAAAATATACATCGTCGTTTTGCGCCGTGCCGCGAGTTTTAGGATGTTCAGAGTTTAGCGCATCAGCTCTAAATTTACGCACGGCTTCGCGATCGAGCAGGCGATCAAACTCGGCATAGTCCATCACCTCAATCTTTTGAATTTCATGGCTCGTGCGAAATCCATCAAAAAAGTGCAAAAACGGCACGCGCCCCTTAATCGCCGCAAGATGCGCGATACCGCCCAGATCCATCACCTCCTGCACGCTGTCGCTTGCAAGCATCGCAAAGCCGCTTTGGCGACAGGCATAGACGTCTTGATGATCGCCGAAGATGGAGAGCGCTTGCGCCGCAAGCGCACGCGCCGCGACGTGAATGACGCCCGGAAGCATCTGGCCCGCGATCTTGTACATATTTGGAATTTTTAGCAAAAGCCCCTGCGATGCGGTGTACGTCGTCGTAAGCGCGCCCGCTTGGAGTGAGCCGTGCACGGTGCCCGCCGCACCGCCTTCGCTTTGCATCTCGACCACCTTAACGGGCATGCCGAAGAGGTTTTTCTTGCCCTGCGACGCCCAAATATCGGTGTAATCCGCCATAGGCGAGCTAGGCGTGATCGGATAGATGCCCGCGACCTCGGTAAAGGCGTATGAGACGTAAGCCGCCGCCTCGTTTCCGTCCATCGTTTTCATAACTTTTGCCATTTTTAGTTCCTTTGGAATTATCAAATTTCGCTAATTTTACATATTTATTGCTTAAAAATTTAAATGCTTCGCAAACCGAATAAAATTCTAAAGCTTTATCACAGCAGGCGGGCTACAAGCGCGATCTGCTGGCAGTTTTAGACGAGCATTACGGACGATTTGAGACGGGCTCTTTCTCCGCTTTGAAAATAAATTTTTGCGTACTTTAAGCGCAGATCGCGAGCAACAGGTAGAAATTAATGTAAATTTAGCCGTCTGGCTTGAAATTCTAACCTAAATATCAAATGACGGGAATGCGCGAAAATTAAGAAATTTAAAAATGTACATACCACAAAATGGGGGAAGTCTCATATCGTTAACAAGGCCTGGGTGATAAAATTTAGCCACTACAAAACCTCAACCGCTATACACATCCAAACTCGACGTAGCGAAATTTTATTTATGGTTTGTAACATCGCGGTACATAAAATTTCAGCGCATTCTGCCAAATATAAGGAATTTTATTGCCACCTACCGAGCGCAGCGCAAATTTCATTTTAAATTTTCATCGATCGCTCGCTGTGTGAATTTTACCACACGCGACCTTGCGTTTTGAGCGTAAATTCTATTTCCGCAAGCTGCGCGGAGGATAAATTTAGCTATAATCCCCCGCTTAGATTTAGCACGAAACGCGGCACGTATATACGGCATGGAATTTAAAATTTTAAAATTCCGAGCAGAACTCGAAAAGCTAAAAACCGCTAAATGCGCTAAACTTAAAGCCAAATTTAAAAGCCCAAAGGAAAACCGATGAACGTCCATAAAATCGCTTACACGAGAGTTATCGCGCTGGCGTTTGCCGCCTTTATTTTTAACACGACGGAATTTATCCCCGTGGCGCTGTTAAGCGACATCGCGGCGGATTTTAGCATGGACGTTACAAGTACGGGGCTAATCATCACAATCTATGCGTGGGCGGTGAGTATCCTTTCGCTGCCGCTGATGCTGCTTACATCGAGGCTCGAGCGCAAGAGGCTGCTTTTGCGGCTTTTCGTACTATTTACGCTAAGCCACGTCTTGGCGGCGGTAGCGTGGAATTTTGCCGTTTTGGTAATCGCGCGACTCGGTATCGCGATTTCGCACGCGATCTTTTGGTCGATCACCTCATCGCTCGTCGTGCGCCTAGCGCCGATAAACAAAGGCTCTCAGGCCATCGGCATGCTGGCTTTGGGCACCTCGCTAGCCATGGTTTTGGGACTTCCTTTGGGGCGCGTGGTCGGCGAGCTTTTCGGCTGGAGAATTACGTTTTTTGCGATCGGCGCGCTTGCGGCGGCGGAGGCGCTGTTTCTTTGGAAAATTTTACCGTTTTTGCCAAGCCGCCGCGCGGGCTCTCTTGCGAGCTTGCCGATGCTTGCAAGGCGCCCGATGTTGCTTGCTTTGTATCTGCTTACATTTTTGATCGTAGGCGCGCATTTTACGACCTACAGCTACGTCGAGCCCTTCGTGGCGAAATTTAATCCCGCAGGGGGTCACTTCGTAACCTACGTCCTGCTTGCATTCGGCGCTTCGGGAATCGCCGCAAGTGTGCTTTTTTCAAAGCTTTACCGCCCTTTTCCAAACGCCTTTTTGATCTGCTCGATCCTTTTTATCCTAGCCTCGGTGCTGACGTTAAAAGCTTTTGTCGCAAATGACGCGGCGCTGCTGCTTGCAGCTTTCGTCTGGGGAGTGGGGATTTTCGGCTTCGGACTCTGCTTGCAGATCAAAGTCCTGGCGCTAGCTCCCGACGCTACCGACGTCGCGATATCGATCTACTCGGCGATCTACAACGTAGGCATAGGCGGCGGAGCGCTTTTGGGACATCAAGTCGCAACGAGATTCGGGCTTTGGCACATAGGCGAGGCGGGCGCGATACTGGGCGCGCTGGGGCTTGCAAGCTACCTCTATGCAAGCGTGAAATTCGCGCAGAAAAATAGCGCGTAGGCTAAATTTACGAAAGATTTTTGACAAGCTCGAGAGTATCATTTTTAAATCTTGTATTTTAGAAAATAGCAGCGTTATGGGTCTAAATTTTTAAAATTTATCCACGCGATTAGCTAAATTTTGCAGATAAAATTTAATCTCGCGCCTAGTTGCGCCGTTTATAATCTGCGCTATTTCTTACGGCGCCATGTCCTTGCCATCAAGCGTAATATCCGAAGTGCTTAAATTTAGCGTCGGTATCGTTGCGATCGATAAAACCTTAAGATTTTTTATCAATTCTCTTTGATACAATTTATGTGATTTCTAAAAAGCAATTTTAGGAGCTATTTGATCGGGAAATGTTTTGGTTGATGTAGAAGTGGACATAAATTTAATCTTGATAAGAATTTAACAAGTTTGCCGCAGCGCGGATTTCATACTTTTTTAAAAAATACTTAAAGACTGTTTTTTATCGCATCTTCCAAAATATTTTTAGTCTTATTCGTATGCATGGTGTTGAGATGAATTAGCTTTTTTAAGTCTTTTTTCTGATACGCTTCTATTATCGCCTTGTGCTCCTCATTTGAGGATTTTATATGAGTTTTTTTATAAAACAAAGACAGTGAAACATATGGGATTGCCGCCATTATAAGGGTTTCGACGATATTAAATGTCCTACTACCGCTTTCGCTCTGCCAAAAGCATCGATGAAAATTGGCATTTAACAAAGCCCATTCGTTTAAATCCGTGCAAGTCTCGATCTGTTCTTGGATATTAATTGCTTTTTGTAGATACTCAGTATCATATTTTTCAAACGCATCCGTTATAAGTTTGCTTTCCAATAAAATTCTGAGTTCATAAATTTCTTTTGCTTCCTTGTAGCAAAGCCCCTTTACAATTGCGCCTTTAAACGGATCGAAACTGATTAGCCCTTTTGCCGTCAGAATTTTTAGCGCTTCCCTTACCGGCGTAGCGCTAACGTTAAATCTCTTTGAAATTTCATTTTGTTTTAGCTTGGAGCCGGATTTTATATTTCCGTTTAAAATATCTTGACTAAGACTATGGACTATAAATTCTGTTGTGGTGATAGGACGATCCGAATTGAGATGTATCATTTATTCTCCGTTTTTTAGGAGTATTATACAAAAATAATATAAAAACATTCCAGATCGATGCCTCAGAAATTTCCAAATTCTTTTTTTATCTGTTCCAAATTCATGTTGTTTGCCAACAAAAGCATCAACAAAAGCCTCGCTTTAATTGGCGATAACCAGCCGGACATTATACAACCGATACTTTGTAAATCCATCTCCGAGCCCTTATAACCGTATGTCTTAGTAGCGCAGATCCCGCTACCTGTGCGAGAAGCGACGACGACCGGAATTTGAGCACCTCTTAGTTTATCCACCATATCGTATGATACGTGTCCGGCACCTACGCCACTAATTACGATACCGCTAAAATTAGCACGCACAGCAAGCTCAATCATCTCGCCGTCACAACCCAAATAACTTTGTATAATCTCTACTTTAGGAAATTTGACGTCAGGCAAAGGATAAATTTGACGCGATACGGCAGGAGTTATAAATTTTACTCCATTCTCTATCACAAGCCCCTGAATACCGGCATTTATCGATACAAAAGTTTGCAGAGAAAAGGTATTGCTCTTATGAACCCATAGTGCACTATGAATCGTATCGTTTAGTACTACCAGCACACCCCGATCTCTACTTTGCGGACTAATAGCGGTTAACACGCTAGCATATATATTGCCGGCACCATCCGAGCTAATAGAATCGGCATTTCGCATAGCGCCGGTAATAACCAACGGAGCATGCTCATCCCAAACTAAATTTAAAAAGAATGCGCTTTCTTCCAACGTATCGGTTCCT
>NZ_CALKTT010000034.1 GCF_937997535.1 uncultured Campylobacter sp.
GCCCCACGCCCCGCTAAAGTTACGGCAGGCTAGCGCCTGCATTTTTATCGGTTTTACTTCGCGGAGGGGTACAGCTCATCCTTAAAATAGAAGCTTCTTAAATTTAAAATTTCATCGCTTCGGCTGTGCGAGCGATAAAGCTTATATGGCGCTAGTAGCGGTAAAATTTTAGCCTCTGCGGCGGAGTTTTTTGCGGGAACGAAATTTTAAAATTTCAAAGCGGGCGGCGGAGTCGGAATTTTAAAATTCGCCTCAAATTTTAAGCATAAAAATCAAAATTTATCGTTACAATTACGTAAAATTTTTAAGGAGCGAAAATGAAAAAAATAGTTCTTTTAAGCGCAGCTGCAGTGCTTGCCGTAAATTTAAGCGCGCAGGAAAACAGCCTTGAGATCTACGCGAACTCCGCCTTCTTGCATCAAAACTTCGGCGCGCAAAAATCAAACTTCAGCGTGAACGTGCCGGAGTACTTGGATATCCGCAGCATCGAGATTACGGGCTCTTGCGAAGTGCGCGAATTGTCTTTGGAAGAGAGCGAGCCAGTGAAAAACGCGGAATTCGCCAAAAAAGAGGCGGACGAAAAGAGCTTGCGCGAGCTAAGCGACCGCCTGGTCGCGCTTAAGGCGCAGCAGCGCTTTTTAAGTGACTTTGCGAGCTTAAAAGATAGAAGCCTGGCGAGCCTAAAGGCGGATTCGCAAAAAATTTACGACGAGGTCTTGCTCGTAGCGGGCGAAATTTCAAAGACGGACGAGCAAATCGGAAAGCTCAAAGAGAAAATTTCAAAATACCGGATCAAGAACGAACGCCGCTTAAACGTGAACTTTGGCTGCGATCCGAGCTTCGTTAAGATCAACTACCCCGTTGACGTAAGCGCCTACACGCACAACGAGCTCTCTGCCGATCTTGCAAGCGGCAAAATCGAGGTCGCGCAAAAACTCTCGGTGCAAAATCCGCTAAACGCCGAGCTAGCGAATTTGACGATCGCGCTGTATCCTTACGAATACTCCTCGCAGACCGCGCCGCAGCCGTTTTACCCGTGGTATGAGGGCGAGCCTATGGAGCCTGAGCCCGCGGCGGCTTATAAAAAGGATGTGATGCTAGAGGTGGCGGATATGCAGAGGGCACCTGCGGCGGAGGCTAGATCGTCGTATGCAAGGACTGGCTCGAATATCGAAAGCTCGCTCTCAAAGGTGTGGAAAATTAGCGGCGTAAGCCTCAAGGCGGGCGAGGCGGGCGAGTTCAGCTTCGATAAACAGAGCCTGGATGCGAAATTTGATCTGCTCATCGACGGTTACGGTAGCGAGGCGGCCTACGTGCGGGCTAAATTTATCCCCGAAAGAAGCATAGAGGAGAGCGAAACGCTAATAAAGCTCGACGGCGTGCAGATCGGGCTCGTGCATCTAGGCTTTGCCGCAAACTCCGAGGCTACGGCATATCTGGGTAAAAACAGCCTGATCGAAGTCAAAAAAGAGCAGGCGAACAACTTCACGAAAAACTCCTTTTTCGGCGGCGAAAGCAAAAATTCCATGGCTTGGGATTACGAGATCAAAAATAGCTCCAAGCGCGCGTGGAACGTGGTTTTGCAAGAGCGAGCGCCCGTTTCGACGCACGAAGACATAAAGGTTGCACTGAAAAACTCGCCCGAGCAGAGTAGCCTCGACAAGGACGGACTGCTTAGCTGGGACTTTGAGCTAAAGCCGGGCGAGAGCAAAAAGATCCACTTCGGCTACGAGCTAAGCAAGCCGAAGAAGTAACAAGCTTTGGCGCTCGCGGTTAAATTTTGCGCAGCGAAGTAGCTTTTTGCGGTGCGGCTAAATTTTGCGGGCATAAAACTAAGGCGCGGCTTTAGAGCTTATCTGAAATTTTTGGCGCCGCACCGCTGAATTTTACGCGCCGCGCCGAGTAAAATTTAAGCGCTGCGAGAACCAAAAATTTAAATGTTGCGGCGATTTAAAATTGGCTAGCGCGAGATATGAAATTTAGCGACGCAAAGAGGTTTTGGCGCTAGGCAGAAAACTTTGAGCATCGCGTAAATTTATCTCAAATTTAAAAAGCTCAGGACGATGAACGCGGAGCAAAGGTATAAATTTTACGGAGCGGCGAGGTGTGCGTTTGCTTCGCTGGCGTCATTTAAAGGATCGTTATGAAATTTCGCAAACTTAAATTTAAAATCCTAGCCGCAGCGCTACTTTTCTGCGCCGCATTTATCCGCATTGTGCCAGACTACTCCACTTCGCAAGGCTCCTGCATAGTTAATATTTTTAGCTATTACAAATATCAAAAGGGATATTGTCTAAAAGAGAATAGAATTCTGAGCAACGAAGAGTTACTTCGAAATGCCGCTATAAATTATTTTAAAAGATATCACGACTATGAGGTTCTGCGAAATACCATTATCGATGAGCACGATATAAAAAATTTCGGCCATAGTTTTTATACGGCGAGCATCTCCAAGCTCTATCTAATCGGCGATTTCAATGAAGAAAACTGGTTTGATTTTTTGGTTGAAAATACCGACAGGAAGAGTTTTGATTATGAGATAAAAGACAAGACGCAAATAGATATCTCCGATCTATCTAAATACTTTGTATATAAGGATGAAATTTTAGGCTTTAGACAGCCTATTATCTTGTCCGAAGAGAAAAATCCGCTTCATGGTGGAAAAATGTTTTTAGAAAAATCATTTTTAATAAAAGAGAATAAATTTTTTGTGAATTATGCCAGACCTGGTTATATAAGTTGGTATATCGAGCTTAACAATAAAGAAGATTTAACAAAAATCAAAAGCAAAGAAAATTTAATGCGAATAAAAAACGGGTATGAGAATTTAGAAAGCTTTAAC
Source organism: uncultured Campylobacter sp. (assembly GCF_937997535.1). GTDB lineage: Bacteria > Campylobacterota > Campylobacteria > Campylobacterales > Campylobacteraceae > Campylobacter_B. The sequence continues at coordinate 2,843 of NZ_CALKTT010000034.1, forward strand.
GAAGTCTTAGCTTATACTCATATGAAGCATTTGCGACGTAAATTCTCATACGATAATTGCGGAAATATAAATTTTGATATCAAAGCTCCGGCGGAACAGGAGCTGGATATGTGGATTCACGGCGGATAAAGTTAGTTAAAATTTTATCTTAACGAATTTAACCGAAAAAGGATAAGGGATGAGCAAAAAAGAAACTGATCTAAGATTAGACTTAGAGGGCAATTACGGCGCCGATATATTGAGTTATTATTTGTGGGGCAAACAAACTCCTCCAGGCCCGAAAGAATTAGCCTCTAACGAATGGATGGATAGAAAAGAAACGATATGAAATTTTATAAATCCGTTAAATTTAAAGCCCTAGCGGGCACGCTACTTCTTATAATAATACTTTGCGCCGCATTTATCCGCATCATCCCCGATTACTCCACTTCACGAGGCTTCGCGATAGTTTCTCTTTCCGACTATAACAAATACGAACAAGGCTATTGCCTCAAAGAAAACAGAATTTTGCCGAAAGAGGAGCTGTATAAAAAAGTAGCAGGAGCATATTTGGACTATGACGTAAAGTTATATTGGATGATTGATGATTATAGGTTAAAAACCTTCGGTAGTCTTTGGTCTAGTAGATATGAGGTTGCATACTATGAACTAGAAAATATAAACTTATCCAATTGTTTTGAAGTATTAGAAAAATATTATCAAGAGGGAAAAACGACCGAGGAGATACTGATGAAAGAGCTAAAGGCTAAAAAAACCGATCCAAAGAAATATCTAAAAATAAATTTGAAAGATACGAGCGTTGGATTTGACAGACCGATAGTTATGGTTAACGGCGACGATAAAGCTGTTACAGGCACTTTGTTTCTTGATAAATTTGCTATATTTAACGGTAATTATATGCAATTTAACCATTCGGAGTATATTTATGACTTGGTAACAAATTTTGACATTACTAGAGAGTATTATAAAAAGAGAAAAAATGCCGTAGTCGGTATTGGAAAAGGTTTTAAATTTGATAACTGCGGCAATATAAATTATCCGCTGGAAGAATATTATTTGGGCGGTAGAGATATAGAGATGCGCTAAAAGTTTTATATAAATTTTATTAAAGATTTTAAAATAAAAAATTCAATACAAAGGATAAATGATGAGAACTTTTGAACTAGGATTAATCGGTTGCGATTTTGCTACGGAGACATTGTGTTTTTATCTCTGGGGGCGATCGGTTGCTCCTGAACCAGCTGAGTTGGCTAGTGGCGATTGGATCGATAGACAAGAGCCCATTACGTTAAAAATCGATCCGAATGAGTTCTTTTCTCTAGTAGGTAGAGACACTTTTAATGCTAAGGATATCAAACTATTTAAAACATTTTTTAGCGGTAAGACGATAGAAAGAAATGTGCTAAATAATGGAAATGCGCTAAATGAGACACAATACGATGAGCATAAAGACGGTAAATATTATTTGACGCAGGAGCAATTTGCTGACTTATTTTACGGAGAGTATAAAAATAATAAAGAGCGCTACGATAATAAAAAGCTAAAAGAAGATGTGTATGATATTGCATTTCGCCCATATGACAAGAATGCCGCCTCTGTATCTCTCTACGATAGAAATATCTTAAAACCTAATTTTGCCAAGATCGCTTTTGCGTTTGGAAGCGTTCAATTGGGACTTGATACCTCTAATATCCGTTATGTTTTAGATGAAAACCTAAATCCTTTGGCAGTTGAAAATGTAAGATATAAGCTAGATTTGGGAGATTTTGATTTTAAAGGCGGTGAAGGAAGCGAAGAAGTCAACGAAATCTTGAAGCAGATAGCAGATCCTAGCGGCATAGGGAAAAAGGTAAATTTAGAATTTGATAAAGAAGCAAAAATTTATGTAGGAGATATAACAAAAGAAGATTATGCTTCTTTGAAGGATTGGAAAGATCTAAAAACAAAATTAGGCGTAGATAATCCCCCTGCTCCTATAGATAATGAGCTTTCAGTTAAGACGGTGAAATATGCAAAGTTCCTTGATGAATTTAATCGTATCAAACAAGTAAGCAAAGTAATCGACTATCTTGATGAAAATGGCAAAATCGTTATGTTCGGAAGCAATGAAAATGATAAGATGGTAGGGACAAGAGCTACGAACTTCGATTACTCAGACAATGTAGACGCAGATTGGTTTCCCGATGCGGCTGCCAACTTGCTTCTAAATCACTATAAAGAGCATATCCCTAATGGCATAACTTACGTCGGCGGGAAAGGAAGCGACCGTATAATGGGAACTGATTATGACGATATACTATATGGGCACGATAAAGAAGGAAAGGATGATGACGAGGCTGCCGATACCTTGATAGGCGGTAAGGGAAGCGATAAGCTATACGGCGATAAAGGGGATGATACTCTTATAGGTTCTTTTAGGTTATCAGACGATGGCAATATGGACGAGCTCTACGGCGGAGATGGTTTCGATACCTACTACGCAGGAGATAAAGACATCATAGAAGACAGCGATGGCAAAGGCAGAGTTTTCTTAAATAACTCGATATTAACGGGCGGAATCTACAATAAGGATAAAGGAGTATATATAAGCGAAGATGGGAAGACGGAGTATAAATTATTGGAAGATGAAAAACTGATCGTCAAAAAAGATGGCGGTACAGTTACGATCAATGGATATAAGAAGGATTTTAAAGACGAGAAGGGAAACGCGTATCTAAGCATAACTCTCGTCGATACAGATGAGATAGGCATAAGTATAGATGACAACCAAACAAACGAAGGAGATAGCGGCAAAAAGTCGCTAGATTTTAACATCTCGATACAAGGCTCTATCGAAAAAGGTGAATTCCTCATACTGGGTGTGGGAGATAAAAAATATCTTTTCGGCGATCCAAGCGAAGAATATATCAAAAAATACAATCTAAATTTAGCTCAATACAAGCGGGGAAATACCTATACCTATACATGGGACAGCAATACGGACAAACAAGAGGATAGAAAATTTGATGTAACCCCTACAATCATTCAAACCTCAGACAAACTAAAAGCCAAGATATTAAAATACGGTATCGGCAAAATCATCGATGATGACCGCGATCCAGATGATCCTGAAACCGAGGGCTCCCCTATAGTCATAGATCTAAATAACGACGGAATAAATACTCTAAGCCTGGATTATACTAGAAACTTCGATCTGGATAATAACGGCTTTGCCGAAGCTACCGGATGGATACAAAAAGATGATGCGCTACTGGCGTATGATAGAAATGGAAATGGCAAGATAGATAACGGATCAGAGCTATTCGGCGATAAAACGATTTCAGATAATTACTACTCATACACTAACCCTAAAGCTAAAAACGGCTTTAGCGCTCTTAAAGAATTTGACACCAACAATGACGGCATAATCGATAAAAATGATAAAGACTTTGATAAGCTTCTATTATGGCAAGATAAAAACTCTAATACCATAACTGACGAAGGAGAATTAATCAAACTAAGCGATAAAGTAAAATCTATCGATCTAAACTATAAAGAAATTTCAACCGATAATAACGGAAATTCTATCAGGCAAACCTCTACTGCCACTTTAAATGATGGGACTAAGGTTAAGGCAGATGATGTATGGTTTAAAGTAAGTCTAAATAAAACAAAAGAGATAATAGACCAAGACAAAATTCTACTAGAAACTCAAGCTCTACCTCAAGTCATAGCCAGTGGAAATTTGAATTCTCTAAGAGTGACGGCAAGCAATAACGAAACTTTGGCTACTATGATAAATCTATATCTGGCCCTAAGCCCAGAGGATAGAAAGAAACATATTGATGAACTGATCTACGAATGGGCGGAAGTAGGAGCAATAGATAAAAATTCAATGAGAGGCGATGTAAAAGCAAGAGATATGGCCGTATATGAAAAGCTTGCGGGTAAGCCTTTCTTGCAAAAGGGTTATAATTCTAGCCCATGGACAAATGCCTCCAATAGGGTTAACGATAAAATCAATACCTTTAAATATTATGTATATGCTTCTATAGAGCTTCAAACGACATATTCCGATTTAAATTTAGACATGGAAAAGATGAGCTTGGGAGAGGGCGGAAAGCTAAGCTATAAATTTGATACTTTAAATTCTAAGCTTATGCGGCTATATAAAGATGGAAAACATGATGAAATTATCAAATTAATGAGTATCGTTCGAGATGCTAGCGCGTATAAACCTATATTCCAAAAGAATTTAAAAGAAGATCTCGTAAAGCTAGGCAGCAATGATGACAAATTGTTGTCTCTATGTCTTAATACGTATATGGGTGGGACGGATGGCAATGATGTTATCAATGGAAATTCCGAAAATAATTTTATAGTGGGAGGAAAAGGCAACGACACGCTCTATGGCGGATATGGTGACGATATCTATATTTATAATAAAGGTGACGGAGCGGATATTATCTACGATATGGCGGGTAAAGATGAAATACAATTCAAAGAAGGCGTAGCTCCTAATGATGTAAATTTCAAAAGGGAACTAGATAAACTTATAATATCCATCAAAAGTAATGATGATAGCATAACTATCCAAAATTTCTTTTCCGTAAATCCTGAAATAGGAAACAATACCGTAAGAACTATAACTTTTGCCGATGGAACCGTTTATGATTTTAATAAAATTCTTGAATTAACCCCACTAAGCTCTACCGATAAAGACGATAAGCTATATCTCACTGATGGCAACGATACCTTTGACGCAGGTCTTGGTAACGATGAAATTTGGAGTGGTAACGGAGATGATATCATCAATGGCGGAGAGGGAGATGATACCCTTTATGGAAATGATGGCAACGATACTTTAAATGGAGGCAACGGAAATGATACGCTTTATGGCGGTAATGGTAATGATATACTAAATGGAGGAAAGGGAAACGATACGCTCTATGGCGAAAACGGGAATAATATTCTAAATGGAGGAGCAGGCAACGATGCCCTCAATGGTGGTTATGGCAACGATACCTATATATTTAATCAAAGTGACGGAGCGGATACTATAATAGATTACGGCGGTAATAATATTCTCAAACTAGGCGCCGGATTGGATAAAAAAGATTTAATCATTTCGCAAAATTCCAATGGATACATACTTTTATCTTTTAAAAATAACGCGAGCGATAGTATTACCTTCAATCAAAATATCCAAACTATAGAATTCGCTAACGGCGATAAGATAAATATAGATGAGATTAAAAAGTTATCTCTTATCGGAGATGATACCGATAATACGATTTACGGCTATTATAATGAAAATAATATCCTAATCGGCAACGGAGGTAACGACAGACTTTACGGAAGTGACAATAACGATACTTTAATCGGCGGTAAAGGAAACGATACTCTCAATGGCGGATACGGTAATGATACCTATATATTTAATAAAGGCGATGGAGCGGATATCATAACCGATTACGACGGTAATGATACGATTAAATTTAATGATTTTTCCGCCAGCGATATATCATTAAAACGAGAACTTAATGATGTTATCATCACTTCAAAAGTCTCAAATGACAAAATTATCATCAAGGACTTTTATTATAATGGTGATGCAGTATCGTCTATAAAAAAGATTATTTTTAAGGATAATTCCGTTTGGGATTATCAAACTATCATTAATAACTCTTCTATAAAAGCAACGGAAGAAGATGATAAATTCTATCTAAGCAATAAAGACGATATATTCGATGCCCTTGGCGGAGATGATGAAATATATGGGCATGGTGGCAATGATATCTTAAGCGGAGGCTTGGGCGATGATAAGCTTTATGGAAGTGATGGTAACGATACTTTAAATGGAGGAAGTGGAAACGATACTCTTTATGGAAATGATGGTAACGATGCTTTAATCGGCGGCAAAGACGATGACACTCTAAACGGCGGATACGGCGATGATACTTATATATTTAATAAAGGCGACGGCAACGATACTGTAACCGATAATGAGGGAGTCGATACTATAAAATTTGGCGAAGGAATAAGCAAAGAGGATCTTATCGTCAAAAGAGTTGCGCGAATGAATGATCGTACTGGACGAAAGGAATATTCGGATATAGCCATATTTTTTAAAAATTCCCCAAATGATTCCATTACTATGCAAAACGTTATCGATAGCAACAAAAATAGAGATAACAACATAATAGAGAATTTTGAATTTGCTAATGGCGAGAAGCTGAGCTTCGAAGATATCAAAAAGCTATCTTTGATTGGTACCGACAATAACGAGAACATTGTAGGTTATGTTCATACACACAATATTATCAAAGGAGAAGGCGGAGACGATAAGCTTTACGGTCAAGGCTGGAATGATACTATGTACGGCGGAGACGGTAATGACCTAATCGAGGGCGGTAGCGGCAACGATACTTTGATTGGAGGTAAAGGAAACGATATTCTAAACGGGGGTATAGGAAATGATATTCTAATTGGGGAAACAGACGATGATACCATATACGGGGACTTGGGTGATGATATTCTGATTGGTGGAATAGGAAAAGATACTCTCAACGGAGGTATGGGAGATGACACTTACGTATTCAATAAAGGTGATGGCAACGATACTATAGAGGATAGCGATGGAGTCGACATCATTAAATTCGGAGAAGGAATTGGCAAAGAGGATCTGCTTATAAGTAGGGGTGCGGATAAAGATGATATCGTGATTAAATTTAAAAATACTGCTACCGATTCCATAACTTTAAAAAACGTTATTTACAAAAATAAAACTAGTTTCTATGGCGCAATAGAAAACTTTGAATTTGCAAATGGTGATAAACTGAGTTTTAAAGATATAAAACAATTGGCTGTAGTTGGAACTGATGAAGATGAAGATATACAGGGCTTTGACGATGTAGATAATACTCTTGTAGGTAATGGCGGAAGTGACAAACTTTATGGCGGAGACGGTAACGATACCTTAATCGGAGGCATAGGAAATGATACCCTAAACGGGGGTCTAGGCAACGACACCCTAATAGGAGACGTAGGAAACGATATTCTAAAAGGCGGTATAGGAGATGATACTTACGTATTCAATAAAGGGGACGGTAACGATATAATAGAGGATAGTGATGGAGTAGACACTCTTAAATTTGGCGAAGGTATACGAAAAGAAGACTTAATTATTTCAAGAAATTCAGATAAGAATTCGCATGGATATTTATTAAGTTATGCAAGAGATATAATCATTAAATTTAAACACAATGAGACTGATTCCATAACTTTAAAAAATGTTATAAATGAAAATAAAACTGACATTGCCAACGTGATAGAAAATTTTGAATTTGCTAATGGCGAAAAATTAAGCTTTGAAGATATAAAACAATTGCCCCTTATGGGTACTGATGAAGGAGAGGGCATAAAAGGTTTTAGGGATTCAAACAATACGCTTGTGGGCAATGGTGGGGATGATAATCTTTATGGAGATAATAAGAATGATATTTTAATCGGCGGAGAAGGAGATGATAATTTAATAGGTGACGAAGGAGACGATACATATATCTATAATATCGGTGACGGAAATGATACAATCTATGATCATGAAGGAGAAGATATAATAAAATTTGGCAAAGGCATAAACAAGGAAGATATCATTGTAACTAAAAGCGAGGTAAAATACAATAGTTTTACAGGGTCAAAGTATCGAGATTTAGTTATATCGTTCAGAAAGAAACAAGGAAGTATATCCCTAGAGCATACTATATCAGAAGATGGTAGCATTAGTGTGGAAGATAAGTATAAAACATTAGTATTCGAAAACGGAGATAAATTAAGCTTTGAAGATATTTTAAAACTATCGTTAACCGGAGATGATGAGGATAATCATATATCCGGATATAAGTATCACAATGATACCATAGAGGGTAAGGGCGGAAATGATATACTTAGCGGAGATGAGGGTAATGATACTTTAATCGGCGGAGAAGGAAATGATAGATTAGGCGGGGGCGAAGGTAACGATATCTTGATTGGCGGCGAAGGTGACGATACTCTAGAAGGCTTTAGGGGCAATGATACTTATATTTTCAATAAAGGTGACGGAAATGACACTATAGAAGAATATGCTGGAAATGATACACTTAAATTCGGCGAAGGTATAAGCAAGGAAGATATTATCGTAAAAAAGAATGGCTACGGCGGCGCCTATAGCAATGATATTGTTATATCGTTTAAAAATAATCCTACCGACAGTATAACCTTAAAGGATGCTATACGCATGAACGAAGCAAATAAAGATAAAATGATAGAAAATTTTATTTTTTCAAATGGTGATAAATTAAGTTTTGATGATATTAGACAATTATCCTTAATAGGCAGCAATGAAAAAGATGACATAAAAGGATATAGCGATCTAAATAATATATTTCAGGGCATGGATGGAGATGATAATCTATGGGGTCAGCGAACAGACGAGACCTTTATAGGCGGTAAAGGCAACGACTATCTTGGAGGAGATGGCGGAGATGACACCTATATCTTCAGCCCCGGAGATGGAAATGATATAATTTTTGATTATGAAGGGACAAATATTTTACAATTTACTGAAGGAATTACAAAGGATGATTTATTAATCGGATTAGAAGAATCACGTTTTATAATTAGGTTTAAAAATTCAAACGATTCAATTTGGTTCCCTCATACATCCATTAAAAAAATACAATTTTTTAATGGAGACGAATTAAGCTATGAAGAAATGAAAAAATTGGCTTTAACAGGAACCGACGGCGATGATGTTATGAGTTCATGCAATGATGAGGATACGGTATTTATAGGCGGCAAAGGAAACGATACTCTAACCGGCGGAAGCGGTAATGATACATATGTATTCAATAAAGGGGATGGAGCAGATTCAATCCGGGATGAAAACGGAAATGATACTATTAAATTTGGAAATGGTATAAGAAAAAACGACCTAATTATAAAAAGGAGTGACAACAAAGACTTATATGAATTTGATGATATGATTATCTCTTTTAAAAATTCTCCTAATGACTCGATAGCTATAAAGAATATTATTGCAGATAATAAAATTAGACCTTCTGGCATAATAGAGAATTTTGAATTTGCAAGCGGAGAAAAGCTAAGTTTTGAAGATATTAAGCAACTATCTCTTGTGGGTACCAATAAAGATGACTTGATAAAGGGTTACAACGATATGGATAATGAGATCAAAGGCGGCGACGGAAATGATATACTAATAGGAGGCAACGGAGTTAATAATATCCTTGAAGGTGGCAGAGGCAATGATACTCTAAGAGGATGCTATGACAGCTATGGTAATCCCGGCATCAGCATGAATGGCAAAAATACCTTCGTCTTTTCTAGGGGTGACGGAAACGAT
>NZ_CALKTT010000035.1 GCF_937997535.1 uncultured Campylobacter sp.
TGCCGTCTTGGCAAAATTTCTTAAGGTCTTTTTCGGTTAGAATTTTACTCTTTCCGCTATTAATATCGACTAAAGTTACGCGCTCGGTGCATGAGTAGCACGGATCCATCGAGCATACGATTAGCGCCGCATCGGAGATGTTATTTCCGCGGAATTGAAATCGCAAGCTCGGCCAGTTATTATACGTAGCGGCGCGACATCTCCAGCGGTAAACCTTCTGTGCGTTGCCTTGCATGATCCAGTGGACATTTTCGCCGCGCGGTGCTTCGTCGTGACCTAAAGCGTAGTTTTCCGGTCTGATCATAGTCTGTGGATCGATCATTATCGGAGTTTGCGGCATTTGATGCAAGCACTGTCTGATGATGTGGATCGATTGTTTAAGCTCTTTATATCTTACGACTTCGCGACTGAATACATCGCCACCGTGCTCTACGGCTACTTCGAATTCTATCTTGTTGAAGAAATCATAAGGGTGATCGTAGCGGTTGTCGCGTTTAAAACCGGAAGCTCTCATATTCGGACCTACCGGGCTAAAGTCACGCGCCACTTTGCGATCTAATACGCCCACACCCTTCCAGCGACCGATTTGGCGTTTATCCTCCATAACGGCGTCCCAAATTTCAGAAATTTGAACATCAAGTTTATTGATGATCTCGATGCTCTTGCGGATTTCATTGTCGGTCATATCGCGGCGAAGTCCGCCCATTATTACATTGCCGTAGGTCTTGCGGCCGCCGGTTACGAGCTGGGCTAGCTCCATAGAGTACTCGCGCACTCTAAAGATATGCATGAAAGCGTTGTAGTTGCCCGTTACCTCGCAGGCTAGACCGATATTTAAAAGATGGCTGTGAAGGCGCTCGATCTCAAGGCAGATGACGCGGATAGCTTGCGCACGAAGCGGAATTTCAAGCTTGATGGCTTTCTCTGCTGCTTCAATACACGCAATCGCGTGAGCGTAGCCGCAAATTCCGCAGACGCGCTCTGCTAAATAGCCCATCTGATCGTAATTCATTCGGTTTTCAGCTAGCTTCTCCATACCGCGGTGTTGATAAAATAAGCGGTAGTCCGCATCGATAATCTCATCGCCGTCGCAAAATAGTCTGAAGTGTCCCGGCTCATCGCTCGTTACGTGAAGAGGCCCAAGTGGAACATCTACTACGCCGTCGCCGCTAGGAAATAAAAACTCTGCATTAGGCTCGTCTTTATGATCTACAGGATCGGGCCTATAGCGATAGTCCATTGCGTCTTTACGAAGTGGATGAAGCCCATCCGGCCAATCGTCGCTTAGCACTAAACGGCGTTTATCAGGTAAGCCCTCGGCGATTAAGCCGAACATATCGAAAGCTTCTCTTTCGTACCATACGCAAGCAGGCACTAAAGGAGTAACCGACGGGAATGTAGGATCCGATCCGGGAATTAGCGTCCTAACGGTGATGAAGCATTTATCCTCTGCGGCGAAATCCTCCGCTTCGGTCATCTTTCCACCTTCCATAGATATCGCATAGTAAAGCGCGAAATTTCCGTTTAGCTCGCGCTCATCATTAGGGATCATCGTGCTGATAAAACCGCCGATGTCATAATATAGCGTCTTAACCGCAAGCGGCAGATCATTTCTATCCACTAAAACGGTGATTTGATCCTCGGCTTGGCGGGTAACTTCTAAGACCTTGACTTTAGTCTTTAAAATTTCTATAAATTTATCGCCTCTCATTTTTAACCTCTCATCATTATTCTAACGCCGTTTTCGACGAGCATCCAAAAATCACCTACGTGCCATACGCCGAAAATTATCACTAAAGCGCAAAGCAAGATTAGCGGTAAATTTTCAAACAAGCTCATCTCTTTAGCATAAACCACTTCACCTTTAGGCGTACCGAAGCTCGCTAGATTAAAGTGCGCGAAGTCCGCGATGAAAATAATTACGAGCGCGATCGCAAATAATGCTACGGCTATGTATTGACCGCTGGCTATCGCGCCTTTGAAAACGTTAAATTCGCTTACGAATATCGCAAACGCAGGAACACCTACGAGCGAGCAGACCGCAGCACCAAACATTATCGTAGTAAGCGGAGCGATTTTTACCATACCGCCCATTCTAGACATATCTTTGTGACCATAAATTCTAGCGATATTACCGGTAGAGCAGAATGCAAGAGCCTTGGTAAAGCTGTGAGCTAAGCAGTGAAAGATTGCGGCAAGCAAGCCAAAATATCCGCCGATACCTAGCGCAAATGCAATAACACCCATATGAACAACCGAGTGGTAAGCAAACATCCTCTTTACGTCGTGCTGACGAACGAGGAAAATTCCTGCTATAAATAGCGTGATCGTGCCCGAAATCAGCATCACGTGCTTAACGAAGTCTGGCCCTACCGCTTCGGCGGTTACCGCGTAATATCTAAATATCGCTAGCATCGCACATTTTAAAAGCACACCCGAAAGTAGCGCCGAAATCGGAGCCGGACCTTCTGCGTGAACGTCAGGAAGCCAAGTGTGAGTAGGAGCAAGTCCTGCTTTGGTTCCAAAGCCTATTAGAGCGAATATAAAGATAAGCTTAGCGGCATCTTTGTTTAAGCCTTTGGCGTGATCCATAATGCTAGTCCAAAGCATCGAAGCCTCGCCATCGCCCGTGATTTTGAATGTAGCCGCATATAGTAAAACGGTCGCATAAAGTGCAAACGCTAAGCCGATCGAGCAGATAACGATATATTTGTAACCGCTCTCGGTAGATTTTTTGTCTTTATGAATAGCGACCAAAAATACCGATGCTAACGTAGTGGCCTCTACTGCAGCCCACATAAACGCGACGTTGTTGCAGATAACGCTAAGCGTCATCGTAAAAACGAAAACGTGGCAGAGCGCATAGTATTTTCTAAGATCGCTAAGATCCAGATGACCGCCCTGTATCTCCCACTTCATATAGGTGGTGGAGTATAAATTTACCAAAAAGCCCGTTACGGCGATTAGCACTAAAAATACGCAGCCTAAGCTATCTAGGAATAGAAATTTATCGTATGCGTAAAAAGCCTCAAAGTTGCCGCTGATAAGCTTGCCTACGTTACAGAGTAGCCCTGCGGATGTAACCGCAGAAATCAAAACGTGTAGCGTGCTTAGAAGCTTGAAATTCTTAGGGCATAAGAATAATATCAGCGCTCCGAGCAACGGAAAAATTAATATAAAAGCTAAACTATTCATCATTAACCCCTTAAATTCGAAGCTTTAGACGTATCAAGTCCGTCATAGGCTTTGTAAAATCTAACCGCTAAAACGCTCATAATAATAACCGCAAAGATTGCATCGGTTAAAATTCCAAGCTCGACTAGCTCGTGAGAGTTGTAAGCCATAAGTGCAAGGCTTAGGTGGATGCCGTTTTCAAATAGGCAGTAGGCTAGAATTTGCTTGATGAAAGAATTTCTTAGCATGAAGCCAAAAATTCCCATCATAAATACGGTTACTGCCGCTATTAGAACGATTCTTTCTTGAATAAGAGAGAATTTAAGCAAGATCGGATTGATTGTCATCGCAATCGCTAGCGAAAATCCCATCGCAATAACGGGGCTTACGAAAAAGCCGCCTACCGGCTCATCCTCGCTGATCACATCCAGCTTTTTAACTAGCCAAAATAAAATTCCCGGCACGAAAATAACCTTCGTAAAAAACGCCACTATCGCCCAAATTCTAAGCTGCGGCGCATTGAAGTTAGAATACAGCATAAAAAATATGCTTACCAAAAATAGCGTCTGAATCGCGTAAATTCCGATCGAAAGTTTTAAATTTCTAAGTCCGAATACCGCGAGTGACGTTACGATCATACAAATTGCTAAAATATCGATACTATTCATCTTAAAATCCTACTACGTAAAGCGTTAATGCCGCAAAAGCAATGGCAAGAGCGCCGCATGAAATTTTGCGCATGCTCGAAGTCATTCTGAAGCGTGGTCCAAAGTTGTCGATGAAAACGGCTGCTACGTAAAATACGCCGGTTTTTAGCACAAAGATTATGATCGCCAAAAACGGATTGCTAAAATTCCACGGCTCAAATATCGTTAGGAATAATCCGATCATCGCAAATTGCTTCAAAATAAGCGCCGCTTGCACTAAGCCGAGATCGCTACCTGCATATTCGCCAAGTAGACCTTCTTGAAGCTCTTGCTCGGCTTCGGCAAGATCAAATGGCTTTCTGCCGGTCTCGACATACATACACCATAAAAACGCAATCGAAGCGATAGCAAAGCTTGGAATTTGATAGCCGATCTGACCGCTGCGTACCATCCCCTGAATCTCAACTAAATTTGAAGTTCCCGCAGCCATCATTACTACGATTAGGCACATCATCATCACAGGTTCGACAAAAACGGCAAGCATCTGCTCGCGTCCGCCGCCGGTTGCGGCAAACGGGTTACCGCTATCTATCGAAGCCGCACCGAATACGAAGCGCAAAAGCGCGCCTAGATATAGGATAACGAAAATATCCGAATATGCTCCGAAAATTTTATCGGTGGTTGGATCGCTGTATGTAATAGGAATAGCCGCCAAAATCGCTGCCGAAGTAGCGAAAAGGGAAAACGGCGCCCACCTAAATACCCAGTGGCTGCACGCAGGAACGGTTCTGCCGCGCTTAAAAAGCTTAATAATATCGCGGTAAGTCTGGAAAAAATCGCTTCCTTGTTTCGACTGAAGCTTGGCTCGAAGTTTTCTCGCCATACCGTCGAAAAGTGGAGCGACTAGGACGATAACCGCGACTTGAAATATCATTAAAAATATAGTTTGTATAGTCTGCATCTTAAACCTCCTAGATCAAGAAATATCCGACGCCCAGTATCGCGCAAAGATAGATTAGGATGTAAAGCGTATATAAATTTGCATAGCCGCTTTGAATAATTCCTATCTTATCGGCGATCTTCTTACTCCAATCGATTACCGGTTGATAAATCATCGTCCACCAAATGTCTTGTGGGTGGTTGTGATACTCGATCGGTCCGAAGTAGCCGTTTTGCTCTATTCTGCGTTTATGACCTCTAAATAACCAGTCCATAATCTTTCTTAAATCGCCGGTAAAAGGACCGCCGGTCATCTGCATGCGAGGGCTATATTTAAAGCCGCACGCCCAAGGATCTGTCTCGCGAGGTTTGTCACGATTTGCTTTCATAACCGCTAGGATGATAAACGGAAGCAGCATTGTAGAACACAAAATCACTGCAATAAGAGGAGTTGAAACGATACTTCCCAAAGGCGAAGTGATTGACGAAGCGCCTAGGCTTGCGACAAATTCTCTATTGGAAGTGATAGAATTTACCGCCTGCATGATGTAATCGACTATGAAGTGTGCGCCTACGCCAAATCCCACGCAACCTATCATCAGTATGATCATTCCTAAAACCATCCCAAGAGGACTTTCTTTTGCATTTTCCCAAATTTTTTCATCTCTCGGGGTTCCTGCAAAGATTACCGCATAAAGCTTAAGGTGCATACCGACTAAAACGCCCGTAAGTGCAAGAGCGACCACTGCTAAAGAGAAGGCGTATCTGATGAAAATTCCGCTTTCCTTAGCGCCTTGAAGCATTCCTTGATAGGTAAACCACTCTGAAACGAAGCCGTTTA
>NZ_CALKTT010000036.1 GCF_937997535.1 uncultured Campylobacter sp.
CTTTCATTAAGATTAAAATTTAAATCGCTATTTAGGCGCCCTTGCTCTGCTTGGCCTTGTATTCCGTAAGCAGCTCCTCGTCGCATTTCGGGCAGTATTCATGCTCGCCGCTGATGTAGCCATGCTTATGACAGACGCTAAAAATCGGCGTGATCGTGATATAAGGAAGCTTGTAGTTTTGCACTACGCTTTTTACGAGCTGTTTGCATGCCTGAGCCGAGCTGATGCGCTCCTTCATATACAGATGCAGCACCGTGCCGCCGGTATAGGAGCTTTGCAGCTCGTCCTGCATCGCCAGCGCCTCGAACGGATCGCTTCCGAAATTTGCAGGAAGCTGAGTCGAATTGGTGTAATATATGTTTTTATCAAATCCCGCCTGAATGATATCTGCGTAGCGCTTCTTATCCTCTTTTGCGAAGCGATACGTCGTGCCCTCGGCAGGCGTGGCTTCGAGATTGTATAGATTGCCAGTCTGCTCCTGAAACGAGCGGATCTTCTCGCGCAGATACTCAACCATTTTAAGGGCAAATTTACGCCCGAATTCCGTCGTAATATCCTCTTTATTTCCACTAAAATTTCGGATCATCTCGTTTGCGCCGTTGATACCGATGGTGCTGAAATGGTTGTTAAAGCCCGGCAGATAGCGCTTCGTGTATGGATATAAGCCGCGCTCGAACATCTCGGTAACGAATTTTCGCTTCTTCTCAAGCGTCGATTTAGCAAGCTCCAAAAGCTCGTCCAGCCTCGCATACAACGCCTCTTCGTTATTTTTATACAGATAGCCTAGGCGGGCTAAATTTATCGTCACGACGCCGATACTTCCCGTCATCTCCGCACTTCCGAAAAGCCCTCCGCCGCGCTTAAGAAGCTCTCGCAGATCGAGCTGCAAGCGGCAGCACATCGAGCGTACGGCGCCCGGCTTATACGCCTTTGGATTGGGTACGCGCTCGCCTTTTTCGTTCGTGATATATTGCGAGCCGATAAAATTTTGAAAATAGCTCGAGCCTACCTTGGCGGTATTTTCAAACACTGCATCGGCCGCAGACGTATCCCAATCAAACTCCTCCGTTAAATTTACCGTAGGAATCGGAAAGGTAAACGGCTGACCGCACTTATCGCCCGTAGTTAAAACCTCGTAAAACGCGATCACTATGCGGTTCATCTCGGGCTCGAAATCGCCGTAAGTCAAAGCCTCAAGCGAGTCCTTGCCGCGCCTTTTAGCCTCTGCCAAAAGCTCCTCGTCGCGTAAATTTTTAAATAGATGCTCGTTGTTATGCGTAGGGATTTGCGTTTTTAGATCATCCGGGCAGGTCATATCGATGGTGACGTTGGTAAATGGGCTCTGACCCCAGCGCGCCGGAACGTTTAGGTTAAACACGAAGCTCGTGATCGCCTTTTTGACCTCATCGTCGCTTAATTTATCGCGGAAAACGTATGGCGCCAGATACGTATCAAAGCTGCTAAACGCCTGTGCGCCCGCCCATTCGCTTTGTAAAATTCCAAGGAAATTTGCCATCTGATACAGCGCTTCGCGGAAATGTTTCGGCGCCTTGCTCTCGACCCTGCCGCGCACGCCATTAAAGCCCTCGTTTAGAAGCACGCGCAAGCTCCAGCCTGCGCAATACGCCGTAAGGCAGTCCAGATCGTGGATATGATAGTCGCCGTTTCGGTGCGCCGCGCCCTCCTCGCGAGAGTAAATTTTATCTAGCCAGTAGTTTGCGATGACCTTGCCGGCAGTGTTATTGATCAGGCCCGCGTTTGAGTAGCTGGTATTGGAATTTGCTAAAATTCGCCAATCCTGCTTGCTGATGTATTCATTGACCGTCTGGGTGCAGTTGATATAGGTCGTATCCTCCTCAAGCCCCAGGATATGCTCGCGCTGCATCTTATGAGTGTGGCGGTAGATCATAAAGCTTTTCAAAACGTCGAAATCGCCCGCTTCAAAGAGCTTTTTCTCGATAAGATCCTGAATATCTTCGACGCTTAATTTCTCTTTAAAAACGATCGCACCCATTACATTATCAAAGACTTTTTCGTCAAACTCGCTACCAACGCTTTTGTAGGCTTTTTTGATAGCATCTTTTATTTTGTAGGATTGAAATTCTTGAAAACTTCCGTCTCTTTTAATGATTTTTTTCATAAGCACCCCGAGAATTTTCTGAATAAATTGGCAGAAAGTATATCAAGGAATCTTTAACTCAAAATTAAAGGAACGAGCGGAATATCCGTTACAAATTTTGCTTATAAAAAACGAAATTTAACCAAATCTCGCTATAATCGCGGAGTTTATTTTATAAAATTTGGAAATGCTATGAAAAATTTTAAAATAAGTTTTTTCGTGATCTTGCTGTGTGCCTTTTTAGCGGGCTGTGCTGCGCTTAAAGGCTCTAAAAGCACGGATAATTCGGCACTTGCAGGAGACATCGACCACGCAGGATATCCAAACGCGTATCTGGAGCGCATCGCAGGCGAAAGCATCGCCGATCTACTCTCAAAGCGTATTGTCGGCAAGAAAGGCGGTAGATTTAGTGTCGTCGGCATCGAGCCACTGGATGGAACGAACGCGCACGGCGTGGATGCGGAATTTTTGAGCAAAAAAATTAGAATTTCACTGCTGCATTCAGGCAAAGCAGTCGTCACAGACGCCCCAAGTAAAGATGAACTCGTATTTAGCAACGATGGCGTAAGCCGTGGCTATCACGCCGTAGAAAGCGGCTCGATCTACGCGCCGGATTACATCTTGGTAGGTAAAATTCTACCGCAAAGCCCTGCTGTGGCAAACGATGGTAAGGCAGGATCTAAAAAATCAAGAAATTTAAATTCTGCAGCTAAAAATTCTACCGCACAAGCAAGCGAAAGCCTACTTTTAGAGCTTTCGATGATAGATACTCGCAACAACAAAAGCGTGTGGAAGTATAAAAAAGCGCTTCAAAAGCAAATTTAAGGAATTTTTCGCTAGACTTACGATTCATTTTTTTGAAAGGCGGTGAGGAAAGTGCCTGGAGTAAAGGTATATCCGAACGAATCATTTGACGAAGCTTACAGACGCTTTAAGAAGCAAACCGATCGTAACCTAGTCGTTACCGAGGTTCGCGCGAGACGATTTTTTGAGCCGATGACGGAAGTCCGCAAAAAGCAAAAAATTTCAGCTCGCAAAAAGATGCTTAAACGTCTTTACACGCTACGTCGCTACGAGTCACGCTTGTAGCAGTTTGCGCGGATTTGCGGATTTTAAATTTGCAAATCTGCGCGAAATTTTATCTCACATCTTTTTTAAATTTACAGCCCGCTTAAAATTTTACCCGCCGCGTCAGCGCCGAAATTCCGATCTAAATTTTAAAATTTATCTAATTAAATTTACCCGCTTTTATGCGGCGTCTGCTTTATACAACATATCCGCCGGCGAGCCGCTAAATTTTGAAATTTATTTTTACCTATTCGTTTTTTAGATATACTTCTACATAAATTTCAAGGAGTAACCATGGACTTAAACGACTACCTCCACACTCAAGGACAGCAGCCCTCAAACCCTCAAGAAAAAGAAGTAGCACTCATCAAATACACCTTCATCGCAGCCTGCGCCTTAAAAGCTATAGCCGAATTAGTGCTATTGCTATTAGGAATTTACGGCGGATTGGGGGTATTACTAAGTGCAGCGGCATTCGTGCTTTTTATCTTTAGCGTTTATAATATCTCTAAACTTACCGCAAGCCGCAGTCTTTTGCGTAACGCAGCCATTGCCTTTGCGGCGATATTTATAGGCGTATTGTTATTTATATTTTTAGCGGGCGGCATCATCGCTCAAATACTACTTGCATTGGGATTCATCGCATCGTTTCTGTTTTTTTATAGATTTTATCAGGAGCTTGCCGATACTAGCGGAGTTGCGATATTTTCATATTGCTTTATCGCGCTTGTACTTGCTGCTATTGCAAATGCGTTTTTGGCGCGTTTTTCACTGCCTGCTACGGTGCTACTAAGCTTAGCGGCTCTTGCGCTTAACGCTTTTGCTATGTTCAGCGTAGAGGGTTTTTCTCGTTCGTATTATTCTTATGATCTTAGAGGCAAAAGATAAATTTTGATTGCTTGATCGGCTGATAAAAAATCGGCAGAGAGCTAAATTTTTAAAATTTCAAATCAAGGAACAAGTCGTGGTCTATTTTAAACACATATTTCTCGCGCTATTTTGCGGGGCGCTATTTTGCGGGGCGCTTTACGGCGAAAATCCAAATAAAATTTCAAAACAAAATTTTAAATCTGACTTCATCTGGGGCGTTACAATCGACGACGGCTGGTACGAGGACGCGCAAGACGCCTCGGGCGCGAAACTACAGAGCATCGTGTGCGCCCTGCAAGCCCTACCCGTAAAGCCGATCGTGCGCGTCGTAATGTCAAAAGAAATTAGCCCGCGCGAGTATGAGCCTCTTTTTAGGCGGCTTAGCGAAGTTTCATACGTGATGGCCTGCCCCGTGGATTCCTACGAGATGAGCTCGTACAAAAGCGTGAAAAGCTACGAAAAGAGGTTCTCGGACGCCTTCGCCGCGCTCGCGCCCTACGTCGCGATCTGGGAGATCGGCAACGAAATAAACGGCGAGGGCTGGCTCGGGGACGATGCAAATTTCATCGCCGCTAAGATGATCGCGGCATTCGAGCTCATCCACAAAAAGGGCGCTAAAACGGCGCTTACGGCGTATTATACGCCGAGCGGAGCGCAGAAAATAGAAATGCGCGAGTGGCTGCGAAAATTCGTGCCGCAGGATATGAAAGTGGGGCTGGATTATCTTTTCGTAAGCTACTACGAGGACGATAACGAGGGCTTTACGCCTGATTGGAGCGAAATTTTTACCGATCTGCAAAGCGCCTTTCCCACTTCAAAGCTTGGCATCGGCGAGTGCGGAAACACGGCGGCGGACGCTACGCAAGCGAGCAGAAAGGCAATGATGAGGCGGTATTATATGATGCCGCGCTACACGAAAAACTACGTGGGCGGGTATTTTTGGTGGTATTTCGTGCAAGACTGCGCCAGCGGCGCCGAATCCGGCGCTTCAAACGGCAAAAATCGCGGCGCGCACGAAAAAGCGGAGGCCGCGGACGAGCTGCTAAAAAGCCTTAACGAAGCAATAGGCGAAGCGTACAGATAATACACAGAGGATTTCAAATTTAAAGCAAAATTTTATACTTTTTAGGTGCAACGAGGTAAAATTTAGATATGAAAACTTTTATAAAAATTTTAAAAATTACCGCCTTGGTCGTGAGCGTTGCGTGCGTGCTTTTTGTGCTGTATATATTTGTGATTTTAAATTTGCTTTTTTCATCCGATACGCCCGAAGGTTGCGATCCTAGTATGCCCACTAGCGCTTGCGATTATATCGATGAAAAATTTGAAAAAGAGCTGCAAAATTTGCCCCCGGTCGCCGCTCTGCCGTCCTTAGACAAAAGGCCTGTGTTTTGGCTAGGCAAAGGCGATTTTGCGAAGGGCGCGGAGTTTGATTACCTATATATCAAGGACGAATTCGGAGTTTGGCTTAGATACAAAGATAATGACAGCGATAACTTTTTGCTACAAAAAGATATGCCAGAGCGCTACTACGGATACGACGAGATCGATCGTTCGCCGGACGAAAGGTGGGTAAGTAGAGAGCTTGGATATTATAGCTACGGCATCTACGATATTTCGCTTTTTGAAAACGAAGCCAAGATATTTTCTCAAACGGCGCATAAGGTCGTGAGGAAATTTATCGGTTTCTTTAATCTACACTCTATGAGGGGCACATCTTTTGCAGCTCCGCAAGGCACCGAGGAAAATTTAAACGCTATAAGCGAGCTTCAAACTCCGCTTGCGGATTTTCCGCAAAAGCAGAACTACTCTGCGCTTGGTTGGGCTGATAAACCAGAAGCCAGAGGCTATGTCGGAGATGAAATAGCCAAAAAACTCGCTCGCAACGTCTTTGAGATAGAGGGCGATGGGTGGCGACAGACCATCCGTATAAACAGCCGCGCCAAAGATATAAAGGTAATCTGCGGAGATGAAATTTGCCTCGCGCTTGCCTTTGATGAAAGCGAATTTAATCGCTGCGATAACGATACGCCTCATACGGCAATTTATACGCTAAATTTAAAGCAAAAATTTAATAATTTTCATACGCTTACTAGTAGGAATTTTAACTACGTAAAGCTCGGCGATAAGTATACTTTAGACGACGTGGAATCCTTTAAAATAGTTTTATCGAGATTCAGATATATTGAAGGGTATAACAAAGGTCGCGAAATCACGGACTACGAGGTTATCTTGCGAAATAGCGAGGGCGAGCAGGTCAATGAAATTTGCAGAAATGAAATTAAGAGGGCTCGCAGCCGCTTGCGATAAATCTAAGATAGCGCTGCAGGATTTGACACATAAGATCGTGATTTCGGGCGCTTTAATTTAGCTTCTAAAATTTACGTGAGAATTTTAAAATTCTAAGCTTCAAGCTTTAAAATTTGCCCGCGGAGCTTTTAAAATTTATCGCGCGGCTTAGGTTTATTTTATCTGCACCAAGACAGCGAAATTTTTAGGGCGTTGCGATAACTAGGCGCAAGATAGCGAAATTTTACAAAGCTGCGGCAAACAAGATACGCAGAGAATGCACGCAAATTTCAAATTTATCTGGATTTTGCCAGCCTGCCCGACGCCGAGCACCATTATTTAGCTACAATCCCTCTCGCTCGCTTTACTTTTCGCTCGTCTTACGATTTGCTCGTCTTATAATTCCTGCTTGATATTGCACTTTGCGAAACTACTTGCTGCGCGCTCTTTCGCAAAACTGCACGGCATGTGGGATTGTGCCCATCGCTCGCAGATTTTGCAGCACATGCGCGCGATAAAATTCCGTAGCGCAGGCACTTTCAATAAATTTTGATTTAAAAGCGCAAGCTTAGAGGCGATTTAAATTTAAAGCTCACGTGCTCCACGGCTAGCCTGCAAGCGCTCTGCCCGCGAGCATCCCAGCATAGCAAAACAGCATACAAACGCATACGCTTAAGACCGCGTTTAGCACACCGATAGCAAATTCTCGCGCCAGCAATAATTGCAACGTATCGTAGCTGAACGTAGAAAATGTCGTAAAGCCGCCCAGCGCGCCTGCGATAAAAAATACCCGCACGCTCTGCGTTAAATTTAGTGCGAGCAAAAACCCTATCAGCAGGCTTCCCAGCGCATTCACACAAAAAGTAGCGATCGGAAACGCACTCCAAAATCCGGCGCGATCCATTGCGCGCGCGATCGCTCCACTTAGGCCTACTCGCGCCATCGCACCTACACAGCCGCCTAGCCCTGCTAAAATCAAGTTCGTCAATCCAAGTCCTTTTAAAATTTGTAAATTTTATTTCGCTATCTAGCCTCCATAGGACGAAAGATGTGCGACTTCGCTATTTTAACGCGGCTAGTTAAAATTCTCTTTTAAAATTTGCTCGCGCTTTTTGAAATTTCGTTTTAAAATTTTAACTCGCGCGACGAAACGCGACATTTTACGCAGCGTGGCAAGACGGCGACCAAATGCGCGCAGTGTAAGAGGACGGCAAAGCAAAAACTACGAGACGCAAAAGGGCGGCGTAGCAAAACAGCGCGAACGCTTAAACCGCGCTTGTAGCAAAACCGAGGCAAGGCAAAACTATAGCGCGGCAATCGCTGCAGCGCTACTATAGCGGGCGCTACTGCAGTACCTTTTTTAGCGCCAGCGCAAATAGCACGACGTATAAGACGAGCAGCCATCTTTTCTGCGTTTCGCGCTTTGCACGGCGAGCCTGAGCGGTGCCGAAATACACGCCCAAAAGCCCGCCCACGGCTAGCAGCGCGCCGCGTTCGTAATCCACATGGCCGTTGTATGAAAGGCTCAAAAGCGCGCTAAATGAGCCGAAAACGATAAAAAATAGCCCCATACAGACCGCTCTTTTGATATCGACGCCCAAAAATCCGACCAAAATCGGCGTCAGAAATACCGCGCCGCCCACGCCCATGCTAAGCGCGATCGCGCCGATAGCAAAGCCGATGAAAAACAGCACCGCGCCGTGGGGATCGGCGTTGCCGCCGCTTGTTACGTTCGTGCTAAAGAGTTTAAGAAATGAGATCGCAAGCGTCAGCAGGAGGCCGATCTCAAGCACGATTTCTGGCGAGTATTTTACGATGAAGCCCGATATGCTCGCGCCGCACAGCCCTCCGAGCCCCACCGCGATGCCGCTATCTAGGCGAAGCTTGCCCGCGCGGTAGTTCAGATATGAGCCAAAAAGCGAGACGATGAACATCTGCATGACCGAGATGCCCGCGGCGGTCTTGACGTCGTAGCCTAGAGCCATCATCACGGGCATTACGACCGTGCCGCCGCCGATACCGAAAAAGCCCGATATGAAGCCCACGACGGCGCCGATAAAGGGGAGTTCTAACATTTTAATCCTTGAAATTTGAAGTGAAGTTTATAGCTTTAAAATTTAAAGCTTGATAAATTTGCGGAATTTTGGCTTTGAAAGCGGGGATTTGTGAGATTTCGAGGCGAGGGATTTTGATTGTAGAATTTCAGCTTGAAATTTATGCCCCAAATTTTGATTTGAAATTTTATCTGGAGTTGGCTTGAAAATTTACAAGCGAGATTTTAGCTTGAAATTTCAAGCGCGCGATTTGCAAAATTTTAAAATTTACGGGATTTTAAGGAGCGGAATTTCGGCTTGAAATTTTATGCAAATCAGCCCGCCTGCGTTTGTTCGTATTGCGGCTTGGCAGCGGATTTTAATATTCTGCGCCCAGACTGCGGCGGTTTAGGGTAAATTTGAGACAAAATTTTACGTTTAGATTACAGCGCAGTATTTTTGCCTCGATTAAATTTTTACGAAATTCTATCGCGACGAAATTTCATACGGCAAAATTCCGCACAGTAAAATTTCAGTCAAAATTCTACGGCGAAATTTCCGCGCTCCGTATTCTAAAAATCGCCGCAAAGTCACAACAAGATCGCCGTAAAATTTTATGCAGAGCGCACGGAAACGCAAAGAGCGCGAATTTCTTGTAAAAATTTACGACGAAATTTCACCGCCAAAAGCTCGTTTAAGGCAGCCCAAAGCCCTCTCAAAGACCAAAAAGCCGTCGCCGCAAAATCCTCGCGATAAAATTCCGCCCGCAAATTTTCTCCCGGTAAAATTGCTTTGGATATGGCGGGATTTGAACTAGCGGCAAATTTTCCAGGCTAAATTTTACGCAAAAATCCGCATTAGACCTGCAAAATTTATCGTAAATTTCTCCAGACGGAATTTCTTTGCGTTTATGAAATTTCCAGCACGACCTCCTTTTTTAGCCCGATCTGTTTGATCTCGAGCACGGAAGCGCCGCTCAAACGCAGCGCAAGTACCTCAGCCTCGCTGCAAGCGCCTGCCAGAGCTATTTTGCGCAACACCTTGCCGCGCCAAGCCTTGGCGTAGTGGCTCAGCACCTTGCCGCCTTTGATGAAACTAAAACTCAGATATTCGCGCTTCATCTCGTAAAATTTTTCGTAAAATCCCGCGCGCAGATCCACGACGCACTCATCCGCCAGATACCGATCCAGCGCTGCAGAGAAGTTATCTCGATAAAATTTTGCCGCGTCTATGCCGCCGAATTTCTCGCCCTGTTTGAGTTTGTAGTTCGGCAGCGCGTCGCCGCCCAGCACGGGGCCGAAAAGGTTTGAAAAAATTATCGTGTTTCGCTCCGCAAACTCCTGCGCGCCAGGGCTTAGAGACGCGTAGCCTAGGGCGCGATACGCGGTGCCGGTGTAGCGCAAAAGCGCCTTCGCGCAGCCTTTTTCAAAGATATTTTCGCGCAGAGCCGCATCCCATTTTTTCAGCCCGAAAAGCTTGCAAAGCTCCGCCTCGTTTGCTTTATCCACAAAATCCGCGTAAGCGCGCAGCATCTGCAGGCGCTTTTCGTAAAGATCTGCAAAGATGAAATTTCGCTCGCAAATGCGCGTGTCGCCGCCCAGCTCGCTTTTCATCTCGCTTGGGGAAAATAAAATTTTCATACGCTCTCCTTAAAATTTCGCTCATTTTACTAAAATTTTGCTTGTATTCAAGCCCGCTTAAGCTCGCACCGCCCGCTCAAATTTAAGCTAAGCAGCGTATAATGGCGCTAAAAATTCCAAGGACGAAAATGCTTTTAGAAGAGCCGCTTTTTTACTACCGCAAAATTTTAAAGACGCATCCGCAAAGCTACCTCGCAGAGGACGACGCCCAGGTCATCATCGGCATCGATTGCGATTATTTCGACGGATTCAAGATGAACTTTAAGGCGCTAAAGCTTAAATTTGATGAGGTAAAAAGCGCGAAAGCGGGCGCAAGCGAGTTTAAAAACGCGAGCTTTGCGGGATTTTTCGGCGTTTTGGGCTACGACATCGTGCGCGCATTCGAAAATATCGGCTCGCCGAAACAGGCGCTGTATAACTTCCCGCCATTTTTTTACGCCGACGCCGCAAATTACCTGCACTACGATAAAATCAGCAAAATTTACGATTTTTACGGCAAAGACGCCCAAATTTACGAAAGCCTGCGCGGACTTAGTTCTCAAACCTCGCAGCAAAGCTTCGCCGAAGCGGCAGATGCCCCCCAGAGTGCCGCAAGAACAGATACCGCGATAAAAAGCGAAGCAAAATCGCAAAACGCGGCGAAGCCCGCGCCGCAGAAAAAAGAGCTTAAATTTAAAATTTTAACCGATCTTGGCGCCGAGGAGTCTCATTTTAGCGAGATGGTCGAAGCCGCAAAAGAAAAGATAAAAAGCGGCGACGTTTTTCAGGTCGTGCTGGGCGAAATTTTAAAAATCGGCACGAATCTCGGCAGCTTGGAGTTTTACGAGCGACTTAAAAAGAATAATCCAAGCCCCTATATGTTTCACTTTCCGACGCCGTACGGCTGCGTCGCGGGCTCCAGCCCCGAGCTGATTATGGAGATCAAAAAGGATGAAATTTTTGTCGCTCCCATCGCGGGCACCCGCAGCAGGGGCGCGAACGCCGAAGCCGACGCGGCGCTTGAGCGCGAGCTTTTAAGCGACGAAAAGGAGCTTGCGGAGCATCGGATGCTGATCGATTTAGCTCGCAACGACATCGGCAAATTCGCCGCGCCAGCCTCGGTGCGGGTGCAAAACGCGATGCGCGTCGTGCGCTACGAAAGCGTGATGCACATCGTAAGCGAGGTCTACGGCAGCAAGCCGCGCGGGGTGAGCGCGTTTGAGGTGCTTGGCACGATCTTTCCTGCGGGCACTCTAAGCGGCAGCCCGAAGATCCGCGCGATGCAGATTATAAACGAGCTGGAGCGCTATGAGCGCGGCATATACGGCGGCGGAATCGGGTTTTGGCGCTTTAGCGGCGACGTGATGCAGGCGATCTTGATCCGCTCGGCGATCTTCGTAAATCGCGGCGGGCAAAATTCCTGCTCGGACGAGAATTTTAAACGAAATTCTCGTTTAAATTTAGACGCTACTTGCACCGGGATAAATTCCGAAGCGACGGAGCTTTGCGGTGCTGCGGCGCAAAAGGGCAGCGGCGAAGCGCAAAATTTAGCTCGTACAAGCGAGCGCGACGCGAGATTAAATTTAAAAACTTGCGCGGGCGGCGGGACGCAAAATTTAGAAAGCGGGCCGAGCTTTAGCCTCGCGATGCGGTTTGAGGCCGCTAAATTTAACGCGGAAAATTTCGGCTGCGAAGGGCTAAACAATCTCGTATTTATCGGAGCGGGCGCGGGTATCGTTTACGACAGCTCGCCAAAGAGCGAATACGCGGAGATCTGCAAAAAGCGCAAAAGCCCGCTCAAGGCGATCGAGGAGCTATGCGAGGAAGTTTAGACGCTTTAAATTTAGCTAGCCGGGCGCGCCGCTTTTCGGTGCGAGTTTGATTCGGCTAAATTTAAAAGCGTGATCGCTGCGAGAGCGTTAAAATTTAACGGCGAGCTTCATTCGGTATCGTAAAACACGCAACGTCGCGATGCGGTAATGTTGCAGACGACGCGGAATTTTAAATTTAGCCCGCTAGCGGCGCTAAAGCGGCATCGGATTTGTCCGCCACAAAGCGGCTAAATTTAAACTATTTAGAATTTGAAAGAGGCGCAAACGCCCTAAAAAAGGATAAAATTTTGATTTTAATGATAGATAATTACGACAGCTTCGTTTTTAATATTTATCAATATATTTTGGAGCTCACGGGTGAGGAGGTGCGCTACTTCCGCAACGACGAGATAACGCTGCAGCGGGTGCGCGAGCTTGCCCCGTCGCACATAATCCTAAGCCCGGGGCCAAATCACCCAAAAGATAGCGGCGTTTGCTTAGAGATTTTGCGCGCGGATCTGGACGTGCCGATTTTAGGCGTGTGCCTGGGGCATCAGGCGATCGGATATGCGGCGGGCGCGGAGATAAAGCAGCTGGATGTGCCGCTACACGGCAAGAGCTCGTCGATCGAAATTTTCAATGACGGCGTGCTTTTTAGCGGGCTGCCGCGTAAATTTGAAGTGATGCGCTACCACTCGCTTTATGTGGACGAAGCTACGCTGCCGCGCGAGTTTGAAATTTTAGCAAAGAGCGAAAATGACGGCGTAATCATGGCGATGAAGCACCGAAGTAAGCCGGTTTTCGGCATTCAATTTCATCCAGAGAGCTTTTTTACCCAATACGGCAAAAAAATCATCGAAAATTTCATCAATTACGGCAAAAAGATAATTTTAAAGGAGAAACTCGTGGTAAATTTCGCCCCGTTTATGTTGAAGCTACAAAAGGGCTTCCCTCTAGATAGCGACGATTATGCGGTCATTTGCAAGGCGCTTTACGAGCAGGATTACGACATCGTGCAGCTTGCGGGGCTGCTCGTGCTGATCAGTGAAAAGTCGCTCTACCCAAGCAGCCTTACAGCGCTCGTGCGTAGTATATTAAAATACTCGATCACCTACGACGATCCGAGCCCGATGTTTGACATCGTGGGCACCGGCGGCGATAGGCTAAAGACGATCAACATCTCCACGACCGTGGCCTTTATCGCGGCAAGCTTCGGCGTGCGCGTCGCCAAGCACGGCAACCGCGCCATTACCAGCAGATCGGGCAGCTCCGATGCGCTGGATGCTTTGGGCGTGCCGCTACTTAGCGATCTTGCGCAGATTAGAGCGCTGCTAGATCGCACGGGGCTAGCGTTTTTTCACGCGCCGTTTTTTCACAAGATCACCGCCGAGGTCAAAGAGGTGCGCAACCGCCTAAAAATCGGCACCGTCTTTAATATAATGGGGCCGCTGCTAAATCCGAATTTAAGCCTAAGCAATCAGATCGTGGGCAATTATCTGGAGGAAGTAAACGGACTCATCGCCGAAACGCTGATGATTTTGGGGCGCAAGCACGCTCTGGTGGTGCACGGCATGGACGGTATGGACGAGATCAGCCTGTGCGACGAAACGCTAATCCACGAGGTCAAAGACGGCAAAATTTTAGAATACCGCGTAAATCCCGAGCAGTTCGGCTTTAAACGCGCATTTCACGGCGATATAGAAGGCGGCGACGGCGAGGCTAATGCCGAGATTTTAAAGCAAATTTTAAAAGGCGAGCTTGGCGGGCCGAAATTTGACATCGTCGTGCTAAACGCGATGTTTGCGCTATACTGCGCGGATGTCGTGGCAAGCCCCGCGGAGGCTAAGCCGCTCATTTTAGAGGCGATCGGATCGGGCAAGATTTACCGATATTTTGAGGACTATACACGAGGCAAAGCTTGAAGAATACTATAAAAGAAATTGAAATTGCCGAAAATCCTGCCTTTTTAAAGGAACAGCTAATTAGCTATTTGGGTAATAAACGCGCAATATTAAACGAAATTTTAAACGTGCTTTGCGAGATAAAGAGCGAACTAAAAAAACAAAAGATAAGTTTTGTAGACGTTTTTAGTGGTTCAGGCGTGGTTGCAAGAGCAGCCAAAGCATACTCGAGCCTCGTTGTTGCAAACGACTTAGAGGATTATTCGCGCGTGATAAACTCATGCTATCTTTCAAATTTCACGCCAGAGCTCAAAGAGCAAATCGACAAAAGTTTTAAGCAAATTTTAGAAAAATTTAAACCCAGCGAGAGCTTTATAAGCGAACTTTACGCCCCAAAAGATAACGCTAATATAAAACACGGCGAGAGAGTATTTTATTCTCGTGAAAATGCGCTAATAATCGGTGGTTTGCGTAAAGCAATAGAAGAAATAGATCTAGATTTTAGGCATTTTTTTATAGCGCCTCTGCTCAGCGAGGCTAGCATCCATTCAAATACAGGTGGTGTATTTAAGGGCTTTTACAAAGACAAGGATGGTGTAGGAAAATTCGGCGGTAGCGGAGAAAATGCGTTAAATAGAATTTTAGGTAAAATTACTCTTCAAAAACCAATTTTTTCAAATTTTACGAGCGAATTTGAAGTTTATCAGCAAGATGCCTTAAGGCTAACGGATATTTTATCCCCTTTGGATATCGCTTACTTCGATCCGCCGTATAACCAGCACCCTTATGGCTCAAACTATTTTATGCTAAATTTAATCACAAATTTTAAGGCTCCTGACCCTAAAAATTTAAGCGAGGTATCGGGCATACCAAACGACTGGAATCGCTCTAATTTTAATAAAAAGGCAAAAGCGGCAGATGAATTTTTTGCCTTATTATCTAAATTTCCGGCTAAATATTTAGTCATCTCTTTTAATTCGGAAGGATTTATCAGCGAGGCGGAGTTTCTTTTAAATTTATCAAAAATCGGCAAAGTCATAAAACACGAAATCCGCTATCCAACTTACCGCGCAAGCAGAAATTTAAATAACAGGGCGCTTTACGTAACCGAATACATCTATATCGTAAAAAAGGTTTAAAGTGGCAAATAGTGATGATCTAAGGAAAAATGTAAATCAGCATAAACCTAAAAATACCGAGTCAAAATTTGACGACAAAAATATAGCGCAGGCCATGCAAAAAACTATTGATTATATAGAAAATAGATTTAGTCAAATTCCAAATTTTAACAGTTTTTACCTTGAATTTAGCGGAAGATTGTCGTTAAAAGGAATGATGGAAAATATAAAAAACGGTAGCATCAGAAAACAGTTTGATACAACATGGGAAGACAATACTATCATGCCTGATGGAGGCTTTTTGATACTCAAAAAACGAGGCGACACAAAATATCAAAAACTCCTTCTAGCGGCAGAAGTTAAAAGACAAGGCACAAATGATAAACGCGCTAAAGAAGGGTTAAAAAAACAAGCTAGGGGTAATGCAATAGAGCGCCTAGGTAAAAATTTAATCGGCATAAGAGCTATGATGAACCACGAAGACATAACGCCTTTCGTATGTTTTGGTAGCGGTGACGACTTTAACGAAAATGACGCTAGCACAAAAAACGTATTTTCAAAACTTAGCACAATGAATGAATTTTACTACCTCAACAAAACTTATATTTTTAAGCTAGACGGCAACAGCGAGCACAATAAATTTTCCCCCGTAAGTATGTATTTTCGAAAAGAGGAGTGGGGTGCAAACGAGATGTTTGAAATAATGAAAGAGATCGCAGAGACTAGTTTGCGATATTATATTTTTTAGGCGAAAATGAGTGTTTTAATTAAAATTTGCGGTATCAAAACATCTGAAGAAGCATGCGCTGTGGCAGGTCTAGACGTAAATTTTTTAGGTGTGATATTCGTATCGAGCTCCAAACGCCGAGTTAGCGTAGAAACGGCTCGCGAGATCGCACGCATCGCGCATAAAAACGGCGCAAAGTGCGTCGGGGTCTTTGCTTTGAGCTGCGAAAAACACGGCGTCGCCGCGTGCGAATGTAAAAATTTTAGCAGCAAAACTCGCGGCGAAGAAATTTGTGAAGATAAAATTTACGCGGGCACGAGCGGAGACGCGAAATTTTACAAAGCTGCAGAATTTTACGAAAAGCAGTGCGACGATTTGAACGTAAATTTAAACGCAGACTGCGCTGTGCCTGCTTCGATAAAGGATCTGAATTCTGAGATTTTAGATGCGGAAGCTTTAGACGAGGAGCAAATTTTAAAAATTTGCGAGGCTTGCGAGCTGGACTGCGCTCAAATTTATGGACGCATAAGCGCGGATTTCAAAGCGCGGCTTAACGCAGCAGGCACCGAGGCATGGCAGGTGCTAAGCGTCGGCGCTGAGATGCCGCTGCTTGAGGGTTTGAGCTGCGATCGGATATTATTCGACACCAAAGGGGTGAACCTGGGCGGCAACGGCGTAAGCTTTAATTGGGGTTTGCTGCGACATGCAGGGCTTGGTTACGAAGGACAATACGGCGCGGCGCGCGATGAAAAAAACTGCGCGGGCAGCGCAACTCAAAGCATAGACGACACAAAATACGACTCGGCTAGCGGGCACTGCGATACGAAAAATAACGCATCAAGTGACGAAAAATGCTATGCAGCAGGCATGGCTCAAGGCTCAGACGGCGCAAGGAGCTATATTAAACATAGCGCTATCTGTAGCGGATATAGCGAGGAGAATTTAAAGCGCGACAAAAACTGCAACAATTCTTGCGTGGAGCATAGCGAAAACGGAAATTTGAAGCTCAAGAGAGTAAGCAACATGTGCTGTGCCTCTAATAGCAATGAAGCGAGCGAGCGCGCACATGATATTGTTCGATCGAGCAATACGAAACAAGAAACGAACGCCGATCGTCGCGCCGCAAAGAATGACGATGAGTGCAAATTTAGTGCGTGTGCTACCGCTCGGCTGAGTGGTGTAAGACCCACAAGCGAAGGCGTCAATAATCAAGGTGCAAACGACTATGAGGCGGGCGCACCAAATATTTCAAATGACGGCGGCGAAGTAGGCAAGCTGGGTGTCACAAAAGATGATAGCGCGAATAAGCATGACGCTGCTGCTAAAAGCGGCACGATCTCTTTTATTCTTGCAGGCGGCATCGGCGCGCAAAATATCCGTGAGGCACTCGCACTGCGCCCATACGCTATCGATCTAAATAGCCGCGTGGAGGACGCGCGAGGCATTAAAGATCCACAAAAGATAAGCGAAATTTTGCAAATTTTAAAAAATGCGCAAGGCTGATCTCTGCGTGCAAACTCGCGCGATAGTTATATCTAAATCAAGCGCGTATAAGGAGGAACCAAATGCGTAATGACGAAATTGCTAGGTTTGGCATAAGCAAAACGCGGTATGATGAAAATATAAAGGATTTCTTACAAGATAAAAATTGCGATAAGCGAAATTTGGCGGGCGGCGGGCTAAAATTTACGAGCGATGGCAGGCGAAATTCTATAAATGTCAGCGAACGAAATTTTACGAATGTCGTTGAACAAAAGTCGCAAAGCAATCTCTCTTGCGCCGCTGATATGCCATCGCAAAATTTTAAAACTCAAGTAAGGAATTACGACAAAGAGCCGATAATCATAAAAGACCACGCTATAATTTTAAATGCTATCATCGGCGCGATTTATATCGTTGCTACGATATTGATGGCGATATGCGGTAAATTTTCCGCCCAGCAAATTTTATTTCTCGTTTTGCTGGATTGCTATTTTCCGCTCAGAGCATTAAATAAATTCTCAAATTTCGGCAAGTGCTATATATGCTTTAAAAATGACGATATAACTCTATACTCTAAAAAGACGGAAGCCGTTTTATACGAGACCAAAATTTCAGATATAACTTGTATCAAACGAACCACGGGACCGTCATACCCCGAAATATCAAAAAAGACAAAATGCCTTATGTTGCTATTTGCTTTTATATACTTGCTTTTAGTTTTTTTCGTAGCGGTAGTGATAGACGGAAGGGAGGAAAATTTTTGGATAATTTTTGCGGTAATTATATCTATTAGCTTCTTTCCTTTATTGCTATATAGGCTTTTTAACGGGCTAGGCTTTGATATTATAAATGACAGCATATTGATATATGACAAAAATTCTTTTATAGAGGCTTCGTTTCTAAGCAGCAAAGAATATAGGGAGCTAAAAGCCTATTTTCTATTCAAAACAGGGAAAAATTTAGATAAAATCCCGCCACAAATTTTTGTGTAGGCTATAAAGAATAAAGATGAATAAAAAACAGAGGCTCGAAGAGCTAAAGAAAATTCTAAATGAACGGCGTCAAAATTTAGAGCAAGGATCACAGGAGAATTCTAATGTCAAAAATTCTGATAGTAAGAACTCTAAATTTGAAAAACTCACGGATGACTCTACGATAAATACAAATGAAAAATCTAATAAATTTGAACAAAATCCGAGTTGCGCTAGTGATTATAATAAAGAGCCTTTAGTGCTCAAAGATAGGACGAATTTTTATATAGTTCTTGCTACGGTATGCACGCTTGCAATTATGATTTTTATGTATTCATACGAACCCAATCAAACTAGATATAATCAGCTTTTTATAGTATTTCCATTTTTCGGATTGCCTATAATAATGGAATATTTTACAAATTTTTACAATAAGAAACTTGTAAAATTTTATAATGATCGAGTTACTTATTATACAAACAAAATTCCCGAAAAAACTGTATTCTTAGATGATCTTAAAGATGTAAAAAGAGCCTATTTTGCAAGAGATAATGAGTGGCTTAGGAGGCAAGGCGCTTTTTATAGATTTTTCTTAAAATTTGATCCGTATGCTACTATAATCGCTTTTTTATTGATCTGCATATTGGTATTAGCTATCGGCGTAAGAAAATATATAGAAACAGGTAGTTCCAAAGTAATTTTTATATTAATATTGACGTTTTTGTTTTTATTCATCTCAAAATTTATGTATTTTTTGGTTTTTAAATTTCAACTTAGATTTATATTCTACGATAATATAATAATCCGAGGCAAGGATAAAGATATCGCCTTTACGATAGAAACTATGGACGATTACATTAGGATAAAAGAATTTTTTATAAAGAGAAAAGGCATTGATTTGGACAAGACCCAGCGCCACGTGTGGCTGGATTTTAATTAGCAATTAAAGAGCTTTAGATGAAAGAAGCCTCAATCGACGAATCTTTTAAATCTTAAAATTTAAAGGCGCGGCTCTTAAAAATTAATCGTAATATTTCTTGGACGGAATCTATTTTATCATTTGCTTTATCGCGTTATGAATATGGCTATAAATTCTTAAATTCCATCTTCAGCT
Organism: uncultured Campylobacter sp.; assembly: GCF_937997535.1. Lineage (GTDB taxonomy): Bacteria > Campylobacterota > Campylobacteria > Campylobacterales > Campylobacteraceae > Campylobacter_B. The sequence goes on from NZ_CALKTT010000036.1 coordinate 19,123, forward strand.
GCTTGCGCCAGTCTTGCAGCGAGCGCTCCGCTCCGACAGCGTATTTCTTTATAAGTACGCCGCCAAAGCTTGACTAGATACGCCGCCTCTGTATAGATTGATCTCTGAGATTAAATATCAGCCTTAAGCGCCGCGTCTTTGAAAAATCCCCACGTAAAGCGCGAAAACAAAACCGATCGCAACCGCGTAAGGAGCGAACTCGGTGATGCCTTTAGCCGAGCTTGCGAGCAAGAAATTGTGCGCGACCGCAGCGCCCGCCGCCATGCCGATGACGAATATGCCCGAGCTTAAATTTCCCGTACCGGCCTGCACCAGATGCTTACCGGGGCAGCCCTCGCTGAGGCTGAAGCAAAGTCCTGCGAGCACCATACCCAAGAAATTCCAAACGAAATCGTTATGAGCGATAGGCTGGCCGTCAAAGCCGAGCTTGTATTGTCCAAACGCGATATTTGCGATGCTCGCAAACACGATGACGCTTAGCACGCCCCAAAACATCGAGAAATCGCCGCTGAAAATTTTGCCGAACGCGCCGACGCTGCAAAATTTGCTCTTGTGCATCACCGCGCCCACGATAATGCCCGCAGCCAGCGAGATGCCTACCGCTGCGTGTTGCGCGCCGGGGCCTTTAGCGGAGATAAAAAGCGCGCCGCCCTCGCCCGTTTTGAGTCCGAAAACCAAAGCTGCGAGTAGCGCTGCGCCCAGTATCACGGGCAAAATTCCGATCGGGCCGCTAAGTCTTGCCTCTTTGCTCGCCTCATAGCCGCGCTTTTTAAGCAAAAACCCAATGAGTACGCCGCAGATCAGACCCGCCAATCCGGCTAGCGCAGTCAAATCGCCGCCGCCTAGGCGCAAAAACGCGCGCCACGGACATCCTAAAAATACAAGGCAGCCAATCATCGCGAAAATCCCTAGGAAAAATTTTGCAAACGGCGAGCTGCCCGTAACCGGCGCGAACTCGCGCGTCCAAAGCACGCTTGCCAAAAAGCCGCCGAACACGAGCCCTATGATCTCCGGGCGGATGTATTGCACCACGGCGGCTCGGTGAAAGCCCAGCGCGCCGGTGGTGTCGCGCAAAAAGCAAGCGACGCAAACGCCCATATTGCCCGGGTTTCCAAAATGCACCAGCGTCGCACCCAGCACGCCTAGCACGGCGCCTGCAATGATGTACCATTTAACGTTATTCATGAAAAAATCCTGAAATAATCTAGATCGACCGATCTCTTAGGCGCGATTTTATCCTTTGTAAAATAAAAAGCAAATAAATTCCGATCTAAATTTATGAAAAGCGAAAGATTTAAATCACGAGGGCAGCCGATAAATTTAGACGCAAGTAAATCGCGGACGTTTAAATTTAGACTCTTTGCTGCGATAGAAGTGCCAAATTTAGCAACCTGAGCGTGGCGTAGACGAATCGAAACGAAAAGCCAAGGCGCAGAGGCGGTCAGACGAAACACGATACAAGCGGATACAAAGGGAGCGGGGTCGAGGGGCAGAAGCGGCGCGATAAAGTACAAACATGACGCCGCCAAAACGCGAAAACGGCTTAGACGGAGCACAATACTTGTCGCCAATAAAAAACAAATTTCAAATGTTTTTGAAATTAAATTTCAACCTTATTTAAGTATGTAGATATATAATAATGTATTTCAATTTTATTTTAAAGGTCGGGGCATGAAAAAGCGAATTTTATTGGTGCCGCTTGCAATAGGCGCGATAGGCGGAGCGAATGCGGCCGAAAACAACGCCACGAAGTCGCAGGATCTGGGTCAAATCGTCGTGCAAGCGACGGTAAGTGCGGTCGATAACCTAAAATACGCGGGCTCGGCCGGAATTTTAACCCCCAAGGATATGAAAGCCAAAACCAACGTGATCGATTCGATTATGCAGATACCGGGCGTTGACGGCAGCATGGATATGGGACGTCAGATCGGCAGGCAGTTTCAGATCCGCGGATTCGGATATCAAAGCGACGAGCGCGTCATCATCAAGCAAGACGGCGTGCGCAGAAGCGCGGGGATGTACTCGAATATGATCTCATCCTTCCGCACCGATAGCGACATTTTAAAGCGCGTCGAGGTCATAAAGGGCGCCTCGTCCGTGCTTCACGGCTCGGGCGCGATCGGCGGTATCGTAAATATGCAGACAAAAAGCGCGAGCGATTATCTAAGCGAGGGTAAAAGCGTAGGTTTGATGCTAGGACAGAGGCTTGAATCAAACAATATGCATAGCACGCGCGGCGCGGTCTATGGCAAGGGCGAGGAAATTCCGATTGATGTTTTACTCTACGGCAAGCGCGCAAGCTACGGCAACGTTAAGTTCGCAGACGGCGGCACGCACTACGCCCCGGACTACGACAAGAGCTTTAATAACGAGCATATCGATACCGGATTTTTTAAGATCGGCGCGAATTTGGAAGATCACCGCATAAGCTTCAGCGCCTTTGATTACGACGAAAATTTACACACGATGTGGCAGACACTATGGCAAAATGATGCAGATCTCTTCGTAAGCGGAAATTTAAGCCAGAGAGATTACGTTTTTGATTGGAGCTTTACGCCGCAAAGCCCGCTAGTGGATATGTCTTTTAAGGCCTACAAAAGCAGAGCCGAGTATAAACGCGGCTATATCGACGGCGCAGATACCGGCAGCTACGCGAACAAAGACGATCGTAAGGGACTAGAGATTAAAAATATCTCGGAATTCGACACGGGCTTTTTAAATCATAGCTTCGCTTTCGGCGGCGATTACGAAAATAGGCAAGAGGATGCGATCTTTATCCAAAATGGAGCGTTAAGAGATTTCGCCTCCTTTCCGAACGAATACAATAGCTACGGGCTTTTCGCGCAGGATTTGATCCGCTTGCACGATGATTTAGAGCTTACCTTAGGCGGTAGATACGATAGATTCGATCGCGACATCAAAGGCAGATCGGCTAAATTTAAAGATTCGAGATTTTCTCCGCGCGCGGCGATTGCCTATACGCTCTTTGATAAATTTACGCTTTTAGCGGGATACAGCGAGAGTTTCCGTGCGCCTACTCCGCACGAAACATCGCAAGCAGGGCCTATCAACCGAATGTATTATTACATCCCAAATCCCGATCTAAAGCCCGAGACCGTGAAAGAGTACGAGGTCGGATTTAGCTTTAAACAGGATGAAATTTTTACGGACGATCACTTCAATATGAAATTTATCTATTTTAACGGCAATATCAAAGATATGATTGACGTTAAGCCGCTACCGCATCTGGGCGTGCCGCCGGGCGGCTTTTCGCAACAATACGGGCAGTATCAAAATATCGATCAAGCCAAAAGGCATGGTTTTGAGCTAAGCTCAAACTACCAAACGCAGGACTTTGATTTCGGCGCGAGCTTCGAGCGACTTAGAATTTACAATAAAAAGACGCACGAAAATATCAATAACCACGCCAAAAAACTAAGCGCGAACATAGATTATTCGCTGCTGCAAGATTTGAGTCTAGGATTTCAGGTGAGCCACTATTTCAAACCTCACTCCAAACCCGCTTCATATTTTGCACGCGGGAGGGAGTATTTTTATGTAGATAAGTCCTTTACGATCGCTAATTTTAGAGGAAGTTACAAGATCAAAAACGGCATTATTCCGGCCCTTGACGGCGCGGACGTAAGCTTTGGCGTAAATAATATTTTCGATCGGCATTATATCAACGCAAACCGTACGCGCGATACTGTAGCGGTGGGCGCTGGACGAAATTTCTACGTCGATTTGGAAGTAAGATTTTAGATTAAATTTTTGCGGCGAGGGCGCGGGTTAAATTTTAAAACTTACCCAGCCTTCGCCCCTCTTTCTTTATTAAATTTAAACCTCATCGCGACCTTTTGGCGATGAGGCTTAAATGTAGCATAAATTTCTAGCGCTATAAAATTCCGTAATTTTTAAAATTTAACAAACTGCAAAATTTTATGGGTCGCAAAGCCCGCAAGTTGCGAAATTCCAGGCCTCATCAATCAATAGCGTTGGAGCTTTTTAACACCACTAGATGTTTTTTGCCCGCGAAGCTTAGCACTACGGCAGCATTATTTTCGTCGATCTCGCGCACAAGCTCTACTCGCACGTCGCTAGGTCTTGCGGTATCCGAGCTAAGCAGCTCATTTTCTAAAATGCTTCTAAATGCCGAAACCTTGGGCTCTTTTGCATCCGATCTTTCTTTTGCTCCCTCGCGAAATTCCATCGTACCACTCTCGGCAGAGCTTACTTTAAGCGGCGAAATTTTATCCGCTGCTCTTATATTCTCAGCGCTCTCATAGTTTTCGTCCGCCTCCGTAGCTTCCGAACGCTCGGCACGCGCAACTTCATCGTAAAATTTATCGTGTGCACTCTCTTCGCTCGCGTTCTCGCCTCTTAAAAAATCTGCACCATCTACGCTTTTTGAGTCGTTAGAATTTTTTAAATTTAAAGCGGAGGCTTCATCTTTCTTCGCAAACTCCTGCGCATCAGAATAATTTGGGTTCTTTGATCCGCTCTGATTTTTAAAAGAGGAGTTGTTTAAAATTTTATCGATGCCCGCCCCGTCCACGTCAGTGCCATCCATACTAGCGTCATCTTCAAAAACCCGCCATGTCTCGTCGATACTTTTTTGCGGCTTGTGCGATAAAAATTTTCGCACGCCTACGAAAGCCGCAGCCGCAAGCAGTAACGCTACGATTATCGGCATCACGGAAACCCCGCTGCTACCGTCTTGCGCCGTCTCATTCGCCTCACTTTTGACGCTCATCTTGCTCTGATCGAAAGCGGGGTTTTTTACGCGCAAAATGAGCTTTAAATTGCCGTCTTGAGTAAGAGCATCAACCGATAGATCGGCTCCGGTAGGGAAATTGATCTCGATATCCTTGCCCTTAGGCGCTATCGTAAAGCTTTTTAAGACCTTTTGATTGGTGCGCATTTCGTTAAATTTCTCATCGCCGCCAAGCCCTTTTAAAATAAGGCTCATCGACTGCCCGTCGACGCGGCGCACGATGTCGGGCTTGTATGCGGAGTCAAACGCCAAGGCGATGTCGACGCTGTCGTCGTGGTTGAAAAGATCGTATTGCATCAGATTGGCGCCGAGGCAAAAATTTGCGATTAAAATCAAAAATATCTTTTTCATGCTCTTTCCGTTAGTTAAAAAGTTCGGCGATCTTATTTTGCAGCTCGCGCCCGCCGTAGTTCGCGCACAAATTTACGATCGCAGTGCCAATGATAGCGCCGTCTGCGTATTCTTTGGTGGCGCGAACATCGCTAGAATTGCGAATGCCAAAGCCGATCGCTACGGGCAGATCGCTCATTTTTTTAAGATCTGCGACCATATTTTTTAGGCGCGAGATCGGAGTTTGCTTGCTTCCGGTCACGCCGATAGCGCCCACGCCGTAGATGAAGCCGCGCGCGCGGCTCAAAACTCGCGCGGCGCGGTGCTCGCTCGTAACACTAATGAGCGGGATGAGCGCGATACCGAACTCCTCGCAAAGCGCGAAAATTTCTTCGTTTTCTTCATACGGCAGATCGGGGATTATTAGTCCGCTGATGCCGTAGCGCGCCGCCTGCACTACAAACTCGCGCGCGCCGTAGGCAAAGATCACGTTGTAATAGACCAAAAACACGAGCGGCTTGCGCGTTTGCACCTCTTTTAAAATTTCAAATACCTTCTCCGCGTTTACGCCGTTTTGCACCGCGGAAAAGCTCGCCTTAAAAATTTCGGGACCGTCCGCGAGTGGATCGGAATACGGGATACCGATCTCAAGCAGATCGATCGCGCTTTCGTCTAAATTTGACAAAAACTCCTTCGTGTGCGCGGGGCTCGGGTAGCCCGCCACGATGTAGCCGATGTTTGCCTTTTTGCCCGCAAAGGCCGCTTTGATCTTATCCATAAATCGTTCCTTTTTTGTAGTTCATCACGGTATCCATATCCTTATCGCCCCTGCCGCTTACGTTTACGACGATCGTTTTTCTGCCTTTTAGCTGCGAACAGAGCTTTTCTAAATACGCTAACGCATGCGCGCTTTCGATCGCGGGGATGATACCTTCGAGCCTGCAGAGCAGTTTAAGTGCCGTGATGCACTCATCGTCGGTTACCGCTTCGTATCGCACGCGACCCGTCTCATGCAGATGCGCGTGCTCTGGACCTACGCCGGGATAATCAAGCCCCGCCGAGATGCTGTGTACGGGCTCGATCATGCCGAATTTATCCTGCAGTACGATCGTTTTCATACCGTGGATGATGCCCGCGCGCCCGTTGGTAATGGTCGCTGCGTGATAAGGGGTTTGTGTGCCCAAGCCGCCCGCTTCGACGCCGATGAGTTGCACGGCGGGATCATCCACGAACGCGCTAAAAATTCCTATCGCATTGCTTCCGCCTCCTACGCAGGCTAGGACGTAATCAGCCTTGACTCCCTTGCTTGCGAGCTGCAATCTGGTCTCGGTACCGATGACGCTTTGAAAATCCCTAACCATCTTAGGATACGGATGTGGCCCGACCACCGAGCCGATGACGTAAAATACGCTCTCAATCTCGTTCACCCACGCCTGAATCGCCGCGGTGGTCGCCTCTTTGAGCGTTTTTAAACCGGTGCCGATTTTGATTAAATTTGCACCCAAAAGCTGCATCCTAAAGGCGTTGAGCTGTTGGCGCGCGGCGTCGGTCTCGCCCATATACACATCGCACTCAAGCCCAAATAGCGCCGCTGCCGTCGCTGTCGCCACGCCGTGCTGGCCTGCGCCGGTTTCTGCGATGACCTTTTTTTTACCCATCTTTTTAGCTAACAGCGCCTGCGCAAGGGCATTGTTGATTTTATGAGCGCCCGTGTGGTTAAGATCCTCGCGCTTTAGATAAATTTCATGCCCATAGTGCTCGCTAAGGCGCGCAGCGTGATATAGCGGCGTCGGACGCCCCGCGTATTCGCGCAGCAAGCAACCCAGCTCATCTTTAAATTCCTTCGTCTGCGCTATGGTGTTGTACGCATCCTCCAACTCCTCAAGCGCAAACATCGCCGTTTCGGGCACGAATTGCCCGCCGAAACTCCCGAAATACGCCTTTTTATTCATCCTATCTCCTCGCATTAAATCGCAAGATTATATAAAATTTCGCGTTAAATTTCGCTTTTTTTGACGACACCTTTTGCGGCGCTATTTTAAAATTTATCGGATATTCAGTCGCAAAAAACGCGCGGCGCAAGATGGTAAACTTTAAAATTTACAATTCAAGGTTTCACGAACTACAAGTAAATTTTATAACGTGATTCTATATGGAATATGAGGGCTTAAATTTGAAAGCAAAATATCTCAAAAAGAGCAATGGTGTCCCCGACATTATCTATACACCCCTCAAAAACTTCCCGAAATACGCGATTACAGAATATCGTTATATAGTTATTCTAGGGACTATATAACAAAATTTGTCGTCTCTTAAGGAAACTTTCAATAATAAGCAAAAATGAGTTAAAAAGCTACGAAGCTCAAGGAATTTAGCTTAAACTTTATGACGGCTTAAGACCAAAACCTTAAGGATGCTGATTCAATACATTTTCGCTCAATGACTTAAACGCATACCTGCAAGATGTTTTCTTTAAGACAAAGAACAAACAACAGATAAAGGCTTAAGGCACTATTTTTGTCCTTATGCGCCGGAGATTATATTAGAAAGATCTTAAAAGCTACTTAGTCGAAATTTATTGATACTCTTTTTGAGCTTTCCTTCTTAGCTAAAAAGTGCCTAAAAGCCCTTAAGCTTCTTTAAAAGCATGAGCAAGCGATGCAATTTCCTACACATTGCCAAGATTTCTAAAATACAGAGGGGATGATTCAAAATTTAAGCAGACAGGTAAAATGTAGCGAAATAAAGGGAGGCAAATCGAGCGCGGCAAGAGTAGCTAGAATAATAAAGAACGCTAAAGTGTTTATTCGCATACCAACAAACACTAAAGCAGCCATCCATCAGATTATGAAGCAAATAAATGGTATAGGAATATCAAAAATCGACGAAAAGACCAAATAGTGAATAAAAGGATAAAGTAGACATTCTAAAAGCTTTATGCACTTATAGCGCTAAAAGCAAGCATCAAAGCTTAATAGTTGCAGCGATTAAAACATTAAAGCACCTTAAAAGTATTTCTAGGCAAAGCTTAAAAAGTAGCGCTTGAAGCAGCCGTGGCATTTGAAGTAGCAATTCAATACATCAAGCACACAAAGTAGTAATAAAGATCAATGATGATAGAAGTATTAATGGAGATAAATCGGGTATATACTGAAAATAGTAGACATAAGTATAACAAGCAAATCAAGTATAGTAAGCATAATAGCAAGTAAATCAAGCATGGCAAGCATCGCAAGAATAATCAAGGAGTAAAGAATGTCCGCACGATCCGCTCGATCGCAAATATATCGAAAGGCAGCAAAAACATTAAAAGAATAAGTAAATCAAGTCTAGCATGAATAATAAAGGAGTGCAAGAATGTGCTCTACTATTCAAATCAGACTAAACACCGGGCAAAACGCTCAATACCCATATATCCGCATACACCAAGATATTCAATAATTGTAAAAAAAGCTAAGAAGCTGGATAAACCATACACGGCAAAGAGCCTATAAATATCAAGCAGAATTTAAACAAAGCGGCATAAATTTAAGCAAGAAACATATAAGCAAATCTTACGAAATCCATATCAAATAACTGAGATATACGCAAAAATCGTCGCATTACAAATACCGGTGCAATACCTCAATGACGATATAGGCAAAATACTACCACCGAAAACCACTGCATTATACATATCAGCATAGTTATAATCAAGAACCAGACTGAGATTAAAAGACGCCGTACTAAATATCAAAGTACTCTAAACCGGACTAAGATTAAAAAACATTATAAGGTGCTATAAATTCTAATAAGTGACGCATAAACAACAATGATGCTTTAACGACGGCAATACTCAAATATACGAACTAGTCTTAAACGATTAAACACCACCCAATAACATTACCCGTTAAAAGTTACACGGGAATTTAAAGTAAAATTTATTAAGATTAATATGCAAGCGGCGAAATCTTGCTCATCAACACATTAAAAAGCTATACCCAAATTTAAAGCCTAATTCAAAAAGCAGAGGAAGCTTTTCGAGGATAAGGACAAGAATATAAAACCGCTCCACGCCACATAGCATTAAAACGCGTCATAATATTTAAAAAGAAGTCATAGAGAGCATTGCAATCACAAAGGGATAATATCTTTTAGGCTTATAGCTTTTATAGTTATGATGATTAAAAAATACGCGGGTATATTTTCAAATTTACGTGTAGCTGTAATATACAAAAAATATAGTCGAAAAAAGAGAACTCCTATAAAGCACGAAAACGTCTCAAATAGGTGCAATAAAGTAAAACGCGACGGAAAGACACATTATAAATATCCGTCAAGAGCCTATCGCCTCTTGACGGATAGCCCCCAGCCATGGGCATTTATAGCTTGCATACGGCACGCTTCATAGCGTAAAATGAGACGAATGGGAAGGCAAATGGGACGACTTATTTATGGAATTTGCTCTATTCGGTCCAAAGCTTCATTGCGCTTTCTACCACTTTCCTTTTGCGCTCTTCGCTCAAATACTTTCTTTAAATTCTTTAAGTACCCTAGAGAGTTTATATATCCCTCTGCCACTTTACGGGTAGAATATACTTTGAAGCGCTTGCCTTAGTCTTTCAATTTTTAAAACGACAAAACCAAAATTTCATCCGCCGTTTTATAAAATTTTAATCCCCTTTCGTATAAAATGTATTAAAATTTTATTTATAAAGAGCCTAATTTGGATAAATTTAAAATAGCTTTCACCGTTTTTGTTTTGATCTTAGGCGCTGACGTGTTAAACGCAGCGGATAAATTTAATCCCGCCGCACCAAAACCAATCCCCGATAGAGCAAATGTGCAAAGATCCACCCCCAATAAAACAAACGTACAAAAACCTACCTCTAATAAAGCATCAGTTCAAAATCAAACTGACATACCAAAATCCTCCCTCGATAAAGCTATCGCACAACAATCCACTCCCAACAAAACGTCCACTCAAAACCAATCAGTAATGCAAAAATCCATGTCCAATAAAATATCGGCACAAAAATCTACTCAAACTCAAAGATCCCTACAAGAGCTAACGTCCGATGAACAAAGTGGGGCCAATAAGCAAACCCTACCAAACTCTCAGAGTGCCTTAGAAAAATATCTCTCCACTCCCGAGACTGGCCCCAAACAAGATAGCTCGCAAAGCGCCTCAAAGAATTCAAATCCTAAAGCCAAAGCCCCTACTAAAATTTATAGACTAGATAGATCAAAAATACGGGATATAAATCAAAAAAGACTAGACGGAGAACTTGATTCAAATTTTAAAGCGGGCCCAAACTCCTTCTCTTTCGACGCTTTATTAGAGCATACTTTAGCTAATTCACCGAGTTTAAATTTAACCAGGCTCGATGTTCAAAGCGCACGCAACGAGCTTGAGTATCAAAAGGCCTCGCGCTATCCCGAACTTGGTATCAATGCCAATAGTGAATACGCCAAACGCTACGGCGCCCGCTACAACTCCGTGCAGATTGGCGACGATAGCCTAGTCTCGCAAAGCGGCTATGGAGATTCCCTCTCTTTAGTACTACGTCAAGATATATTTAAATTCGGCGCAGATGAGTTAGCCATAGAAGCTGCCGAAGAGAATATCAAACAAGCAGATCTTAAAAGATGCTCTGCCTATATGGACGGCTCTATCAAGCTTTTGGAGCTTTACGACGAGGCGCTCGGATATAAAAACAGAATAGAAATTTATGAGCGGTTAAAAGATGCCTACGAGATGCTTTATATCTATGAAAAGAGGCTATCTGGCGCAGGAGAGCTAAGTAAAACAGCTCTGGAAGATCAAGCCATAGCATTAGCCGATACTAGCTATGAGTTATCTCAATTAGAACTAAACGCAAATAATGTTTTAAATAAAATTTACTCGCTTTCGGGAGTTAAAATTCCAAACGTGTTTTATCTTTCGGATCTAGGCGGAGCTAATAGTATCAGCTCAGACTTCGTACCCTTTGAAGATAGCGTAATCGCTAAAGGATTTGATCATGAGCTAGCCGCAAATGAGCTAAGTATGAGATCTCAGGAGAGACTTTATTATCCTACCGTTTCGCTCTACGGCAGATACGATCTTTACGGCAGCGACAGAGATGACTTTAGCCGCGCCGGAAAGGATGTCAAAAGACACGGGTATAGAGCGGGGCTTACGGTGCATATGAGCCTATTTGACGGAGGCAAACGCGCCGCACAGATCAAAGAAAAGCAGATAAATAAAGAAAGAATTTTATCTAAAAAGGAGGAAGCTAGATTAGAATACGAAAAGCAGATCGCAGATCTTAAACTATTTCTATCCAAAAAGGACGAATACGATAAAATCCTATCCAATTCCTCTAAAATTTCAAAAGATATCCTAACTATGCAAAAGAGATTAAATGCCGGCAACGAAAGCTCAAAAATCGATGTTTTAAACTCCCTAATAGCCTCTTTAAAAAAGGAGTTAGCTCTTAAAGAACATACGCAAAAAGCCAGCTTTAATATCAAAAAAGCGGAACTAATGTCTAGATACGGAAGGTGTGAGTAGGCGCTTGGTAGCCAAGTAGATGGTTTCGCGGCTAGCCCAATAGATAGTTTAAGCGGCTATGGCGTTTTAACATAGCGTCTTGTATTTGGCTTTAGGCCTTGTATCTTGCAGTGCTGGGAATAAAATTTTAAAATTTAGAGTAGTAAAGAACCTTGAAATTTGATATGCTAAAGCGGTTTTAAATTTTAAATATACCGTAAGAATAAAAGGGTAAAATGCGGCGAAATTTTTATATGAGTAGGGGATTTGATGAGAGATTGCAATAAAGGGCTGATAGTAGCAAAAAACTCTTTATAACGCAAGCGCTAAAACGGATAAACGCTCTAGCTAAGCAAGCCCTAATAAAACAAATCCTACTTCCTACTATATATTTATGAGCGCATGGGCGAATATAAACATATCGTAAAATCTAAGATTATTAAAATTCTTGAGGAGGAGAGAATGGCGTTTGTAGCGGAATATATTTCTAAAGAGGATATTAAGAAATATGATATTATAAATCGTGTAGATCAGTGCTTGGCAAAATATCATTATGATCCACAGGGGCCTAATGAAATAAAGTGGTTAGACTGGGTAATCGACAGGCAAAGAGATATTTGGCTTATCTTTGTTTGTAGCCCGCATCTACCTGATCCAAGAGACGGATATACCGGAGAGATGATTTGGCTGCTTTATTATAAAGGTAGAGAAATCGAGCTTGATATTAGACGGGTCTATGACGAAACCACAAGTAAAATGCTAGTCGATAATCCGTTTTTTATCAAATATAAGCTAGAAAATATAAATTCTGGTCTTGACGGAATTTCGTTAGATGAGCTCTATAAGGTGCTTAATGAAGCTTTGATAGAATATGGAGAAAGTGGTATACACGGTAGAAAGTTCTTGCCAAAAGATCATGAAGTCGTAACTTTTCTGCACGATTAAATATAAAGGATAAAAAATGACGAGTAAACAAGCCGATCAAATTTTAGCAGATATTGCAGACGGTAAAGATGTGCGCACCAGTAGCGGCGCTAAGGTAACCACTGAAAATTTTGAGAAATTTTTTCTAAACGATATGGTTGGGAGACTAGGCATTAAAAGCGAAGGCGATATCTACGAGCATATAAGCGAATATAAATATGTCGTAGATATAATTAAATATTAAATTTAAGGAGTAGAGAATGGCGTTTGAAAATGCAATCATCACGAAAGAGGATGATGAGAAGTATGGATTGAGCAAAATTTTTTATCAATATAGTCCGTATTATGAAGATCCAACAAAATATTGGGTCGTTGATAGGCAAAGAAAATGTTGGTTTATGTTAATAAAACGTTTTCCGAGCGAAGAATATGATAATGGTTATGGCAGTAAAAAATTATGGAGATTGTATTATAATGGTGATAGTGTAAATATTATTTTGGATTATAAATATGATCAAAAAATAAATGGTAAGCTATTTGAAAGAGTGTGGGTAATATTAGGTTTTGAGGCTATAGAAGTAAAGGTTTTAGAAGATAGCGATATTTTATCGTTGTTGGAGGAAATATTGATTAAATTTCATTTTAAACCATACTGGGAGAGCCAAGATAATTTTACAGTAACATTAATAGATGCTAGGAGATAAAGATGCACACATTAACAATTAAAGAAATAGATGAACTTTTGGATAAAGTACAATCTAAACAAGATATCATAAAAATACTTAATAAATTAAGTGCTGAATCGGAAGGAAAAAAATCTGTTCTTTTCAGCGGTATTGGCGAGAATGAGGAAGATCTAAAAAACGCGATTGAAAAATTTTATAATGACAAAAATTTTAGAATGATAAATAAAACTCAGGCAGCAAAATTTCTAGATATAGACAATGAAAAAAGTGTCAAATTTAGAGAGGCGTTAGAAAGGGTATTTAACACTACTAGAGATCCGAGCTTTGATGTTATAAAAGAATATCGAAAACGCGGCTCTGAGCTCAATAAATTTTTTTACGATGTTGGTAAAAAAGACAGTGGCTTATGGGATATAACCTCTAGGCGCTTTGCCTCCGAAATTAAAGGCGAAATAGTGACTGCAATAGGAAAAGACGCCCAAGTCGAGAGAACATTCTATCAAACCGAGCTTCCCGAACTTCTCAAAAATAAAAACATTACTAAAATCAACGGTATGGACAAAGCAGACTTCGCTTCTAAACTAAATTCCTACGCTACCGATAGAGAAAAACTGAATTTTATAATAAGCGACAGAAAGACAGTGTTGGAAATCACCGGCAAAAGCGATCTATACGAGCTAAATCAAAAAGACTTCGAAACCGCTAGAAAAAATATCAAATATAATGAGATCTTGCATACCAAAACAAAAGGTTTGATCGCCTATCAAAATCAAAAAGCGAGTGGTAATACCGAACATACGATAGGAAATAAAAAGCCTACAGATGCGCCGATAGAGATAGGCAACAACGAAAAGAAGATCGATAAAATCACAAGAGAGATTGTTAATAATGAGAAAATGTCATATGGCGATAAGATCAAAGAGATTACCAAAGTTCTAAAAAATGAGCCGCCGGCTAAAGTTATCGGCACATTAAATAAGATAGGAACTGCAGGCCTCGTATTAAGCGCAGGTTGGGTTTCGTACGAAGCATATAAAGCACTGGAAGAGGGGGATGCGCAGCGAGCTAGCGATCTAATAGGCGAATATTCGGTTTCTCTAGGTGGCGGCTATTTGACCGCAGCAGCAGCTATGGCTTTAATGGGCGGAACGGTAACGGTAGGAAGTTTATTGATAGGTATGGCAGCTATGGCGGCCGGTAGCAAGTTGTTTTCGTATTTATATGAAAATAGAGACGCTCTTTTATATTTTATTGATCCATTTGACGAAAACTGGAAAGGTAGAGATCAGGAATGGCTAGAAGAATTTAAAAATTTTTGGCAAGATCCAAATAGGTGGGAAAATGTAAGCGATACATTGTCATATTTTTTAAATCCATTTGATCCAAATTTTCCACATGTATTACAAGACGCTAAGAATTTCTACATCGGACTTGCCGTTTCTATCTTGGAATTTTTCATCGTCGACCCTCTCGCCCTTG
>NZ_CALKTT010000037.1 GCF_937997535.1 uncultured Campylobacter sp.
AAATGTCAAATATCTTAATCATAGGCGCGGGCGGCGTGAGCCAAGTCGCGACCGTAAAATGCGCGATGAACGCGGACGTTTTTAGCAAGATCACCCTTGCAAGCCGCACCAAAAGCAAGTGCGACGCGATCGCTAAATTTATCAAAGACCGCCTAGGCGTGCAGATCGATACCGCCCAGATCGACGCGGACGACACCGATGCGGTCGTAAATTTAATCAAAAAAACGGGCGCCGAGCTACTGCTAAACGTCGCGCTGCCGTACCAGGACCTAACCCTCATGGACGCGTGCTCGCGCGCCGGCATCCCATACATCGACACTGCAAACTACGAGCACCCGGGCGCCGCTAAATTTGAATACAAGCTGCAGTGGGCGAAGGACGGCGAGTTTAAAGCTGCAAACACGATGGCGCTGCTGGGAAGCGGCTTTGATCCGGGCGTGACGAACGTATTTTGCGCCTACGCGCAGCAAAATCTCTTTGACGAGATCCACGAGATCGACATCCTAGACTGCAACGCAGGCGATCACGGCTACCCGTTTGCGACAAATTTTAACCCAGAGATAAATTTACGTGAAGTGAGCGCAAAGGGCCGCTACTGGGAGCGCGGCGAGTGGAAAGAAACCGAGCCGATGGAAATAATGTTTAAATGGGACTATCCGAAAGTAGGCGTCAAGGATAGCTATCTGCTCTATCACGAGGAGCTAGAAAGCCTTGTAAAAAACATCAAGGGGCTAAAACGAATCCGCTTTTTTATGACATTCGGACAGAGCTATCTCACGCATATGAAATGCCTGCAAAACGTCGGCATGCTACGCATCGACGAGGTCGAGCACAACGGCGTGAAAATCGTGCCGATACAGTTTTTAAAGACCTTGCTGCCTGATCCTGCGTCGCTAGGCCCTCGCACGAAGGGCAAAACCAACATCGGCTGCGTGATACGTGGCTTAAAAGACGGCAAAGAGCGTCAAGTCTACATCTACAATGTCTGCGACCACGAGGCTTGCTACGCCGAGACGGGCGCTCAGGCGGTGAGCTACACGACGGGCGTGCCTGCGATGATCGGCTCGATGATGGTCGCAAAGGGCATTTGGAGTGGCAAGGGCGTCTTTAACATGGAAAATTTCGACGCCAAGCCCTTCATGGACGAGCTAAATAAGCAGGGCTTGCCGTGGGAGATAATCGAAATGAAACCGGGCGAGAGGTATGAAGCGGAGTGATACTCTTATAATATACTTGTAATTTAATTTTTTACATTATATAAACCATAAAGGATAAATATGAAACAAAATAAAATATACGAGTATGATGTAGCATTGTCATTTGCTGGAGAAAATAGAGAGTATGTAGAAGAAGTTGCCAGTTTTCTTAAAAACTTTGGCGTAAAAGTATTTTATGATGATTTTAACCAAGATGAAATTTGGGGTAAAAATTTATTTGAATACCTTCAAGATATCTATCAAAATAAGGCTAAATACACAATAGTTTTTATTTCCGAGCAATATAAAAATAAAAAGTGGACCAGGCATGAATATAGATCTGTTCAAGTAAGAGCGTTAAACGAAATAGACCAAGAATATATACTTCCAGTTAAATTTGATAATACAGAGTTGCCTGGTCTTAATGAAAATTTAGCATATATAAGTGCCAAAAATAAAACACCAAAAGAGATAGTAGATTTTTTTATTAAGAAAATCGGATTAGTTTTTAATCAAAGATGGTGGGGTAAATGGGAGCGAGATAGTATCGTGCCTAGCAATACGGGCTCTTTATTTATAAAAGACGTAAAACAAAATGGTTTTATTTTTGATTTAATGGTTCAAAATGGAGCATATTTGGGTATATTGGGAAATGAATATGCCAAATTTATATCAAAAAATGAAGCTATATTCGAAGAAGGCGAAAGTAAAATTAAATTTGTGAAAATAAAAGACGGAATTCAAATAGATCCGATAAACTGTCAAAATTTGTGTGGCATAGGTGCATATTTCGACGGTATTTATGAATTTCAAAAGGATATTTTTACATTTTATGATGACATCATAGATGATTTTATTTTATCAAAAATATATGCATTAATCACTAAAGATGAAAAACATGATTTAGAAAACTATAGTCCGGAATCCAAATGGGATGATTTTTTAAAATGCTTTGGTAGTAGCAGTGTATGCATTGATAATCTTGATGACTTTAAAGCAACTATAATTGACGCATTTGTTCCAGGATTCTATAGTGACTATGCTGCGATTTTAATAATAGATGATAATAAAGAAATTTGGGGTGCCTACTCTGATGCAGAAAAAGTATACTACTTTACAACAGAACAAAGATACAAAAATAAAATTCCAAAAACCATAGAAAATTGGGCAAGTCGTTTCAAGACAACTGATATAATTTATTTGGATTAAAAGAAATTTGAAGTTAACAGCAGCAAAGTTTTAGCCGCTTTCCGTTACACAACTAGCATCCCCAAAATCCGCCTCACGCTCGAATGCCACCGCACTCATAGGCTTGCTGCAATACGGCAGAGGAATACTCTCCTCGGCGATGCTTGCGGCATTTTCCGCGGGTACGCCGCGAGTGATGTCTTGGATCATAGCGCTGTTTGTTTGGCTAAGCGCGCTTGCTGCGTATTTAATAAGCAAATTTTAAATCGCGGCGAAATTTTATAATTTGCCATCGAGTTCGGTTCTGTTTTAAACAGACGGGCGATTTCTTAAATTTAAACTCTAGCTAAATTTAGACCGAAATTTTTAAGTAAACTTTGCTATAATCGCCGCAATTTTGAAAAAACCGAGGAGAAAATATGAAATTGATTTACGCCGCTTGCGTGCTAGCCGCTTTTGCTTCGGCTCAGACCGAAACTGTGCAGGTGCCGGACTTTGCTAAAAGCTCGATGAAAACGCATGAGCAGGCCGAGGAAAAACTAATCGCAAATGCCCTAAAAGGCGATCTAAGCCAGATCGCAAGCGATCTGAAGATCGATAAAACTCTAAAAGGTGGCGAGTCGCTTGTCATTAACGGCGCGCATTACAGGACGATCGAGGGCGACAGCACGCAGTGGAAAGAGGGCGATGCCGTGCGCCTGCTAAGCGGCAATAAGGACGGCAGATGCCTAAGCTCGATCATGCTTAATCTGCGCACGAAAACCGTCTGTAAATTTATGTGCGACGCGTATTAAATCGCGTAAATTTTGATACTTTATAGCGCGAGCGAAATAGATTAAATTTCGGTTTGCTCGCGCCATCCGCAGTAATTTGTCGTATAAATTTCTACATCTCGCATCGCAAATCAGGTAAATTTTGCTATAATAAACGGAAATTAAACAATGCCGTTAAAAACATAGTGCGGGCGCGATAAAGCGAGTAAAATTTGTAGAGGCAAATTTTAACCCTACCGCTCGGTACTTCAAACGGCAAATCAAGGAAAAAGATGCAAAAATTTAGAATTACAAACGGCGAATGCTCCCGCATGGATATTTTTCTGATCATGACGCTGGTTTATATATTCGGCGTGGCGTGCAGGTTTTTTTGGATATATTGGGCTAGCGGGATCGAGCAGTTTTCTTTCGATGGCGAGCTCATTATGACCACGAACGACGCCTTTGCGAACGCCGAGGGTGCGCGCGATATGATAGCGGGCTTTCACCAGCAGGGCGATCTTAGCCCGTACGGCGCGTCGATCCCAACTCTAGCATTTTTACTTAGTAAAATTTTACCCGTCAGCCTAAATAGCATTACGATCTATATGAGCGTGTTTTTAGCGCCGCTGGTGGCCGTGCCGATTATTTTAATAGCAAGAGAGTATAAGATCCTGGGCGCTGGTATCATCGCAGCGCTGCTTGCTTGCGTGCTGCCGGGGTATTATGTTAGGACCTTGGGCGGGTATTTCGATAGCGATATGCTAAATGTTACTCTGCCGCTGCTAACGCTATGGGCTTTGATCAGGCTCATAGGGCGAAGCGAGCAGAGTAGCTTTGCTTTGCCCGCCGTCTTTATGGTACTTTATAGCTGGTGGTATCCTAGCTCGTATTCTTTAAATATGGCGATTATAGTGATATTTTTAATCTATACTTTGATTTTTAATAGACGCAATGAGGCAAATTACAAAGCGATTATTCTTATGGTTGCAGCGGTCATAAAATTTAGCGCGTATTACGAAGGTGAGACAATAATTGTAAATTATATTTTATTGTTTAAAATCGCACTTATTGTGTTTTTATATTTTTTAATGATTAAAGTTCCAAGCCATAAAAGCAAAAAGGCTCTTTGGATTTTGGGTGCGATCGTCGTAATTATATTTATCATATTCGGCGGACTTACTCCCATAGCAGTGCAGCTTAAAGCTTACATCTTAAAAGATGTAAGCAAAGAAGAAATTTTCTACTTCTACGGCGTTAGAAATACGGTTAATGAGGTAGAAAACGCTAATTTCATAAAATTTGTGCTTGAATCTAGTGGGCATCTATTTATATTTATATGCGCCGTAGGAGGGCTGGCTCTATTGCTGATAAAATTCCGTTCGTTTATCTTAACCTTGCCGATGATAGCGCTTGGAGTTTTAGCACTTTTCGGCGGAACTCGTTTTACAATGTACGCTACGCCGATGATAGCGCTTGGATTTGCTTATTTTATATATTTTGTGCTGAATTACTTTGAAATACGCACTTGGCTTAGAAGTACTTTGTTAGCTATTTTAACCTGTTTAGCGCTAATGCCTAGCATAGATTTTATTTATAAATTCCGAGTTGCGCCTACGCTTACGAAAGACTCCATAACGCCTCTTGCAGAGCTAAAAAATAAAGCTAGCAGGGAGGATTATGTACTATCGTGGTGGGATTACGGATATTTAATCAGATATTACTCCGATGTAAAAGTAGTAGCTGATCCCGGAGGTAGACAGGCAGGAGAATACACTTTTATGAGTGCGTTTTCCTTTAATAAAGATGAGGTAAGCTCTGCTAATATGGCAAGGCTTAATGTCGAATATATACAAAAGTTGCAAGGTAAAAAATTTGATCCTAAATTGGAAGATAAATTTAAACTAAATCTATATCAAATTCAAAAAGATTATGGCGAAGCCGATATCAATAAATTCCTAAGTTCTTTAAGCGATAAGAATTTCAATCTTCCACGGAAAACTAGGGATATATATTATTATTTCGTACCGCACATGATAGATATATTGCCCAATATTTTAAAATTTTCTACTGTAGATATAGAAACAGGTAAAGAGTCTTGGACGCCATTTATTCATGTGGGTTATGATATTAGAATGGGTAAAGATGGAGAGAGCATCATAATAAATGATGAATGCACGCTGCCTAGCGTCGATCCTGAATACCTAATCTATGACGGTAAAAGAATGCCTATTAATTCATATTATCAAGTGGGCGAAGTAAACGGCAAACTCGTCAAATTATCCAAACAAGTAGATAAAAATTCCAATCTTTACGTGATATTTTTACCGGATTACCAAAGAATTTTAATCTTAGATAAAAAGGTTTTTGAATCAGCCTTTATCCAACTTTTTGTGCTGGAAAACTATGATAAAGATCTGTTTGAGCCCGTTTATTTAAGTAATTATGCGCGGATTTACAAGTTATTAAGATAAATTTATATTCAGAGGAATATTGCGTAAATTCTTATTGCATTATGCTTTTACAAAGCGTATGTTACTAAGCGATAAAATTTATAATGCAAGCTATATGCTGAGATTTAGAATTTATACTAGTTATAAATAAATTACAAAAATACTTCAAAATTTTATCAATAAAAATCGTAAATGTTATGTATTTACTTTAAATTTAGCCTAGGTTTCGAAGCGTGTCGCTATCATTAAGACGAAATTTCACCCAAAGGAGTAAATATGAGAAATTTTGTTGCAAAAGCATTGTTGCTTAGCTCTTTAGTTGCGGCGAGCGCGATGGCGGAGGGGCTTTTCGTGGGCGGCGAGGCCGGCTACAATTTCAAAAACGAAGCCGCGGGTTTTGATGACGGGCAGCCTCAAATAGGCGTTAAAGCCGGGTATGACTTCGGTACGTTTAGGGCTTACGGCGGGTATTTTTACGGATTTAAGGGCGAGGATTCCAGCTCGAACGCCTATGCCAAAAAAAAGGTTAAATGGAGAACGCACGATTTCGTAGGCGGCGCAGATTTTACGCCGGAGCTTTTCGGCAGATTTAAGCTTGTCCTTGGCGCTTACGCCGGACTTTCGGTGCTAGATACCGAGGTTAAGATAGACTATAGCAACGGCAGCTGGGCTAGAGCGGACGATACGCTAGGCGGCTTTATCTTGGGCGGCAAGGTGGGCGCCTTGTATGAGTTCGCTTCTAATAGCGAGATCGAAATGGGATTTAAAGCAAGCAAGGCTTGGTATAAAGACGGCGATTATATCGAAGATAACGACGGCAAAAAATACGGCGTTTACGCAGGATATAATTATAAATTCTAAGAATTTTCATATTTGAGGCATTGCACTGCTTTCATAGAAGCCTTGATGCTCAGTGGCTTTGCGGTGTGTCAGGTAAGGCTAGCTTCGTCGCAAGGCTTTACTAAGTTTTAGTAGAATCTTGCGACGAGGTTTAAATTATGATGAATTTAACGTCTTCAAATTCCATCATCAAATTTTAACTCATAGAATTTCGTCGATAAAAATTCCATTTCAGATTTTATTGGCTAAATTCCACCCCTGCGCTTTTGGATAAAATTTCGTTCGTTTTCGAGATTAGATTAAAATTTTAATGACGGCAAAAGAAATTTTAGATAAAATCAACACTTTCATACCAAAATTTTACTCAAAGGATAGAGATGAAGAGTTACGTTACGGGCTTTCCGCGTATCGGAGAGCAGCGCGAGTTAAAGAAGGCTTTGGAGAGCTATTGGGCGGGCAAGTGCGATTATGACGCGCTAGAGCGGGTTGCTGCAGAGCTAAAAGATCGTCACATCAAATATCAGCTGGATGCTTGGAGCGGTCTAATTAGCGTGAACGACTTTTCATACTACGATCTGATGCTCGATACCAGCGTGCTTTTCGGCGTGATCCCACAGCGCTTTGCGGCTCTTTCGGCGCATGAGCAGTATTTTGCGATGGCGCGCGGCAGTAAAGACGCAGTCGCGATGGAGATGACGAAGTGGTTTAACACAAACTACCACTATATCGTACCCGAGATCTCTGCGTATACGGAATTTAGCCTAAATCCTAGTAAAATTTTAAGCGAGTACAAAGCCGCGAAGAATAACGATTTTAAGGACTCCTGCGCGCTAAAGATAAATTTGATCGGACCTATCACCTATCTTGCACTTAGCAAATCAAGCGACAAAAGCGATCCACTCGCGCATTTAGATGCCCTTGCCGCGAAATATGAGGAGCTGCTAAAGCTTCTTAGCGAGCTTGATAGCGAGGTCGTGGTTCAGATTGACGAGCCGATTTTCGTAACGGATCGCGCGGCTGAGCTAGCGCCAAAGATCGCGCCGATCTATCAGCGCCTAAGCAAGGTTGCAAGCAACGTAAAAATCATCTTTATGACCTATTTCGAGCACGCAATCGAGGCCGTTAAAGAGATTGTAAAAACCGACGTTTGGGCGATCGGGCTTGATTTTGTTTACGCAAGCGAAGAGAGTATCAAAAAAGAGCTTCAAGCTTTAAAAGACGCCAAGACCGTGCTTTTTGCAGGCGTGATCGACGGGCGCAATATCTGGAAGAGCGATATCGATAAAAAGCTAGCTCAGCTCAAGGCCATCAAAGCCTACGTGCCAAAGGAGCGTATCTATGTGGGCACCTCCTGCTCGCTTTTGCACGTGCCTTTCACGCTAAAATACGAGGACAAGCTAAGCGCCGAGATCAAATCCTGGCTAAGTTTCGCGGTCGAAAAATTAAGCGAAATTTCGATTTTAACCCATCTTTTCTTTGAAATTCCGATGTGCGAGCACGGCATGAAAGCTTACGAGCAGAATCAAAAATCCGCCAAAACTCGCGCTAGCTCGCCGCTAATCCACGACGAGAAGGTTTCTACTCGCGTGAACTCGCTAAGCAAACTTGAACGCACCGATCGCTACGAAGATCGCATCAAGGTGCAGAAAAAAGAGCTCGGATATGGAATTTTACCTACCACTACGATCGGCTCCTTCCCGCAGACTGTCGAGCTCCGACAAGTCCGAAATGCCTATAAAAAGGGGCTTTTGGCGCGCGAGGATTATGAGAAGCAGATCAAAGCCTATATCGACGACTGCGTCAAATTTCAAGACGAGATCGGCCTAGACGTGCTGGTTCACGGCGAGCCCGAGCGTAACGATATGGTCGAGTATTTCGGCGAGCAGATGAGCGGATATACGTTCAGCGCCAACGGCTGGGTGCAGAGCTACGGCAGTCGCTGCGTGAAGCCACCGCTACTTTTCGGCGACGTGAGCCGCCCAAAACCTATGACCGTGGAGTGGATCAAATACGCTCAAAGCCGCACTAAAAAGATTATGAAAGGCATGCTAACGGGCCCGGTTACGATTATGAACTGGAGCTTCGTGCGCGACGATAAGCCTCGCGAGCAGATCGTAAAACAGCTTGCGCTCGCGATTTTTGATGAAATTTCGGATCTGCAAGACGCGGGTATCAAAATCATTCAGGTGGATGAGGCGGCGTTTAAAGAGGGTTATCCGTTACGCGCGGAAAATATCCCTGCGTATGAAAAATTTGCCGTCAGCGCCTTTAAGCTCGCCGTTAGCGCAGCCAAAGCGCAGACGCAGATCCACACGCATATGTGCTATTCGGAGTTCAACGACATAATCAAAACGATCGAGGCGATGGATGCCGACGTCATCAGCATCGAGACCGCTCGCAGCGGCAACGAACTGCTTAAAATTTTTAGATCGGTCGGCTACAAGCAGGAGGTCGGCCCCGGCGTTTACGACATCCACAGCCCGCGAATTCCTAGCGTACATGAGCTCGTAAGCCAGATCCGCGCGCTGCTTGAGGTGCTTCCGAAAGAGCAGCTGTGGATCAACCCGGACTGCGGCCTGAAAACGCGCAAATGGGAAGAGGTGGAGCCGAGCCTAAAAAATATGGTCGAAGCGGTAAGACTCATCCGCGCAGAGGCATAAATTTCGCGCAGAACGGACTTCGCTGCCGGGCAAAATTCCACCCGGCAGCCGTTTTGCGATAGAATTATGTGGAACGTTTATTTCGAGTATGGATTGTTAAAACAGCTGCGCGAAATTTTACTTCGAGCGAGTATTAAAAGGTAGTATGAAATTTCACCGCGTCTGCTTGGCAAGCATATTTGATAGCTGCTAAGTAATACGGCGATGTGAAATTTTGCGCGAGATTTACGGATTTCTCAGTTGGGCATGCGCGGGATCTTTTTAAAATGCGACGTAAAATTTCATCTCGACTGCTAGCTTAGAATTTCATCGCAACTGCTCGTTTGATTGAAACGCGGAGCGTAAATTTTATCGCGATTGCCCTGAAGGCGGGCTGGGGCAAGCGATAAAATTTTAAAATTTTCACAAATCAGTTCTTGCGCACACAAACCTCGTCAGCCGAATAAAAAACTCTGAAATTTGCAATTTTACGCGCCGCTAGATTAGAATTGCAAAACGCGAGCCAAAGTGCTGGTATCTTTGCGCTAGAAATTTTAAATTGCAAATTAAAATTTACATTATCTCGTTAGAATGGCTGGGTTACGAAACGAGGTCCAGCTCTGCTACGTTAAATTTCAGCTCAAACTAAAATCTGTGTAGCCGCATTAAATTCGAGTTAGAGCCAAAATTTACGACGCGAAACTCGTTGATTTTAACTTGTGTTTTACACTAAAGAGCGAGGCTAGCGCAAGGCGCGTTTACGCTGCCACAAAATTAAAAGGGACTTTTTATGGTAGCGTAAGTTTGTAATTTGCAGTAAAAATTTAAAGCTATGATTTTGGCTCATAAGGCGCAGCTTTTAGATGGTTTCTATCACGCCTTAAAGTGAGATTTTACTTAGTAATTTTGCGCGGCAGATTTTAACAGGCGGAATTTTATCATCGCTGCAAAATTTAGGTTTTTAGATTTTATTTTGTAGAATTTTAGCCTCATAATTGCGATGAAGTGCGGCTCATCTTATTTCATAAGATTTTAGCGGCATCGCGTTTAATTTATATGGCATGATTCCAAGGTGCTTATTTTGAAATCCTGCGGGTAGAACCTATGAGACTGCGTTTGCGAGGTTTTATAAGAATTTGATGGCAAACCGCTCAGCGCGTTTAAAAATTTTATTCGTGTGTAGAGCTCTCATTTGCATTTTAAATTTTGCCATTGTGGCGGAATTTTGCTCACGTGGCAAGGGCTTGCATGCAAGGTGTCCATGAAATCTAAGGATTTGGACGCTAAATTTATTAGCGTGTTTAGTGACGCAATGCTGCGCCTGCGCATAAAATTTTGCGTTGCAGGCGATTAAAAAAACTTTTTCGCTTCGTATAAATTTCGCGCCGCGAGCGTTTAAAAGCCGCAAGAGCTTTAAAAATTTAAATTGGAAAGATTGAATGACATTTTTTTCGCCCGAGTTTGTCCTTGCTTTTTTAGCGTTTTTAATCGTTTATTGGACGCTCAAAAATCATATTTTCGCGCAAAAAATCCTGATCCTGTTAGCAAGCTACGGCTTCATGTGCTCCGTAAATCCGCGCTTTGCGCTAGTACTTGCGGCCTATAGTGCTTTCGTATATTTTGCAGGGGTGTGTATCGCGCGCGCTAATCGCGTAGTCGCAAAAGCCATACCGCCCGCAAAGCAGTCCTCGCACAAGAAAAAGCTCTCGCGTAAAGCGGCAGCTAAGCAGATGAGCGCAGCAAAACAAGCCGGCATAGCAAAGCAAGTACAAAAAGCGGGGCTAGCGAAGCAAATTCCGTTACCAACTGCGAAAGCGCGTGCGGTGATGCTTACGTCAGTTGCTGGCGGCTTATTTTTTCTCGCGTTTTTTAAATATTACGGCTACGTCAGGGAGTTTTTCAATGCCGCGCTTGCCGCGCTGCACTTAGGTGCCGTCGACAGCGTGGCGTTTCCGCTTGGAATTTCATATTATGTTTTTATGTCGATCACCTATTTCGTCTCGGTTTATAGGCGCGAATGCGGCGAGCAGGGCTTTTTGAGCTTGGCGTGCTTTTTAGCGTTTTTCCCTAGCGTCGTGATGGGTCCTATCGGGCGCGCTAGCGCTGCCAAGGGCGTAGAGCCAGTACTACCGCAGTTTGATCGCTTCAAGCACTTTGGCAATGCCGATGAAATTTATGTGCTTATAATTTTTGCCTTAGTTAAGCTGCTGCTTATTAGCGGCTATTTGGGTGCGTATTATAGCGATGTGATTTCGGGCGTTTACGGCGACGAGCCTGAGTCCTCCGCGGCGCAAATTCTAGCCGCACTGCTGCTTTACGGCGTGGTGCTTTATACGAATTTTAGCGGCTTTATCGATATGGCGCGAGCGCTTGGGCTTGCGATGGGCTTTAAGTTGCCGCAGAATTTTAATATGCCCTATGCGGCTAAGAATTTAGGCGAGTTTTGGGATCGCTGGCATATCAGCTTATCCACGTTTATACG
>NZ_CALKTT010000038.1 GCF_937997535.1 uncultured Campylobacter sp.
CCGCGACGTCGACCGTGCTTAAAATTTTAATCTCGCTGCGCGAATAAACGTCCACTTTTTGCGCGGAAGCTTGCGCGAAAGCCCGCAATGCACCCGCTTTTAGCGTGAGTACGTCGCGCTTGGCGATTAGCTCGGTTAGACTCTTGCCGTCAGCTTTCGCGGTGCAGTTGGTTAAATTTATCCGAACTATCAACCGCTCAAGCTCGTTTGTGAGCGCATCCAGCTCGGCTAGCAGCGCCTTTGGCTCCTCGCTAGGCTTCTCGCCCTCTTGCACTTTTGCGTTGTCCGCGAGCCTTGATTTTAGCTGCTCGATGCGTTTTTGTATATCTGCGCGCAGTATCAGCGCCTCGGCTAGTTTCATTTTCGTCCTTTTAAAAATTTATTTGCCGCCGCCAAGCTGCCTATCCTGACCGTAATGCGGCGAATACGGACCGTATAGTAAGCAGTTATTGCAGTTCTGCCCCAAAAGTATCGCATCCGCGCTTGCAGAAAGCTTGTATCCCGCATCGGTGATCGTATCGCCAACCTGCTTAATGACAGCGGAGATCAGCATACCCACGAGATTGTTACCGCCTCCGCCCGAGTCGTCGCTGACCTGCGCCGAGCCCTCCCAGAGCGTCGCGCCGCTTCGCAAATCCACAAGTTTGGCATTGACCGCCACTACGTTCGTGCTTTTGATAAGCATATACGAAGTGCCGTATTTGACGACGTTCAGATACAGCACGGCGTCTGCACCAAAAATCTGCCTTAGCTTGTGCGCGGAGACGTTTTGGATGTCGCTAGCCTCGTAAATTCCGTTATTTTTGAAGGTCTCATGCACGAGCGCGGGTGAAAATACGTAATAGCCCGCCTCGCTTAGCGGATAGATCGCGTTGGCGAGCACGGCAGCGCCTGCGTCCACTTCGGTAGTTTCGTTGCTCGGCATCAACACCAAAATCGATCGCGGCTTAGCCTGCTGAAGCGCCGAATAGTCGTAAATTTCAGGCTCGCTTAGAGCACACGCGTTAAAAAACAGCGCCACGAATACGCTAAAAATCGCTATTTGAGCTTTATTTTTCATTTTTTAGCCTTTTTATTCGTTTTGCCGCCCTGCTTCGCGGCAGCTTTGCCTTGCTTCGCAGAGACCGCTTTGGTGGCTTCGCGTCCGCTTGATCCTTGAGCTTTATCAGCGCCGGACTTGGCCGCAGCCTCCGCTTTTTTAAGCGCGGCGGGGTTTGTAACGAAGGTCAAAAACGGCTTTGATTCAGGGAAAGCCTGAGCTTCTTTTTCAAAGTTCTCTCTCGCCCTCGCGCCGTTACCCGCGCTTAGATATAAAAGCCCCAGATGCGAATAAAGCCCCGGCGGGACTTTTAGCCCCTTTTCGTATGCCTTTTGGATAGATTTTTCAAGCGCTTCGATCTGCTCGCCTACGTCGCCTTCTTGCTTCAGATACTGATAGGTCGAGTCCGTGTAGCTGCCGTCCCAGTAATAAATTTGATTCCGGCTCCCGCCGCCGCAGCCGCAAAAGATCACGGCCGCAGCAGCAAGAGCAAGAACACTGCTCGCTTTCAAATTTAATCCTTATCTTAGTTTAAACGCGCCGTTTTCAAGGCCGTTTACGAGATTATTGACCGCTTCGATGATCGCTAGGCTTAACACCTTGCCGTTTAGCGTCGAATCATAGCCCGCAGTGCCGCCGAAACCTAGCACTTCGCGGTTTGACAGCTCGTACTCGCCCGCGCCCTGGGTCGAAAAGACCACCTCGGACGTTTTGACGTCCACGACGTTTAAATTTACTTTAGAATACGCGGTTTGGGTCTTTCCCTTGCCTAAAATTCCAAACAACTGATGATCTCCGGTCGTCTTGCGGCCAAACTCAGTCACGTCGCCGGTGATAACGTATCTGGCGCCTTTTAGATTTTGTGCAGTTTTAGAGATTGCACTTTCCTCTTTGATGGCGCGCATATTCGTGCGATCAAGCACCGAGAAGCGTCCCGTTTGCTGTAAATTCGAGATTAAAATCGTCTGCGCTTGGTTGCCCAGTCTATCCTCACCGTCGGAGAACACGCCGTTGTTGTAAGAGGACTGATTGTTAAAGCGTCCTACCGATACGGCGATCCGCTCGCCAGAGTAGTTGGTATTTAGACTCGCTACCGTAGGTGTTTGCACTACGCGAGAGCTCTCTTTCGCGCATCCGCTAAATAGCGTCAGCACCGAAGCCGCAATAATGGCAGCCGATATGGTTTTTTTGAAATTCATTCTTTACTCCTTGAAAAAATTTACGTATAATATCTCATTGTTTCTTAAAATTTTATGTATAAATTTAAGCGCATAAATTTATCAAAACGGGAGCGATGATGCTTAATATTTTACTGGTCGAAGACGACGAGGCTTTGAGCTCGGCGATAAGAGAAAAGCTGCTTGATGAGGGCTTTAGCGTGAGCTGCGCCTTCGACGGCAAGCAGGCGATAGAGGCGTTAGACGAGGCGCACTTCGATCTGATCATCTCGGACGTGATGATGCCTAAGATGGACGGCTTTGAGCTTAGCAGATACGTTAGGCGCGACGGCAAGAGCCAGCCGATACTGATTATAACGGCAAAAAGCGAGATCGAGGATATGCAGACGGGCTTTAAAAGCGGCGCGGACGATTATATGAGCAAGCCGATAAATTTAAAAGAGCTCGTGCTGCGCGTGCATGCGCTGCTAAGACGCGCAAAGATCGCGAACGAAAAGCGGCTTCTCATCGGCGGAAGCGAGCTTGACTACGATACGCTTAGCGTCCGCGCGGCGGGCGAGCGGATAAGCCTGGCGCCGAAGGAATTTCGTCTTTTGTTTCTGCTGCTAAGCTACGCGGGCAGAATTTTTACGAGGTTTGAGATAATGAGCGAAATTTGGGGCTACGAAACGGACAGCGACGAGCGCGTCGTCGATACGCACATCAAAAAGCTACGAGCAAAATTTGAAAACTCCAAGGACTTTGAGATAATCACCGTGCGCGGGCTCGGCTACAAAGCGGTAAAAAAGGAGCGAGTATGAAAAAATACCTCATCAGCCTCAAAAGCTTCATCGCGTTTTACTCTTCGCTCGCATTCGGCGTGATAAATTTCATCGTCTGCTTTGCAGTTTGCATGCTTTTTTACATAGGCATCGGCGGCAAGATCGGCGGCTTTTGGGACGGAGTGGCGCTGTGCGCGATCATCTGCCTAATCACGATGGCGCTAAATTTTACCCTGCTTTACTTCGGACTTAAAATTTTATTCCGCCCGATCAAGCGGCTACTAGGCGCGATTACCGCGATCGCAAACGGCGATTTTGAGGCGCGCGCCGAGCGCAAGCTGCACGGACACCGCACCGATTACGTCTATATGCACGAGCTGGACGAGCTTGTGGTAAACGTCAATAAAATGGCGCAGAAGCTGCAAAAGCACGAGCAGCTACAAAAGGAGTTCGTCTCAAACGTCTCGCACGAGATGAAAACGCCGATCTCCTCGATCGCCGCATTAAGCGAGATGATAGAGAGCGGCGTGAGCGAGGAGCGCGCGGTGCGATACGCAGCCTCCATCGGCGCGGAAGCGAACCGCTTAAGCAAGCTCTGCACCGATATGCTAAAGCTAACGAGACTTGATAGCGGCGCGGCGGTGCGCCTAGATGAAGCGGTACGTATCGACGAGCAGCTGCGGCAATGCATCATATCGCTGAGCCAAAGCTACGAAGGGCACGAGTTCGAGCTAGATTTATCGCCGCTTAGCGTGCGATCAAACGCGGGGCTGCTAAATCAAATTTGGAGAAATTTAATCGAAAACGCGCTTAAGTACTCGCGCCCGAGCGGTAAAATTTTCGTCCGTTGCCGCGCTTGCGATGGTTTTGCGCAGGTGATCGTAAAAGACGAGGGCATCGGCATCGCGCGCGAGAAGCTGGATAAAATTTTTGACCGATTTTATCAGTGCGAGGAATCGCACAAACAGCTTGGTAGCGGGCTTGGGCTTAGCATCGTACGCAGAGCGCTCGATATTTTAGGCGGACAGATTGAATACGAAAGCGAACCCGGCATCGGAACCGAGGCGCGCGTTAAAATTCCGCTTTAAATTTCAGATCAAGACGGTACGGATGAGCTGCGTCTTGCAATTCGTAGCTCGCCGTAAAATTTCGCCCCACAGGCGAAGTCGCGCCGATGCAAGCTTTGACGACGTAAAAAAGCGCAGGCGTGTCGCGCGCCGCATTCACATAAAATTCTGCTTTAAATTTTATATCGATTTGCCGCGGACGCCTCGCGCGCCGCGACGAGGTCGGAATTCTGCTTTAAATTTACCGCGCGCTGCGACTTTGCCGCCCTTTACGACTTTGCCGCGCATTACGGCGGGCGGCAGGCTCGCTTAAATTTGCCGCGCCTTAACACAGGTAGCTGAATTTTGCCTGAAATCTACCGCTCGCTCGCACTTTACGACAGGTAGCAAAATTTTTGCCGTAAATTTTAAAAGACACATTAAGAACACAATCACCTTATATAATCCCGCCCATAGATCGATCGGGCACGCCCCTAGCAGCCCGAGTCTGGCAAATAATAAAATTAAAAACAAAGGAGAAGCGATGAGTAAGGCCGTACTTCACTCAGTGTTAGCGATAGAAGCCATTTTATGGGGGCTTTTATCGGCTGTGATTATAGGTGCGTAAATTTTACGCTTTGAGCTAGGCGATCCGCCGAAATAATTTATAAAATTTACGAAATTTGCGCCCTACTTCGCATCCGCTGCGAAAAGGGGCGCACCTGCGCTAACTATCTAAACTAAAATTTAATCGGCTCACTGCGTACACGCAAGTCCCGCTGCTAGCCGTTTTTGCGCGCAACCTCGCCGTAGACAAGCCAGCCGCGCGATCTTAAATCAATAAAATTCCCAGATACTACAAACGGACGAATGAGCCTATTTCACCCTATTTCATCCGCGTCTTTTGCAATATGTGCCCGCCCGCAAACAGCTTGCGATAGAAAAATTATTTGAACGGCGCAAATTTTAAAATACGCGACCCGCTCCCGGGTGCGCAAATTTATGATTTTGCCGCTAAGCGATTTTTAAAAGCTCTGAAGCTAAAATTTATCCCGATTTAAGATCAAATTTAAACCAAAAGGCGAAAATTTTACAAAAGATGCCGCAAGAGGCAAAATCTCAAAGGAGCCTAGCGTGAAAAGATTGATAAATTTCCTGAAGCACATTTGCACGGACCTGCTTGCAGGCAGGGCGCTACTACATCCGATCCTGCTTACGGCTGCGTTTTTAGCGGCGAAATTCGGCGCGCTATATGTCATAGATGAAAAAATTTTAGGAAGCGGCTATGATTTGGGGATATTTGGAGAATTCGCTTATTACATATTTTTTGATTTTGTCGCAGGTGCCTATTTTATAGCTCTTTGCGCGCATATAATCTATGCTTCGCCTAAAGTCAAATCGCTTAAAATTTTACGCAAAATTTTATTCGCGATAATCTTGGCATCTTGCGCGCTGGGTTATTTTGCTTCGGACGTAAACTACCAAAAACTAGGCATCCTTGAGGCCTTTTTAATTGCCTCGCTAATTTGCATTTGTATTTATTCGGTCGCAACCGAGATATCAAATGACCGCTCAAACGCGGTATTTTGGGGTTTTGCCTATGTCCTTAACTACATAGGTGCCTTATTTGTAATATTTCATGCGCAAGCCGCCGAAGTCGTAGCCGCCATTTTAATAATCCTCTGTCCGCTCGTGTGGATGTTTTATTTCAAATACGAATTTCAAAAATCGCTCGCGAAAGACGCCGCAAGCAATGATAAAATTTTAAATAGTGCAAGCAGCGATGAAATTTCAAAAAGCAAAGCGCGCACGGAGAGTTAAATTTATAAAATTCCACCGCAGAGGGCTAAATTTACAAAATTTAGCCAGGGTTAAATTTTAAAATTTCCCGCACGGCGCTTTCATCCTTTTATATCCTCGATCACCGCCTCTACGAAACGGGCTGTATCAACTAGTCTAAAGCCCCATACTTTGGGATCTGCGGTGATTTTATTATAAAAATCTTCCAATTCTTTCGCGGGAGATAATTCGCCTAATTTAAACGGGGCAAATTTTACCTTGCCGATCTTTTTTAGATAAGGCAGCAGCTCCTTTAAATCCTTATGATTAAACCAGCGGTCCGCTCTAAGAAACCCGCCGTTTTTCGAGCCTGCGATCTTGCTTTTTAAAAAATCATCCATATTAGGCGGCTCATTTTGCAGCAGTCTGGTGCAGGCCAGATGATACTCAAGCTTCCTGGGCGTTTGATCTACCGCCGAGACAAAGCAAACGCCGTATCCCTGCTGTATCCGGATAGACAAAACGTCGCCCTCCTCGAAATATGGCGTTCTTTGCTTCGAAATTTTGGGCCGTTTAAGCGGTCTAGGGTTTTCGCTTTTTAGCTGAACGGCTAATTTATCGAGCGCTTTTTGGCGGCTCTTTTGAGATCCGTCAAAGACCTTATTCCACATCTGGCTTGCGCCGCCTTTTATGATAGCAAGGGCTTTTTCGCGGATTTCATCATTTAAAAAACCGATCTTCCAAAGCGAATACGCTATGGCTGTCCAATAAATCTCGCTATAAAGCTCATCGGTGCAGAAATTTTCCGCCTGCGCCAAAACATCTTGCAGTATCGTTTCAACATCTTCGCCGTCCTTGTAACGCTCTGTGATAGTCAAATAGATATCGTATCCGTCGTCGCTATCGATAATTTTCACCCCGTCTATCGCCATTTTTTCTCCTTTATCTTGATCTTTTCTCTGCCGGTCTCGCTAAGCCGAATTTTGATAAAATTCGTAAAATTTTATCATACAAAAACCACATAAGAATCGACATAAAAAATAGTAAAAAAGCTAAGAAACCGCCCGTATCGTAAAACGCATCAAAAAATAGCTCGAAGCAAATCAGCGTGAGAAACAGGATAAAATTTACACTCCTAACCCTAAAAATTAAGAATAAAATCGGCGATGCAATATAAAAATAGTAAAAATATCCTCTGCTGAATTGATAAAAAGCCAATAAATACCAACCAGCGGCGATAATCATAAATTGTGGCGTTAAATTTTGATTTTTTGCAAATAAAAGCTTGCTTTTGTCTATGCAAAAATAGACTAAAAATAGCGGCACGGAAACTCTAAATACAAAGTAGATAAAATCGTAAAAAATATTAAAAATAGGCGTATGAAATGAAAATTTCGGCAAGAAATCAAATGCCAAATACAAAATCAGATATGCCGTTCCTAAGCCGAAACAAAGCTTTTTACGCTTAAACGAAATTTTTATAATTTTCAAAAGTCTGCTAAATTTTACAGCGATGAGGCACTGTTGCCCGCTTTGAATTTCAGTCAAAAACCAATATAAAATAGTGCTCAAATTTACCCCTTTAAATTTTTCTGCCAATCCTTCCCCCACACAGCATACGCTGCGCTCTCTTTCTCGTGCTCCTGTAGCCCCGAGATCGCGCGCAGAAACAAAGCCTTGTTCGCAGGCCCCTTCATTAGCGCTTTCAAGCTTTTGTAAATTTTATCCTCCTGATATGACAGCAGCCCTGCGACGATCACCTCTAAACTGTGCTCGCTAATGCCGTAGCGATCGATAAATGCCTCGATAAATTTTATATGCGCGCTCTGATGTTCGGCATCTACCGTCTCAAAGTAGCGCCGCGCGAGCTCAAAATATTTTTCGCTCTTTAGCGCAAGGCCAAAAACTGCGTAGCTGCCGCTCATCAGGCACTTTTCGCCATCCGTGTCGGCATAGAACTCAAACTTGTGCTTTAGCACCTCGTTCGCGTAAAGCTCAAGCTCCCCGTCGAGCCCATGCGCGAGCGCGGCGGCGAAAAAACGGTGCGTGGACGTGGGCGCGAGGCCTTTGATCGGCAGATAAGTTTTCTGCGCCTTGGAGCTAAGCTTTACGGCGTAGCTTGCAGAAAAGCCCGCTTGCAGAAGCCTTACGATGAAATTTAGCGCCTTTTTATACGCGCTCGCCGTTTCATTTTTGATTTTCACGCGAACCTGCGCGAAAACGTCGTTCGCTAGACACTCTACGTCCGCGTCTTTAAATTTTACTAGCTCGCCCTCAAGCTCGCCCGTGCCCTGATCCAGATAGCTTTGCGCCTGAGCTGAGCCGAAAATTTTAGCCGCGCACTCCAAATCCTTGCGCGCAAGATTCACATCCCAACTGTAGCGCTTAAATTTGATATTCCAAAACGCCGCCCGCACGAAAAACGCAAGCTCCCCCGCGTCCACGCTTTGCTGCGTAAAATCCTTTTTAAGCTCGTAATCTTTACTCCAGCCGTCATCGCTGATATCGTAAAATTTCGGCAGGAATTTCTCCTCTTTCCAGCGCCTTAGATTATTCTCTAGCGCGATGATAAAATCCCCCAAAAGCCGCCTGTTTTTGACGTCCTGCACCGCGGCGATAACCCGCTCAAGCAGCGCCGCAAGCGCCGCTTCGTCGTAATCCATAAGCGAAAGATCGAAAATGCGGTCCATAAACACGAAAATCTCGCGGCCGTCTTTGATCTTTTTATCGCGGCGGATGATGAGCTCGTCTATATAATCATCCATTTTGCGCTTTAGCCCTACTTTTCGCGCAGCGTTTTCAAAGTAAAATTTATGCTCGCAGCTGCGCTGTGCCAGACTACCGCTCGCACCTTCAAATTTGACTGCCAGATTCAGCTTATACGCAAAAAACGGCAGATTCGCTTCAGCCAAAAACTCCTCCTCCACGCTCTTTGCGATAAGCGGGACGATGGCCTCAAACTCCTCGCGCTCTAGCTCGTCTATCTCGGGCGCGTCGGCTCTAAAGCTGTCCGCGCCAAAGTCGTGAAGGTAGAGCCTGATGCGCGATCCGCGGCACTCCACGCCCAAAAAATCAAAATACCCCTCTTGCACGCGACACCCCGAATACGGCGCCTCGCCCTTGTACTGCGAGCCAAGTTTGCCCGCGATCAGGCGCTTTAGCGAGTCCGAAATTTTGCCCGCTAGCGAAATTTGAGCTTCGTTCATTGACGATCCTTTTAAATTTGAGTTAAATTTAGCGGCAAGGCGCCGCGACTAAATTTAGATCCGATTTTAGCTTCGATTCGGCAAGCACGCCTAGCTCAAAGCCAAAAATTTCCTAACCGTTATACAAAGTATCGTAACGATAAGTGCGATCATCCAGCGCTTTTGAGCCTTTTTGCCGATCTTGTGCGAGGTTTTGACGCCCGCATAAACACCCGCTAGCGAGCCGACGCCGAGCAACGCGCCGATTTCGTAGTGTACGAGCCCGTGCGCGGCAAGACTAATAAAGCCCGCGCTTGAGGAAAATATCACGAAAAATAGCCCCGTACTGACGGCCTTTTTGATGTCGTAGTTTAAAAAACTGATCAAAATAGGCATCACGAATACCGCGCCGCCGATACCCACGCTGATCGCCACGGCGCCGACGAACAGCCCCACGATAAAGAGCAAAATTTTAGATTCGTTAGCCTCGCCAGTGGGCTCGGTCGGGGTTTTGAAGAGTTTGATTAAATTTATAATCTGCACCAAAATGAGCGTGCCAAGTAGAAATTTTGAGGAGAAATAGCTTACGATAAAGCCGCTGCTAAGCGCGCCGCAAAAGCCCCCGAGCCCCAGCACCAGCGCCGGCGCGACGTCGAGCATTTTGCTTTTAAAATTTACGAACGAGCCGAAGATTGAGCTAAATATCATCTGCATGATGCTGATGCCGATGGCGTACTTGACGTCGTAGCCGAAGAGCATCATCACGGGCACCACGACCGTGCCGCCACCGATGCCGAAAAATCCGCTGATAAAGCCTACGCAGGCGCCGATTAAAATGTATTCAAAAAACATCCCTATTCCTTATTTCAGCCCCTTTGGTTTAGCCGAACTCCACTTTTTTCGCGGCTCGTCATTAAATTTCGCCGCTTGCAAGCGTCTAAATTTAGGCGCGAAATTTAGCAAATTTAAAGCTTAGAGCCGCTTTGCTTCGCGCATCCATTCGCGGTAGCGCTCGCGCGAAATTTTTATATTTTCATATCGCAAGGTATCCGCGCGAAAGCATTTTAGGCTCAGTTCATTATCCTCAAAGCCCGCAAAATCAGCCTGCTCGTAGATGTCGTAACCGCCCTGCATGCAGTCTAAAACGTCTACATATCTCTGCTCTTCACTCATCGGCTCGGCAAAGCTCACCAAATGCACGCCGTTTGGAGCCGCCCAGTAGCAGCCGTCCACGGCCAGCGCGTCCCAACCCCGCAGATAGTGCACGCCGTCCCAAATGAAGCTCTCCTTGCCGTCTAGCCAGGCGCCCGGCACGAAGCGCATGATCTGCTCCGAGGCTAGATCAAGCACGCTGTAGCCGTATAGATCCTGGCGAAAAACGAGGTAAAATTTGCCGTCTGCGTGGCGGATCAGGCTAAAAAATTCCGCCCGATCGTCTATACAGCGCCAGCTTTTTATCTGCGTTTTGCGAGCATCAAACAGCGTGTATTCGCCGCCGCTAAAGCTTGTCGCGCCGAGCCTATATGCGTCCTTTGCGATCTCATATCCGCCGCTTAAATTTATCGTTTGACGCCGGGTAAAATTTTGCCCCTCGAAAAGAGCTTCCGCCTGCTTGATGCGCGCTTGGTACTGCGCGGAATTTACGGCGTTTGCCA
The DNA here is from genome assembly GCF_937997535.1 of uncultured Campylobacter sp. Taxonomy (GTDB): domain Bacteria; phylum Campylobacterota; class Campylobacteria; order Campylobacterales; family Campylobacteraceae; genus Campylobacter_B. Next base: position 10,644 of record NZ_CALKTT010000038.1, read on the forward strand.
TTATGCGCTCCTTAAAATTTTATGCGGGCGGGTTAAATTTTACACTGCCGCCAACGGCTCGCGCTTCTTAAATTTCATCCGAACCGAATAAATTTAGCCTCGCAGGCGGCAAAATTTGACCGTTAGATGGCAAAACCCAAACATTTGGCGGCAAATGATAACCGCCAAGCGTAGTCTATGAGCGTTATGTATCAACGCCGAAATTTTGCCCTCGACTTGCGAATTTCATAAAATTTACCCGCAGTTTCGGCGCCCTACCGATGTTTTGCGATACAGCGCCGCTTTAAATGCTCGCTCGAGAGAGTTTGAAATTTTACTGGCGTTTGAAATTCCATAGCATTTAAATTTCACGATATTTAAAATTCCGCGGCATTTTAAAATTTTACGACGTTTTAAATTCCATCGAAATTCGAAATTTCGCAAGTATTTGAAATTTCACAATCTTTAAAATTCCGTTAGCATCTTAAATTTTATCCGACGCGAGCAGACAAACCGCCCGGACGGGCAGACCGCTCAAATTTGCTCGCCCGCGCTGTGCCACTAGCTATCACTCAAAATTTACTCCCCAGAATTTTGCTCCTATCAAGAGCGCAATAATCTCGCCACCAGCTATTACTCAATTTTACTCTTGCCCGCAGCGCGGCTAGCGTATAAATTTAAAATTCTACTCGCCCAGGACGCTGCGAATATTACTCGGATTTATCCCCCTCCTTAGCGCCCGAAATTTTATCCAGCACCTTTTTGCCGACCTCGCTTTGATTTAGCGCTTCAAGCATCGCGGCTAGCTGCGTGCCGCCCTTGGCGCTTAAAATTTCGCCGAATTTACTCATCCCCTCGCCCACGCTACCTTCGTTTGCGATGATCTTAAGATCCGCCGCGCTTAGCGCCTTGGCCTGCTCTAGGCCGATGTCGCGGTTCGCTTCGATCTGTTTGATCGAAATGAGATAGGTCTGATAGCCCTGATTTTCGCCGATCTCGCGCGCGAGCTCGATCTGTGCGTTTACCGGCGCAAGCTCCTTCAGTCTAAGCGCCTCGGCCTCGGCAGAACCTATCTTTAGCGTACCTTGTGCTTCTTTATCCTTCATCTCCAAAAGCGCCGCGGCGGCGAGAAACTGCTTCTCTTTATCGCCCTGCGCTACTAAAATTTGATTTTCCTTGATCGCTTCGGCGTCGCGAATCTTGGCGTTTTTACGCGCTTCGGCGTCGATCTCGATCTTGCGCTGCTCCTGCTCGGCTTTTACGATCTCTACTTGTTTTTTGATCTCGGCCTGCTTGACGTCGTTTACCCGCACGACCTCCATCGCCTTTTCCTGCGTGATCTTTTGCTGATCCTTGATGAGCTGCTCGGCCTGCTCCTTTGAGATCGCGACCTCCCGCTCGTTTTCGACGGTTTTAAGGCCTACCATCTTATTGGCTTCCTGCTGGCGCACTTCGGTTGCCTGCGCGGCTTCGATCTCGGCGATCTGGGCGAGCTTGGTGTTGTTTGCGACCTCGACGCGGCTTTCCTTTTCGATCTGGGATTTTTTCTTCTCCATGATGTTTAAGATGACCTTGCTGCCGCTGCTATCTCGGATATCCATCAGCTCGATATTTTTGACGGGCTCGATACCCCAGTTTTGCAGCTGCGTCTTTACCGCCTTAGTAAAATCATCTCCGAGCTCGGAGCGGATCTGCAAGATATCCTCAAGCACGCGGCTCGAAAGGATCGAACGGATCGAGCCTTGAATGATATTCCTAAGCTGATTGTTAAGATCCTCAAAATTATTGACGCGTTGCGCGGCTAAATTTGAATCCATAATCCTAAAAAACGCCGTGATATCGACGACGAAAGGAAGCCTGCCCAGATCATACGCCTCGTAATCCTCGATCTTGATACTAAAGACTGAGACCGGCAAAATGATCTTCGTAACGCCCAGCACCGGCACCCAGCTTGGGAATTCATAATAGCTGTTGCCGTTACCGGTATCTTTGCCGTAGCTCGTCGTCTTGCGCGCGCTTTGGACGATATGCACTTCGTTCGTCTCCACAATACGCCTGAAAAACAGAGGCACGATGATAAAAAGCGCGATTAAAACCCCGACGGCGGCGCCTATCAAATATAAAATTTCACCCATTTTCTCTCCTTTAAAAATGCTAAATTTAAAATGGATTATATAAAAATTTACTTTGAAAAATAATAAATAATCGCGACGGCGGCAGTTAAAATTTACGCAATTTTAATGAGGTTTTTTGTAATATCGCGGCATATATTTCAATACCTTTTAGGAGAAAAAATGAAAAAATTTTTACTACTGCTTTTGACGGGTGCGCTTTTTGCGAGCGCGGCAGAGCTTAGAACTATCAAGGATATGGACGGAGCCGAGGTCAAAATCCCCGCAAAAGTTGAGCGCATCGCGGCACTCTGGCACTCGAACAATCAAATTTTACTAGCCCTAGGAGGAGCGGACAAGATCGTCGCCACCACCGATAACATCAGCAAAAACGCATGGTTTCTTAAAATTTATCCGCGCCTAGCGCAGATCCCAGTACTGCTAAAAAATAACGACGTAAATTTAGAGGAGCTGATGAGCCGCAACCCCGACGTAGTCATCGTCTCAACCGCACTAGCGGGCGAAAATTTAGCTAAGCAGGGCTTTACCGTTTTAAAGGCGAGCTTTAGCGATTACGAGCAGATGAGGCGCAGCATCAGGATGTGCGGCGATATGCTAGGCGGCGACGCCCCGCAAAGAGCGAAGGATCTGATCGCAAATCTCGATAAAAATATCGCTTTGGTTAGCGGCCGCACCGCAAATTTAAGTCCCGATAAGCGCCCGCGCGTCCTTCACATCGTAGGCGGAAGCGATCTTTTAAAGATCGACGGCAAGGGCACGCTGATCGACTCGTGGATAGAGCTGGCCGGCGGAACGAATGCGATCACCGCCACAAAAGGTCCGATGAAAACCATCACTGCCGAGGAGATCATCGCGAGCAACCCGCAGATCATAATCGTGGGCGGCGATCACAACGAAGATGCGGTAGAGAAAATCAAATCAAGTCCTATCTACAGCGGCACGGATGCGGTCAAAAACGGACGCGTTTACGGCAATCCGCGCGGGGTTTTCAACTGGGATCGATACGGCGCGGATACGGTACTTCAAATTTTATGGGCGGCGAAAACCATCCAGCCGGAGATTTTTGCCGACATCGACGTAAAAGCCGAAACGAAGGCGTTTTATAAAAAATTTATGAATTACGAGCTAAGCGACGCGGAATTCGGATATATCTTAAAAGGACTCAATCCGGAGGGTAAATAAAACGCGGCACCAAACGAACGGCATCGGCGCTACACCTAGCAGGCAACATCTGTGCCGAATGCTCATCGTTTAGTAGGTGGCGGATACATCGGCACAGAATGTTTCATTGTGCGGCGGCACATCGGCGCCGAGCAGACTGCCTGTCCTATCTCGACACCGAATATACAAATCGTCAGTCATACGGGCGAGCGTCGATCGTATCGTCAAAACAAGCGCCGCTATCTCGCATTTTGGCGCGTTGAAGTGCGGATGCCGTCCACATAAAGCGCAGATCCCATCGTTGCTCGGCGCGTCGATACCTAAATGACGGCGTCGCTATCGTATTGCCTTACCGAAGCGACATCCCTAACGGGCGGCGTGCCGAGCAAAGAGCGCGCCGAATAAGCGGCGCGAGGCGGAGTAAAATTTAAACCCACGGCGGGTGAAAAAGGACAAAGCAACGACAAGCAAACAAGGGCAAAACAAAGCTGCAAGATAAAATTTAAAGCAAAGGAAGCGGTCATGGAAATTTCATTTTTTACGACGCTTGAGCCTTCTCTAGCGGGCGCTTGGATACCCTCATTTGCGATGGTGCTGATACAGTTCGCGTATATGTTTATCTACAAAGAGGTCGGCAAGCGCGCCACCGATATCTCTTGGTACACGCTCGCGGACAAGCGAAATGCGATCATAAGCTCGCTGCTGCAAGTAGCGCTGCTTATTTTGTCGGTGTTCGTGCCTCTTAAGACGGACAGCGCGTGGTTTTGGATCGGAGCGGTGATCTATATAGCGGCTTTTGCGGGCTTCATCAAGGCGTTTTACGACTATGCGGCGACTCCTGCGGACAAGGCCGCACAAGGCGGCATCTACCGCCTATCGCGCAATCCGATGTATTTCTTTTATTTCCTCGGCATGGCTGGCGTTTGCGTCGCTTCGGCGTCGCTGTGGCTACTAATAGCGATAGTGCCCTTTGCCATATATAATCATCTCGTGGTTCTCGGCGAGGAGCGTTACTGCGAGCGAACCTACGGACAGGAATATCTAAAGTATAAACGCAAGACGCCGAGATATTTTTTGTTCTTTTAAGAGAACGGCGCGCGATTGAGCTTTAAAGCAGAAGCGTAAATTTAGATAACGCTTTAAAATTTTAACTAGACTTGCGGGCTAATTTTAAAATTTCGCTCAAAATTTTAAGGAATGCAAGATATAGGCTTAAATTTAGACTAAATTTAAGCCCGAAATTTCAAATTCGTTCGCTATCTAGACTAAATTTAAAATAGTCGGTATTTAAAAACGCCATTTTAAATTTACGATTGCAGGCACTGCGGTGTCCGTCAAGTGCGTGAGACTCCATAAACAGCGAAATCAATTACGACAGCAGCTGCTAAGCAAAGCTCAATTCACGCTTAACCTGTATGTGCCGCTAATTTCCGCTCGCATACGCAGATAAGGCGCCCGGATCCTCAGGAGCGAACCGATCGTCCAAAATAGCGTCATCCTCGCCCGAAAGCACGCTCATCGCGCTGATACGCGAGATTAGCAGGCGATCCTCGGCGATGTCCGCGCGATCTGAGCCAATAGTAAGCGACGTAATCGCCGTACGTCCGATGACCGCGCGTCCGCCATCCATCGTGCGAAGCCCCCAGATATCGTGCAGCACCGCAGGCTTGCCATCCACCTGTCCTACGTAGAGCATCACGTGGCCGGGCATATACAGCAGGGTTTTATACGCTACGCCGTTTTTGCCGATGAGCTCAAGCTTTTTATCCGCGCTCATCCCTGCCAGCGAAAAACGCTCGCCGCGGCCCGATTGCGCCTTAGAATTTCGCGGCAGCCACAGCCCGAAATTCGCCAAAAAGTCTTTCGTCATAAGCGAGCAATCGCGAAGAAATTTATATCCGCCCCAGCCGTATTTCTGCCCGAGCAGGCTAGCGGCTACGATCTTTGAGTTTTGCTCATCAAGCGGCGCAGGCCAAAGCCTCGCATCATCCGCGCTAACGAAATATCTCTTGGCGCCAAACTGGGTTAAAATTTCGCCGCTAAATACGCTCCGCACGCCGAGCGTACCGCCAAGATCGCGTTCGCCGCTAAAATCATACGGCAGGATCGTGCCTGTGCGCGCCCTAAAAAGCTCCGCGCCATTTTCGTCATAGACGGCGGCGCCGTCGCGCAGGATCGTTATAAATTTAGAATTTGCGTAGATATCCGCCTGCTGGGGACTGATGCGCTTTATCGCGTCGCTTCTGATCCAGCCCCACACGCCGTCGTTGCGCACGAACGCCCACGCGCCGTCTCTGCTGTAATGCGACAGCAGCAGCGGATAGCCCACGCTCACGGCGGAATTTGCGGCGTAATCAAACGGCTCGCCCTCCCCCGGCTCGCTCGGATCGCCGAAAATCGGCAGATCGCTTGGGATATTTCGCAGCAGCGCGTTTTTTACCGTTATAGCGGGCTCAGATATTAGTCCGAACGCCTCTTCGTTCGCATTTATGCGGATGCTTTGATAGATCGCGTCGTTATATATCCTGCCTGCGGCGTCAAAGTGGCGTCCCTTGGCGTAATTAAGCCCCCAAAACGTATCAATTTCGGCCTTAATCGGCGCATCGTCAAACCAAATTTTAAAATAGCGGCTCTTAAACGCGCTTCCGCTTATGTTTTGCACCGACGCAGGAGCCGGCAACCGCTCGCTGTTTTGAGCGTAATCAAGATCTAAAACCGCGGGATTTTCCGGGATAAATTTATGGACGGTTTTACTGCAACCTGCAAGGATTAAAGCCGCGAAGATGAGAGATACTAATCGTTTCAAACAAAATGCCTTTTAAAAAATTTTGGCTATAATTTTGCCAAAAAATAGGAAAAAACTTGATAAATTTCATCATCCAAAAGCTAAAAGATCGCAATATTTTCATCACGGGCGGCGCAGGCGTAGGCAAAAGCTACGTGATAAAAGAGCTCATCGAGGATTACCGCGCTCGCGGCAAGCTCGTCATCGTACTCGGCAGCACCGGCATCAGCGCCGTAGAGATCGGCGGCGTGACCGTGCATAGCTTCTTTCGCTTCGGCATTTGCAAAAACCACGAGGAGTTAAAAAGCTTCGATCGCAAACAAAGCGGCAAGCTAAGTGAGCTGCGAAAAATTTTAGCCCTCGCGGATCTCATCGTGATCGATGAAATTTCGATGATCGGCGCCGAGCTTTTCGAGATGATCTATCTTAGAATTTCAAGCTCTAAATTTAACGGACGGCTGCTCGTTACGGGCGATTTTTATCAGCTTCCGCCGGTGCGCAAAGAGGGCGAGAGTGCGCCGCACGCAAGCCTATTTAGCGACTCGGATTACGCCTTCGGCTCCTACGCGTGGAGGCAGTGCGAGTTTTTTTACGTCGAGATGATAGGCTCCAAGCGCACCGCGGATGCGGCGCTATACCGCCTGCTTTGCGAGCTACGGCTCGGCACCCCAAGCGAGCAGACGGCGGAGCTGATGCGATCTTTGATCATCGATGCTGCGCGAGCAGAACCAGATGCTACGATAATCTCGGGCCGAAACGCCGAAGTAGATGCGATAAATAGTGCCAGACTAGCCAAGCTTAATGCGCCGCAAAGCGGCTTTGAGGGCGTTTATGAAGCGCTGCAAAGCGGAGTGAGCGAGCAAAAAATTCAAAAATGGATCGCCTCGCTAAATACGCCGCAAAGTCTGACGCTGAAAGAGGGCGCAAAGGTGCTGTTTACCGCAAATAAAAGCGGCGAGTTTTTCAATGGCGAACAAGGCGTCGTCGAAAAGATCGAAAAAAGCTCCTGCGACGAGATCGAAAGCGTGGTCGTAAAAAAGCCCTCGGGCATACTAAGCCGCGTGGGGCTGCAAACATACGAACTAAGCGAAATCGCCGCAAGCGGCGCGGATGCCGAGCAGATCGTGCTGGCGCGGTATTATCAGTTCCCGCTCAAGCTCGCATACGCCATCACGATCCACAAATCCCAAGGCATGAGCATCCCGCAGCTCATCTGCGACATCGACAGGATCTTTGCCAAGGGGCAGCTCTACGTGGCGCTTTCGCGTGCGACGAGCCTTGCGGGGCTGGGCGTGATATATACGCGCCCAGAACCCTTGCTGCGGTATTTGCAGCGCAGCGCAAGCGCGGACGAAGCCGTGGTGAAATTTTATCAAGAGAACGAATTTTATAAAATTTCGGATCAAAAAATTTAAGGAAACGCATGCAGCTAGAAAGAGCGATAGCGCTAAGTAGAGCCAAACAGAAAAAGTGTATTTGCAAGGTAGTGATGATCTATGCCAAGATAGCATTTTTGTATCTGTTTCCGTTTATCATAATGTTTGCGATCGATGCGGTATTTAAAACAGACGATGATACGGATTACAAGATGATCGAAGTCTATCTTATCTACGCGGTGCTTTTGATTATTTATGTTGCTTGCATTTACGACGGCATTGCGGACGCCGCTTATAAATATAAACTATTTTACAAAAAAGTTTTGGTGCGCACGGCAATCTCACAGGCATATCCGCAGCTTACTTATTCACCAGGCCGCGGCATAAACGCGAAGGAATTTAAGCGAGCGGGGATCTTTGCGAACTCCGATTTTATCAGCGAAGATGAGATAAAAGGCGAATGGGATGGGGTAAAATTTAGCCTTAGCGAGGTGATTAGAATCAAAAAGAACTACGATCTGGGCATAGACAATACTTATGTGAAGCTAGCTTCGCTTGCGATGAGCTTATATGATGCGTATATGGATTTTAACGGCAGCGTGCTGATATGCGAATTCGGCAAGAGATTTTACACCAAAACCATCTTGGCGAGCCGCGAGCTAAATACAAAAATTTTAGGCGAGAAGGAGCTAATGGACAATGTCATTTTTAATAGCGAATTTCGCGTGTTTGCTGATGACAAGGTCGAAGCTCGATATCTATTGACGCCTGCGCTGATGGAGCGACTAAACGAGCTAAAGCGATACTACCATAAATTTAGCATAAGCGCGGCATTTATGGATAATAAATTTTACCTATTTCTAAACGGCGCGCCGAATCGCTTCGAAACAGAGCTATTTAGCATACCTCCAACAACCGGAACGACATATGCTCACCAATACGAACTGGCTGAAATTTTAGAATTAGTAAGCGAGCTAGGCCGCATAACCGGCGAGCTAGAAAGCAAAATTTAATCAGCCCGTATCGTTTAAATTTACGGGCTAAATTTGATCGCCTTATTACAGTCCCGCTTCGGCTCTTAGCCGTGCGGCGTACATCTCGCGCAGGCGCGGTACGTATTTACCGACCACACCGCCGCCGATCGCTCTGCCGTCTGCCTTTACGATCGGCAGCAGCATCAGCGTCGCCGCGCTTATAAAGGCTTCATCGGCTTCATAAACCTCGCTCATTCCAAACGCTCGCTGCTGCACACGAAGCCCCGCCTGCTCGGCAAGGCCCAAGATCACCTTGCGGCGGATACCGGGCAGTATGTCGTTTGAAAGCGGCCGCGTGATCAGAACGTCATCTTTGATGATAAATGCGCTGGAGCTCGAACACTCGGTAACGAGCCCGTCCTCGATCAAAAAGCACTCATAAGCGCCCGCCCTGTGGGCCTCGTGCTTTAAGATGCACTGAGCTAAAAGCGAGATCGATTTTATATCGCGCCTATGCCAGCGGATCTCGGGCAGGCTCACGATCTCGATCCCCTCTTTTGCGAGCGGATTATCAAAAATTTGCGTATGATATACAAAGGCAAATACGCTGGGCTCTATGCCGCGGACGTAATCAAAATCGCGCATCGCCGCGCCTCTTGTGATCTGAGTGTAGAAAGCGCCCTCGCTCACGCCGTTACGCGCGATGAGCTCATATAAAATTTCCTCATACTTTTCACGTGAGTATGGAATTTTCAGCTCGATCTGCGCGGCGCTGCGCTCAAAGCGCTCCCAAAAATCCGCTCTGTCGCAAATTTTAGAATTTACCACGGGTGCTACTTCATAGATGCCGTCTCCAAGCACGAAACCGCGATCAAAAGGGCTTATCGCAGCCTCTTTGGCCTTGCAAAATTTGCCGTTAATATAGATTATCTCGTCGCCGCTCATTCCGCTGATTTCAAACATAATCGCTCCTTGAAATTTCGCGCTATTTTATCTTATAACAATTTAATTTAAGATATAATGCCGCAAAAATCGAAGGAGCTCCGATGGATAAATCAAATTTTAAAGATAGACTTTTAGATATTATGTTTCATGTATCGCATAAACCCGTGCTTTTCCGTGATCTGCTCGAAGCCAACGCCGAGTTTAACGACGGAATGCTCGTCGATCCTTCGAAGCTAAATTTTAAATTTAACTACGGCAAATCCTACGTTATCTTCGCTTGCTTCGCATTCGTCTGCGTTATGTTTTTGATAACGCTGACGCACGCGATGTTTGAAAAGATCGACTTTCACTTCTCCATTTTATTTACGATCATAGCGACGTCGGCGGTTTTTATCGGCTTTGATTGCTTTAAAGCGTGGGCTAGAAAAAAGCTAACCCACGAGCTCATCAAACGCGCTTGGGCGAACCACTTTCTCTACTTTCCTTACGAAAAATACAGCCGCGTAGTCGAAAATATCTACAACGAAGCGCTCAAAAACGACGTGCCTAGACGCGAGCTAGAACAATACGTGCTAAGCAAAATCGTAGAAGTTGGCGAAAAATAGTTTTAAAATACCGCAAAATTCTATAATACAAAACAGCATTTCAACCCAAGCAAATTTTAAAATTTTATTGCGAAATATGCGGCACGTAGGCAAGACGTAAAAATTCCAGCTAGAAAAGCAAGCCGGTATGATGGATGAATTCCAAATTAAAATTCTATGCCGATACAGTAAAAACTGCACCGTAAATTACGATAGATAAATTTTAATCAAAGCTTATACTTTCCTGCGCCACATTTCGCTACGGCTAAATTTCACTTCATAAAATTTATCTATCGTTTCTTAAATTCTAATCTCATTCACTTGCTGCCGATTTAGCAATCCGTATTATGTAATTGAAGTTATGTTTAACTATTTTAGGGTAAAATCACGCAATATCTAAGGGATAATATTAAATTTAAGAAAAGGATAGTTTATGAAGCTACTTTTTTGCATTATTTTTGCACTTTGCAGCAGTGTTTTTGCGGGCAGTTTGGAGCAGATCAGATCTGCCGGAGTCGTTAAAATCGGTGTTCGTGATGGTAGGCCACCTTTTAGTGATGAAAAAAGTGGTAATTTCGAAGGCTTTGAAATCAACCTTGCAGACGCTATAGCTAAGAGCATATTCGGCGATAAGCGCGGTAGAGTCGAGTTCGTCCCTTTAAATGCCACCGATAGGATCTCTGCATTACAAAATGATAAGGTAGATCTTGCAGTCGCGACCATCACGATAACGCAAGATAGAAAAAGGCAAATCGACTTTTCTTATCCATATTTTTCGATGAGTTTGGGAGTTTTGACACGTAAAAGCGACGGCATCAAAAGTATAGACGATCTTTCAAACAAAAAAGTCTTAGTAGAGGGTAACGGTACTACGGCAGAAAATTTTTTGTATAAAAATAAAATCCACAATCTAATCCATTGCTCCATTACTACCGAATGCTACGATATGCTTAAACAAGGCAAAGCCGATGCTTACGTTAACGATAATCTCATTGTACTAGCTTATTCCATTATCGATGATAACTTAGAAGTAGCAATCCAAAATCTAGGCAATCCGGAATTCTTAGGCATTGGGGTGCGCAAAGGCAATACCGAATTGCTTGATCTGATAAATAAAGAGCTTGTTACACTTAGTAAACAAGGCTTTTTCGAACGTTCTTATGATGAAACTTTCAAGCCATTTTATCAAGGCGCTGCAGATAAAAAATATTTCTTACTAGATGGGCTCTATGCCATATTTTAGGACGGAATTTAGCAGTGTTTTATCTAACGCCTTTGACTAAAATGTCATTTATTATAAGCGGATAATATGCGAAATCCCATTTTAAGGACATAAAATGAAACTACTTTTTATAGCGGCTCTATTTTGTGCGGCGCTTTTTGCCGATAGCCTAGATCAAATCAGACAAAACGGCATCATTCGCATCGGAGTGCGCGACGCCCATCCACCGCTTTGCGAGTCTAATGGCGGCAAATTTGAAGGATTTGAAATCGATCTTGCAAACGCTATTGCTAAAGAAATTTTCGGCAAAAAAGAGGGCAAAATCGAGTTCATCCCACTAAGCGTAAATGATAGAATTCCATTTTTAGAGGCAAATAAGCTTGATTTGGTGATCGGTCTATTTAGCATCACAAACGAACGAAAAAGAAAGATCGATTTCTCCCTCCCCTACCTCTCCGTAAATTTGGGCGTATTAACGCGCAAAGCCGACGCTTTTACCGATATCGCGCAGCTTCATGATAAAAAGATCGTATTCGAAGGCGACGCGACAGTAGCAGAGAGATTTTTCAAAAACAAAGGATTTAAAAATTTGGGCCATTGCGCTTCGGCTAAGGAATGCTACGAAATGATTCGCAATGGCGAGGCGGACGGCTATATAAATGATAATCTCATCGTGCTTGCATATTCCGTCATCGATGATACTTTGGAAGTGCCGTTTAAAAACCTAGGTCCTAGCGATTTCATCGGCATCGGCGTGCAGAAAGATAACAAAGAACTACTTGATTTCGTCAATGCAGAGCTCATCAAGCTGAGCAAAGAGGGCTTTTTCAAAAAAGCCTACGAGCAGAGCTTTGATCCATTCTATCGCGGTACGGCGGATGAGAAATATTTTCTGCTAGATGGAATTTATAATATGCTCTAAGAGCTTGCTTTAAATTTTGAGTCCAGCTTTTAGAATTTTAGTAAATAAAATTTCCCGCTTCGTTTGAAGGCGGAAGAGAGATTAAATTTAAGGATTTGCCATGAAATTGCTTCTTGCAATGTTGCTACCATTTATCGTTACTTTTGCCGATAGTTTGGAACAGATCAGATCAAAAGGCGTCGTTCGCATCGGCGTTTACGACGGACAGCCTCCTTTTAGTGAGCTAAACGATGGAACTTTTGAGGGTTTTGAAGTTACGATGGCACAGGCCATAGCAAATGATCTTTTCGGCGAAAAAGGCGGCAGAATCGAGCTTGTACCGATGAAGGTCGAGGATAGAATTCCAGCACTAGTAAATAACCGCGTAGATATCGTCATCGCTACGATTACCATTACGCCTGAACGCGCGCAGCAGATCGATTTTTCAACACCGTATTTTTCAGTAAATCTTGGAGTTTTAACCCGCAAAGCCGATAGAATAAAATCCTTAGCCGATCTGAAAGAAAAAAGAATTTTGCTCGAAAGCGGCGGTACGGGCGAGGCATTTTTTAAACAAGAGGGTTTTGGAAATTTTACATTTTGTAAGATCGCCAGAGAGTGCTACCGCATGCTAAAAGACGGCGACGTGGACGCCTACGCGACCGATAATCTAATCGCGATGGCATATCCGGTAGTCGATAGCGAGGTAGAAGTGCCGCTTAAAACTCTAGGTAAGCCTGATTTCATGGGTATTGGCGTGCAGAAAGGTAATAAAGAGCTACTAGACTTCGTCAATGCAGAGCTTATAAAGCTAAGCAAAGAGGGCTTTTTTGAAAAGGCATACGAAGGGACTTTTAATCCATTTTATCACGGCGCTGCGGATAAAAGATATTTCTTGCTAGATGGAATTTACAGCTTCTTGTAGGATTTGCGGCTTATTTTAAAATTTATCACGCAAGATTTATCACGTAAATTTTATCTCCTGCTTGCTATGCTTTAGCTCTTGCAGCGGGGATCACATAAAATTTATCGCGCAATCTTGCTCGTTTAAATTTTTCAAAAAAGCTTTTTCGCGGGCGAAACGGCATTTATATAAAATTCCGCTCGTTTAAAAATTTACCCTGCATAAATTCCATGGCAGCTTGAAATTGCCAGAATTAATTTAGCTCAGATTTTCATTATTTCAAATTTTACTCAGAATCTCTTTACTAGGATTTTTTTACCTCTTGCAATCCGCTCAAAATGCCCCCTCTAAAAAAGGTTAAATTTTGCAGTCAAGAATTTATTCTGCGCAAAGAGTAAATTTTTACTACTTAAAATTACAAATGCAGCCACCCCTCTGTCAAAAACCAATCAGTGATTTTCATATTGCAAACTGATCTATTTTTATGTATAATCGCAAACTTTATGAATTTTAAAGGATCAATATATGAAAAAATCCATCTGCTCCTCTATGCTTAGCCTCGCAGCGGTGCTCGCACTAGCGCCCGCACAAGCGCTTTGTAACGCAGATTCTAATCCGCCGCTTATCCATACCCATAATAACCTCTATTCAGCGGGATTTAGCGGCAATACTAGCGGCAGCGGAAGTACCAGCCCAAACGGCAATATTACGACGATTACGGGCGTTGCAAGCGGCGGAACGGATTACTCTGGCAGCGTGATTTACGGCGGAGGAAGCGGCGATGGGATCGCTGGCTTTACCGAGTTGAATTCTGCTTCCAACAATAGACTTACGATTAGAGGTACAAACGCTTACGTGGGTATCGCAATAGGTGCTGAGGCCAAGGGTGTATCGGATAATTACGTGAGCTTAGAAAATGGCTCTAAGGTAAATTTGGTCGTGGGCGGACAAGGCATAGCGGCGTCTAAAACGGGCAACGAAGGCGAAGCGACGCGAAATCAGGTTTTTGTAAAATACGGCGCCGAAATTACGGGAAATGCCGATAACTTCGGCGGTAGCTCAAATAGACATTACAATATCATCGGCGGCAGAAGTGGAGCGGATAAAAAAGCCTCCTCCAACGCCGTAACGATCGACGGAGGCACTATCGGCAACGGCTCCGTTACGAATGTAATCGTGGGCGGTATAGTAAGCGGCGGCGGTGATGCCGTATCAAATAGAATAACTATCAAAGGCGGTACGTTTAGAGGGAACTTCGATATATTCGGCGCTCAATCCTCCGCGGGAAAAAGTAGCTACAATAGCGTCAATATAACGGTGCCTTATTATGGCAGCACAAATACTATCACTCTAAACGGAAACGGTAGAATTTGGGGCGCAGCGGGCGGAAGCGGAAATTCCACCGCAAACTCCGTCACTATAAATGCAAGACTAAAAGCGCAAAATTACCAAGTAGTAGGCGGCCAAGCAAATAGCGCTAGCGTAATGAGTGCAAATCGCGTAGAGATCAATAACGACGATGCAATCGTAGGCAGCGTCACAGGCTCTTTGGGCGGCGCCTTGAGCTCGCGAAGCGTAGTTGATCTCTACAAAGGCACCGTAAAAGGCGATATCGCTGCAGCAAGCGGCATCACGGGCGAATCGGATGGTGATAGAGTTACTCTAGGAGCATCAGACTCCAACAAAGGTGTACACATCGGAGGCAATGTCTATGGCGCACGTGCAGGAAGTGTCAAAAACGCAGTCGTTTATATCAATAAAGAAAGAACGACGATAGCAGGAGACGTTTATGCAGGCTACGCTACAAGCGGCAGCGTCGAGAATAGCAACGTAAATTTTAGAGGCGGCACTATAAGCGGTACAATCTACGGCAGCAATAAGCCTACGGATAAAACTAATACTTTGCATATAGAAAATTGGGTCGGCGGCGGTGTGAAAAAAGCCAAGGACATTAAAAATTTCGGCTCTATAAATTTTCACGATCTATATTCCACTACCCAAGCCGATGCGCCTCTTACTCTAACCACTAGCGGCAATACGAATTTAAACGGCACAAAGATAGAGGGTATAAAATCAGATCTTGGCGAAGGAAAGTACTATCTGATACATAATTCAGGCGGCGGCACGATCACCAGAGCCGCACAAACCGTGCAAGATAATCAAATTTATACGATTACCGACAAAGACCACTATCAAATCACCGGCACTACGATCGAGGTCGAAAACAATAAGAATTTAATCATACAAAAAGGCACTCTAACTCGCTCTTGGATAGACCCCAACTTCGATCAAAGCGAGCTAATGCAAAATCAAAATTCTAACAAAGCTGCGGGCGCCACTGAGCTATTCGGTAATAAAGGCAACACCGTAATCGTAAAAGATGGTGCAGGTAATCTAGGCGGTAAAAACATAAGCTCGGGCAGAGACGACGCTACCGATGGAAGCAACAGCGTCCACGATAACTACGCCAAGATCAATGGCGGAAGCAACATAGGCGAGATCGATGGCGGATATTCAAATTCCGCTACCTCGCAAGAAATTTATAATAACCACGTAACTTTCGAAGCAAGCGGAATAGACGTGGGGTACGTAAATGCGGGCATCACTCATAGCAGTAGCGGCGGCGGAAACATCCACGACAATAGCGTAACTACGAATGCTACGATAATCCGCAATAGCATTTACGGCGGCAATACTAGCAACGGAGAAGCCAAATCCAATATCGTAACTATAAACAACGGCAGCGTAGGAGCAATGGCGGTAGGCGGCAAGGGAAACAGCGCGATTTCCAACACTATCACTCTCAACTCGGTAAACGTAGGCGGAAGCGTATACGGCGGAAAGGCTAGCGGCATCGCCTCCTCCAACACTGTAAATTTAAACGGCAACACGCAAGTTGCTGGCAACGTCTACGCAGCGGAAGTCGCTAGCGGTAGCAACAACGTAGTAAATTTCAGAAGCGGCAGCGTAGCAGGCACGATATACGGAGTATCTAGTGCAAACGCTAGCAATTCGGGCAACAGCTTAAATATCCTATCTTCAAACTCCGGCAATGGCCTAAATGCAGGGAATTTTGCAAATTTCAATAAATTGGAATTCAACTTAGCTTCCCTTAGCGAGATTGAAAATGATGCTTCATCAAGTACCAAAAGAGCTTTAAGCTTAACCGGCTCCGGCAATACCGACCTAAGCGGTACCGATATATTTGTAAACTCGACAAGCGAATTTAACGCTTTAAACAATGCAAGCTATCCAGATGGCGACAATAAGAAATATACCCTTGCCTATAAAAGCGGAGGTGGTAAATTTACCGGATATGATCCGCGCTTTAAAGACAAGGGCTACGTAACTCAGCTAAATAAAAACTATGTCATAAAAGATGCCAATACTTTTAGCAGAAACATAGGCGGTATGCATATAAGCGAGGATGAGCGGGAGCTTTATATCCAAAAGCTTATTAAAACCAACGAGAGCATAAATGGAGACTTTGATGCGGATGAGCTGCAGAAGTATCTTGGTGCCGGCGGTCTTAACGGAAACAACATAGATATAGGCAAAGCGGGGGAGGATAAGAATTTTAACGCTAGAAATATCTATGCAGCAGGCGCAAATAATACGTTAAATTTCATCAGCGGTCATAATGTAGGCGTAATAAGCGCAAGCGGTAGCGGCAACACCCTTAACATAGGAGCTAGCAATAGCTCTCCTGCGGCAGTAAATTCCTTAAGCGCTAAAAATATTAGCGGTTTTGACAGGCTAAATTTTTTCCTTCCTAGCTCTATTAGAGCATCAGATAACGTACTTACCCTAAGCGACCCTACTGCCAATACCGATCTAAGCAACGTAAGCAATATCACGGCTTATATCAGCGGAGTAAGCGGTCCGATTAATCCAAGCAGCGAGATTCATCTAATCAATAAGCAAGGAAGCGGCAGCCTTATAGCTCCTAACGCAGCCAATATGCATGCAACGCTAAATGTAGGGGTAAGTCTAAGCTATAACCCTAAAATTTATCAAAGCGGCAATTATCTAAATTTAGGATTTGATGCTTCCTCGGCTCCTAGCGCGCGCGTAAGCTCTAATACTAAATCCTTCGCAGAAACTCGTGCCGCAAGCTTAGCCAGCCTAAAGAGCGGAAGCGAGTTAATTACTAACTACCTAGATAAGCTAATACCGGATGGGCATTTAGAGCTATTTCCTTTTGCTATAAGCGAAGCTTATGATCTAAGACATGAGACGGGCTCGCACGTAAATTCCAAAGGCTATGGAGTAGCAGCAGGACTAGCCAGCTTAACTCCTAATTTCGCAGGAGATATCTTAAGCGGAGTATTCGTAGAATATGGAAAAGCCAACTATGATAGCTACTTAGATAGCGGTCTACATGCAGACGGAGATAGCGAGTATATAGGCGGAGGCTTGATGCTAAAGCAAAACTTTACTAGTGGTACCTATCTAGATGCAAGCTTCCACGTAGGTAAGATAAGTAGCGACTACAATAGTAACGACTGGACCTATGCCATAGCTCCTGGAGTATTAGCTCATAATGAGAAGTTTGATATTAGCTCAACCTATATGGCTACTCATATAGGGATAGGTCAGATCTTTGATCTAAGCCAAAGTAACAAGTTAGACGTTTATACTAAAT
>NZ_CALKTT010000039.1 GCF_937997535.1 uncultured Campylobacter sp.
AAAATCGGCATTTTGTTGCCGTCATTTAAGATTAAATACTGCATTTTTGCTCCTTTGCTAAAAAATTCATCTTATATAAAAATTTAAAATTTCGCGCTTAGATCGCAAAATTCTATCCGCACCAAAGCAGTAGGTGAAATTTAAAAGCTAAATTCCAACCCACCGCGAAATTTTAATACTCAAAGATATTCGGATCGATCACCATCGCGCGGTATGCCACGTCGTCTCTCGACGCAGACTCTACGTCCATTTCAAATTTAACGTCGTTTGTTTTCGGGTTGATCTCCACGAGCACCATTTTGATCGTCTTATCGGGCTTTAGTAGATAGACGTTCGAGCTTGAGATAAAGTAAGTGCTTTTATCCTTCTGCCACTCCACGACGCTCGTAACCGCGCTGTAAAAGTCAAATCCGCGCTCCTTGCCAAACTCCCACGTCTGCTCGACCGTGCCCTTTTTCTCGTCGATCTTGTACTCTACCGCGCGAGAGTATTTTTGCTCTTTTAGCGCAGGCTGCTCCATGCCGCGGCCGTCGCCGTTGTCAAATACGCTGATGTGCTTTACGCTGCCCTTGTTATCGTAGCGCGGAGTGAGCCACGCGGTGTGCTGCGTCCACGACCAGTCGAAGTCGCCCTCGCATTTTGAGTTTTCGCATTTGATTTTGTTGCCGTTTTTATCCACAGGCACTAGCACTTTTTCTTTAAAGTCCGCACTCCAGCCCTCGGGCGATGCGAGGATCCATTTTACCTTTTTGTCGCGGCCGATCTTAACGATGCCTTGGTGGCGAAGCGAGAGGATGATGCCGTCGTCGCTAGGATCGTGCGAGATCGAGTTTACGTGCGCCCAGTTGCGTCCCGTGCCGGTCGATGTCACGTCGCCAAAAGGCAGATCGTCGCTGATTTTGATCTCTTTGGCGTCCATATCGATATTTAGGCACACGGCGCGAGCGTCAAGAGCTTTGATGAGGTTGCTGCGGTAGACGTTTTTGCCGAAAATTTCATTCAGATCCCACTCGTCCACGACCTTGCCGCTGCCGTCCACTTCGATGATATGATCTCTGATCGTGTGCGAGAGCCTGCCGTCTGCGTGGTGGTAGTTGTACTTACCGACGCGAAGCAGCAGATGATCGCCCTTTAGCGGCATCACCTCGTGGCTAAGGTCGATGTAGCCGCGCGGCAGCTCGCGATTATACACCTCCTTACCCATCATATCGTAGCGCATATATCGCTGCGCCATACCCCAACTAAGATCGCCGTTTGGCAGCTGATGAAAGCCCATCATCATGCCGCCGTCCATAACCCTGCGCTCGCTGCGGTCGTAAAATTTCTGATAGTCCAGATACCATCTGACCTCGCCCTGCGTATCGACGACGAAATTTTCTGTAAAGTCGTTCCAGCTAGCAGCACCCCCGTTTTTCCAATCAAGCGGTTTATAGACGCTCGTGATGGTGTTGTTGATGAGATAGAGCCTGTTTTTAAACGCAGGATCGACCTTTTTGACCTTCATCTTTTGCATGTGGCTAAATCTATAATCGCGGCTATACGTCACGATCGGCTGAGCGTAAATTTTATACTTTTCGACCTTCTTTTCGCCGTTAAAAACGTAGCTTACTTCGACCTCGTTTAGATAGTCCGGATACAGCCCCCAGATCGGCACGCCGTCGTGCGTCAGTAGCGCATGCTCGGAGACGTTATAGGCTATGTCGATGCCGCCGCCCGGTTTACCCAGCACCCGCACGTGGATATCCTTGATGTCCTTGCCCGCCCTATCGATGACGGCAGTTAGAGGCGCCACGTCGTATGGGTTGATAAATACCGAGCCGAGCTCGCCCTGGGTTTTTACCTGATGCGCCAAAACGCCTGCACTCGCCGTCTGCGGCAACGCTATAAACGCGCCGCCCGCCAAGGCCGCAGCCAAAACAATAGAACCGAAAAAATTCTTACGCATATTCGCTCCTTTTGGGTAAATTTATCTAATTTTACTACTACCGAATCACATAATAATCATACTAGCTTTAAATCAAATTTAAAGTTAAATTTTAATATATCTACTTAAATTTTAGAACGCAAGCGAGACGGGTAACAGGCTAAAATTTGATATAATTAGCCCTGCTTTATCAAATTTAAGGAGAGAAAATGCCATTCGTAAATATAAAAGTAGCCGCTCCAGAGCCTACAAAAGAGCAAAAAAAGCAAATCATCGCCGAGATTACGAATACGCTAGCACGCGTATTAGGCAAAGACCCAGCCGCAATACTCGTGATGATCGAAACGCTCGGTATGGACAGCATCGGTAAAAGCGGTCTAAGTCTTGAGGAGATCAAACAAAATAAAGAGAAAAAATGAGTGAATTTTTATAGGATTTGAAGCCAAAAATTACGCTCGCAGCGCACACTACTTGCGCCGCTAAGCGGTCTAAATTTGCCGAACACGCAGGCGGGCAGCAGTTTAAAAACCGCCGCCGCGAGCCGCTCTAGCAGACGAGTATCCGATCTCTCGCCCAAGATTGTCGGCGGACGGACGATCTGAAGGCTGTCAAAGCCAAGCTTGCTCACGCGCCGCTCGATCTGCCCTTTGGCGCGCAGATAAAAGCTTGGCGAACCTTCGCTCCCACCCGGAGCTGATACGAGCACAAAGCGCCGCACGCCCGCTGCTTTGCCCCACTTCGCCGCTACATAGACGTAGTCCACATCCACACGCAAAAACGCCTCGCGCGAACCCGCCTGCTTCATCGTCGTGCCCAACGCGCAAAAAATTTCGTCAAATTTATGTGGCGCGATATCCGAGATGCCCTCAAAATCAATGATCCGCACGCAAAGCTTAAAATGGCAAAAGTCCGTCTGGCGGTGCGCCCACGCCTCTACCTCATCGTAACCGGGACTCTCGCAAAGCTCGCGCACCAGCTCCCTGCCTACGACGCCCGTAGCGCCCAGCACCAAGGCGGATTTTCCCATTTTCGCTCCTTGAATTTCTTTAAATTTTATCGCGCTTTGCGGTCAAATTTAACTCCGGCGCTACGTTACTCAAAATTTTACGCTTCGTCGCGCGGCGCGTAATGCATAAATTTTAGCGTTTACCTGCATAGTCAAATCGCGGGGCTTGTAAGCTAAACTCAAAGCTGTTTCGATCCACCGCACCCACGCACGCGTCGCTGTCGTAAAGCGTAAGCAGGAATTCCGCCATCTCCTCGCTTGAGTGATAGCGCTTAAAAGCCGCGTCGTAGTCGTAGCCCGCATCATCCGTCGCCACGGGGCCAAATTCCGTCTTAGTCGCGGCGGGCGCTAGAACTTTAGCCTGCATTTTAGCCTCTTTATCCTGCGCCAGCTCGTAGTGCAAGCCCTCGGTGAAGGCGCTTACGAAAAACTTACTCGCGCAGTAGGTGACGGCGTTTGGCACCATGCTATAGCCGCCGGCGGAGGAGATATTGATGAGCTGGGCGGGCTTGCGCTTGTAGTCGCGCACAAAGAGATGACTTAGCAGCGTGAGCGAAATGATGTTGAGCCGCAGCATCTGCGAGACTTTGGATAGATCGCGCTCGCCGACCGCGCCGTAATCTCCAAAGCCCGCGTTATTTATGAGCGCCTTTAGCTCGTAGCTTTTTAGCTCGTCCCAGAGCGCTAGGACATTCTCACTGCGCGCAAGGTCGCAAATTTTAACGACTACGTCCGATTTGGGCGAAATTTTAGCGATCTCGTCCTTTAAGCTTTGCAGCAACTCCGCTCTGCGCGCGATTAGGATCAAATTTTCTCCACGCCTCGCAAACGCCTTTGCCGCGGCCGCTCCGATACCAGAACTTGCACCGGTGATGACGATATATTTTTTCATTTTCTATCCTTTCTTTGATTTTTCAGTTTGAAATTTTACTAAAGCTCGCCGCGTATTCACGCGCGCGCTCGTCTTAAATTTACAAATTTGCCAGCATTTTGCGAGGCGCTTACTCGCCGCTTATGGGCGTGCGCTTAGTATCTACCGCTTTGCCGTCTAGATAGTACCGACCGCCGGCGACGTAGTGAAGCGTCTTTAACTCGTCAGGGATCTTTTCAAACAGCCAGTGCCCGCCGTCAAAGACCCGATCGTCCGCATACGCCGCGACGACCTCGCCGATAAAAAGATCATAACTCTGCTCGTTATGAGGCTCGGGGATACGCTTGCAAACGAGCCGCGCCGCGCAGCCCACGATCAGCGGTACGCGGGAGTCATCTTTATAAAAAATTCCACGTTTTTCATCTTGTCCGCGTTATCAAAGCGCGAGTTGTTTTCGGCGCCCAGCTCGCTAACCAGCTCCGCCTGCGCTGCCGTGGGGATCTGCACCGGCGAAATACCCGCTCTTTTCGATGAGCGTCCTCGTGTACGAGCCGTTATGCGGCACGATGGTAACCTTGTCGTAGTCAAGCGCCTGCGCCCACGTTATCGCCATCGCATTGACGTCGCCATCGTATTTGGCCGATACGAGCGTGGTCGCGCCCGGGTTTGGGATATGATTTTTGTAGATCGACTTTGATGATAGCCATTTTTGCTCCTTTGATTAAATTTTATCGGCGGCAGATGCCGCAAATAACCGAATGCTTGGTATTAGCTTACCCTAAATTTAAGCCTTAGGCTCTACTAGATCGGCTAAACCTTGGCGTGCTTGGATTAAATTTCTCCGCAGCGCGCGAAATTTAGCGGGCTTAAAATTTTACCCGCTATTTTCTGTGGATCTTATAGCCCTTGCCGCTTTTTAGCAGCGAAATTTTGCCGTTCTTCGAGACATAGCCGCTTGCTTTTGCGCGCAAGATCACGCTCTCAGGAAGGCTCGACCAAAAAATTTCTACCTTGCTTTTATCCGCGGAAAATATCCCGTAGATCGCAAGCGTAGCGTTATCAGGGTCGTCCAGCCTCACATCCGCGACATCAAAAACCTGCACGCAGCCATTCTTGATCTTTGAAAAGCTCTGCCCCGCGGCAACCAAGCAGCCGTGCTCGTCTGTGCCGCCGCCTACCATCGACCCCTGCACTGCGGGCACCTTGCAGACGCCCTCACTAGCGCCGCAGTCCGTAGCCGCGCCTTCGCTCCTCTTATCCGCCTCCTTGCCTAGCTTTGCATCGTGCGTCGCGCAGCCGCACAAAAGCACCGCCACAAAGGCCGCGATTAAAATTTTACCTCTCATCTTTACTCCTTTAAATAAATTTTATCTGCACTCAAAGCTACTCGCGTTATTTTCGTCGCCGCCTACGTAGGTAGCCACTTTAGGATACGCGCAAATCGGGATCTGCTTGCCCGCGCGACTCGTGCTTTTGCCTAGCAGACTAGATGGAGCCGTTCCCTGCTCGCGCCACGCTTCAAGCGCGCTTAGCGGATCGACGTCATCGATGCCGTTACCGCCGCCGCAGTGATTCATCCCAGGCAAGGCAAAAAATCGCGCAAATTCGTCCGCATTCGCGTTCGTTTCCACTAGCTTTTTAAACCAATCGCGCTGATCCATCACCGAAAATACGGGATCGGAAACGCCCGTTACGATGATGAGTTTACCGCCGTTAGCGCGGAAGCTATCTAGCTTGGTCGAAATCGCATCGTTTATCGCCGCGCTCTCAAACGTCCGCTGCACGTCTTTATCGAAATCAAAGCTCATCAGATCAAAATCTGGCTGCGGCGGCGTCAAGAAATAATAGTTCATCGAGCCCTTTGAGAGCACGATATTTCTGGCATTAGGCTCGGCGCTTTGCGAGTCGCCCAGCTTCCACATGCGCCAGCCCGGCTGATTTACCCCTGCGTCGTAAAACCAGCCGCTGTAAATTTGCTCGCCCTTACTGTTTTTTGCGCCGTCAAATATCGCCTTTATCGCAGAAATTTTATCTTTGGGCAAATCAAGTCCGCTAGGATCGAACTCGCAACGCTCCCAAGCACCGATGATTCCGTCTTTTAGGCCGTCTAGCGCATCGCATTTATCTAGAACCGCCATGCTTAGCTTGTCCAAATCCTCCTGCGTAAGGGCGTTTGCGAAAATTTTATCCCCAGTGGCGTTTTTAGGCGCGATCTTCATAAGCTGCTTGTTATCCCACTGCTCCGCGATCGCCGCGCGCGAAAGTCTAAAACCCGGATTTGCCGCTATTACGCCGTCAAATTCCAGCGGATACCTCTGCGCCGCCATCAGAGCCGAGCGCCCGCCGTTTGAGCAGCCCATAAAGTAGCTGTGCGCTGGCGCTTTTTTATACGCCGCAAAAATCAGCTGCTTTGAGACGCTCGCGACCTTGCCGATGGCCTGATATGCATAATCTAACCGCGCCTGTTGCTCAAGTCCGAACTCGGGCGTAGGCGTAGGATGTCCCGAATCGGTCGTAACTACCGCATAGCCCCTCATAAGCGCGGGCGTTGCGGTGCTAGTGCGGATAGGCACGGCGCCAAGAGCCGGTGCTACAAAGCCGTCCAAACCGCCTCCGCCCTGAAATAGAAGCTTGCCGTTCCAGTCGCCTGGCAAGCGCAGCTCAAATTTTATGCCGTAATGCTTGCCGTCCGAGCCCGTGCGCGAGGCTATCTCGCCGTGAATTATGCAGTGCGGTGCGGCTTTTAGCGTCTTTTTGGCTCCGCCGGTTAGCGCAGACATCCTATCGGCGCTGATTTCGCCGCTTTGATTCCAGATCGCTTCACTGATCTTTGTATCGTAAATTTTTGCGCCCTTTAGCGCCGCGCAAGCCTGCTCGTCAAAATCGCTCGCAAGCGCTCCCTGTAAGCCCAGAGCAGCCGTAAAGGTTGCAACTAGAATTTTATATTTCATTGCCGCTCCTTTTGAAATTTTATTAATCATAATTTTAACATAAAAATTTATCGTGATTTTACTGCGTTTATAAAAAATGATGGAATTCCGCACTAAACGGGGCGGAATTCCAAATTTAGCTAGAAGAGCGAAGCGCTTGGGCGGTCCGCGGGATCGGGCTCACCCGTTACGCGATTTCGTAGATCGCGGCGGAATACTTCGATCGCCCAAAACCAAACCGCGTGCCCAAAAAATCCCGAAACGAACTCATACCACGGAAGCTGAAAAAGCGGTGGTGTAAGTCCTAAAAGCGGCAGCGTGATGCAATGCACTGCGATATTTACGACGATACCGAATGCAGCGCCCTGAAATAGCGTAATTTTAGGTAATTTCTCGGCAGCGAAGTGTGCCTAATTTTAAATTTTGCTATTGTTGCGGAGCATTAAATTTCGTGCGTGCCCTTAAAGCTTGCACGGTAAAAAATCAGCAGTACGGCGGCTAACACAGCAAAGCCGCAAAATAGCCCTTGGTAGCTTAAATATTCAAGCGCCTTGCCACCTACGGCAGTACCGATGCCACCTCCGAAAAATATCGCCGTGCCTATGATCCCGGAGGATAGACCTTTGGCGGAGCCACAACGAAGTGCCGCGCTTGCTAGGACGGACTGCGCGCAAACATAGCCAAATCCCAGCAAAAACGTCCCTACATATGCGGTGGCAGCGAAGCAACTCGCCAAAAGGCACAGCGCCGAGGCGGACGCCAAAAAACCGAGGGATAGAA
Organism: uncultured Campylobacter sp.; assembly: GCF_937997535.1. Taxonomy (GTDB): domain Bacteria; phylum Campylobacterota; class Campylobacteria; order Campylobacterales; family Campylobacteraceae; genus Campylobacter_B. The sequence continues at coordinate 7,512 of NZ_CALKTT010000039.1, forward strand.
TTTCTTTTAGCGGCAACTTCTCTTTTAAATATCTAGCAGCGTTTCCTGCCAAAAAGCAAGCGACGCCGTAAAGCATAAGACATGTTCCGGCAAAATTTGAGTTCAAGCCCAACTTTTTAAGTAGATAAGCGCCTATGAATGAGTACGCCCCAAGCACGATTACGCCGTTACATAAAGCCAAAAAATAGCTTCTCAAAAGCGCAGCATCGCCGCGCAAGCTAGCTATGGATTTTACGAAGCTCTCGCCTTTGCTTTTCGGAGCGTCTTTGAAATTTAGCGTAAATAGTGATACGAAAGATACCGCAGACAGCGCAGAAAAGGCTAAAAATATCTCCCTCCAAGAAAATCTAGCCACCGCCCATCCACCTAAAGCCGCACTCAGCCCCTGCCCTAAAAATACCGAGCCCAGAAATATCGCTACGATTTTTTGTCTATCCTTCTCGTCATATGTATCGCCTATAACGCCGAGGCAGACGGCGATTATACCCGCCGCCGCGCATCCCGTGCAAAAGCGAAATAAAACAAGCCACGCTAGACTTTTTGCAGTGGAACAAAGAAGCGTAAATATCGCCAAAAAGAGCATTAGCAGAATTAAAATTTTACCTCTGCCGTAGCGATCGCTAAGATGTCCGTAAACCGGCTGAAGTAAGCCGTATGGAATCAGATATGCCGTCAAAACTGTCGAGGCTGCGCTTACCTGCACCCCAAACGTATCTGCGATGCTAGGTAGCAGTAGGGATGCGATCCAGTTATCTGCGGCAGAGATTGTCCCCGAGACGATGATTAAGAGTAGTAGTCCTTTTTTGCAGCGCATTTTAAATTCCTAAATTTACGTAATTTTAGCCATTATAACTCTTTTGCTAGAAAATTTGGAATTTTAGCGAACTCAGCAAATATGAGACGAAAGGAATGGATCGCGAATTCGCAGCGGTGTCGCAATGCTGCGGCAAGTATAGCGCAATGGTCGGCATACAATGATGCATCTACCTTGAAGGGGCGAAGGCAGGTAGTAACGTGAGCAGTGAGTGCATGACTAGCTTATATTTATAATCCACTTTTTTCGCGTATAAAGACCTATAAGAAATAACGCAAATTTAACAATGCCACGAAGCAGGGCTATAGCATAAGGCAAATAAGGAAAGCCCTAACTTGCAACGCGAACCCTACAATAAAATTCAAAAATTCTTTAAAATTCTACGCGGATTATGATGCCTAAAAATCAACTAAAATTTTAAGTACGTACATCCCCGTAGTGCACGCTTTTTAGCCGCGCAATCCCGCCGTTTATCACAAGTCGCGACGAGCCATTCGGACGATCTCGTGCCGCTAGGTTAAATTTAATAGCAGCGGAATTTTGAAATTTTACGAATGCGGGGATTTCAATGAGCGCTTGAAATTTTAATCCGGGACGATGATTTTGATTTCGTTCGCGCAAGATCCGTCAAAGTCCGCGCCGAAGGGATCTTGGACCGTAAAATAATGATCTATCGCGCCGCATCCGCGCCCGATCTGCTCACCCCAGCCCAGCGCCCTGCGCACGAAGCCCTTAGCATGGGCGACGGCTGCGGGCAGACTAAGCCCCGCCGCCAGCGCGCACGCGATTGCGCTTGAGAGCGTGCAGCCCGTGCCGTGGGTGTTGCGCGTAGCAATTTTAGGCGCCGAAAATTCGTAAAATTTGCCGTTTTCATACAAAATATCGACTGCGAAATTTCTCAAATCGCCGCCCTCGTCCTCGCCGCTCGGTTCAAAACCAGCGCCTAGGGAGGCTGCGGATAAATTTTGTTCAAAAGAGGGCTCCGCACTCGCCGTTAAATTTTCGCTTTCGCTAGTAAAATTTTCATCCGCGAAATTTGCGCTCTTCGTCGAACCCGCAGAATTTTCGCGTGCGCCATTTTCGCCCGTCTCACGCTGCGAAGCATTAAAATTTCGCGCTGTATTCATTTCCGCCGCGCCCGCTTCCGCCGCAATGCAAGTCGCGCTCACACCGGCAAGATCGCCGCCTTTAATCAAAATCGCGCCGCCGAAAAACTGCGAAATTTTAACCGCTGCGGCGCGCATATCGGCTAAGCTTAAAATTTTCATCTCCGCCAAAACCTCGGCCTCGCGCACGTTGGGCGTGATAATCTCCGCAGTGGGAGCGAGCTCGTATTTTAGCGCATGCAGCGCGCTTTGTTTCATCAAAACTCCGCCGCTAGTAGCGACCATCACGGGATCTAAGACGACGTTTTTCGCGCCGTGCCTGCTCAGGCTTTTTGCGATAGCCTCGGCAACCCCCTCATTGGAGACCATTCCGATTTTAACGGCGTCCGGAAAGATGTCGCTAAAAATCGCATCGAGCTGCGCCTCTACAAAATCTGGCGGAACGTCCAGCACGCCGAATACGCCGCGCGAATTTTGCGCCGTAAGCGCCGTAATAGCGCTCATTGCAAACATCTTATGCGCGCTGATCGTCTTGATATCGGCCTGGATGCCCGCGCCGCCGCCGCTATCAGAACCCGCGATAGTAAGAATTTTTCTCATAAAAAGCCTTTAAAATTTTAGCGCGATTATATCGAAATTCCGCTATAATTCCACTCGGTAGATTATTTTACGGGCTAAATTTAAGTTTTCTTTATGTAGTTTTTATTATAATCTACGTTCGTTTCGTAATAACTATTACAAATACAAAATTTTAACCCAATTAGAGGAAATTACATGAAAAAAGTCGCCAGTTTGATTTTCGCAGCGTTTTTAGTTTCGGGTTGCTCCTATTTTGAAAAAAAGGAAGATAAAGGCGCAAAGCAAGGCGGCGAGGCTCCCGCGCTGCCGGTAGGCGTATTTACCGCCAAATCCGCCGATGTGCCGATAATTTTGAAATTTAACGGACAGACCATAAGCGAGCTTGAGATAATGCTAAAGCCGCAAGTTTCGGGCACCATCGAAAAGCAGCTTTTCGAGCCGGGTCATAGCGTCAAAAAGGGCGACGTGCTCTACGAGATCGACCGCTCGCGCTACCAAGCGGCATTTGACAGCGCAAACGCTACTCTTCAAAGCGCCTCGGCGGACTACAAAAGAGCCAAGGCGCTAAAAGCTAGCAACACGATCTCTCAAAAGGACTTCGACACCGCAAAGGCCGCGTTTATGGTGGCTGAAGCAAATTTTAAAAGTGCAAAGATAGATTTTGACCACTCGCTCGTTACCGCGCCTTTTGACGGCATGGCGGGCGATACGCAAAAGGACGTAGGCGCATACGTAAACGTGGGCGAGGATCTGGTTAGGCTTTCTAAATTTGATCCGATCGACGTGGAATTCGGCATCGCGGACGTCGATAGGCTAGAGCTTGATGCAAATTTAAAAAACGGGCAGTGGAAGCAGCTGGGTCGTCAGGTAAGCATAAATCTCGGCGGCAAGGACTACAACGGCACGCTAAGCTTTATCGATAGCGTCATCAATACAAACACCGCGTCCGTCAGCGCCAAGGCTCAAATTCCAAATCCAAACTTAGAAATTCGCCCTGGAATTTTTACTAAAGTAAGCGTCGAGGGCTTTTATCAGAAAAACGGCTTTAAAATTCCGCAAGTTGCGCTCAAACAAGATCTTAGCAACACCATAGTCTATGTCGTGCAAGACGGCAAGGTCGCTAAAAAAGTAGTCAAAATTTCAGCGCAAGATACCCGCACTGCGACGATCTCAAGCGGGCTGCAGGACGGCGATCAGATCATTTTGGATAATTTTAAAAAGATCAACGTGGGCTCCAAGGTCACTCCGGTGCCCGCAAGCGCCGATCCTTACGTAGCGGGACAGCCTGAAGCATCTCAGAGCAATGCGGAAAGCGGGAAATAATGTTTTCTAAATTTTTCATCAACCGCCCCGTTTTTGCCTGCGTCGTTTCGATCATAATCGTAATCGCGGGCGTTTTGGCTCTTAAAAATTCCTCTGTCGAGGAGTATCCGCAACTCACGCCGCCGCAAATCGTCGTAAACGCTACATATAGCGGCGCGGATGCGCAAACGATCGCCGACGTCGTCGCAGCGCCTCTTGAAAACGCGATCAACGGCGTTGAGAATATGATCTATATGGAAAGCTCAGCAAGCTCCTCCGGTGATGTTCGTATCAACGTATATTTTCAAATCGGCACAAATCCAGCAGATGCGAAAGTCAATGTAAACAACCGCGTCACGCCAGCTCTTACGCTACTTCCCGATGAAGTGCGTAGGTACGGCGTAACCGTCACCGAGCGTAGCAGTACGATGCTCGAAGTGCTTGCGTTTTACGATCCTAGCGAACAGATGGATGTTGTAGAGATGCAAAACTACGTAGCTATCAACGTCGTAGATGAGCTAAAGCGCGTGCCGGGCGTCGGCGAAGCTCAAGCGCTGGGTACGAAAGACTATGCTATGAGGATCTGGGTTAAGCCTGAGCTACTTAAGAAATTTAACGTTACGACTGCCGAGATAATCGCCGCAATAAGCGAGCAAAACAGCCAATACGCCGCGGGTAAGATGGGCGAGCAGCCGATGAACTTAGGCAATCCCTACGTCTATGCGATCAAGCCTGAGGGTCGTTTAAAAACCGTCGAAGAGTTTGAAAATATCATCATACGCGCGCAAAAAGATGGGAATTTCTTGCGCGTAAAAGATGTCGCCGAGGTCAAACTTGGCGGCGCAAGCTACAATATCTCGGCGAAATTTAACGGTAAAGAGATGGTGCCTGTGCTTATCTTTATGCAAAGTGGCGCCAACGCCCTAGCCGTAGTTGAAGCGGTAAATAAGCGCATAGACGAGCTTAAACCAAATTTCCCAGGCGAGCTGACCTACGACGTCGCCTACGATACGACGAGCTTCGTAAAAGTCTCGATCGAAGAGGTCATTCATACTTTCATTGAAGCGCTAATCCTCGTCATCATCGTTATGTATATGTTCTTAGGCAATCTTAGAGCGACGATCATTCCGACGCTTGCTGCGCCTGTATCGATCTGCGGAGCGTTTATCGGAATTTACGCCTTCGGATTTTCTATAAATTTAATTACCCTTTTTGCGCTTATTTTAGCTATCGGCATCGTCGTGGACGACGCCATTATCGTGATCGAAAACGTGGAGAGAATTTTGCACGAGGAGCCGGATCTTAGCGTCAAAGAGGCTACCACGAAGGCGATGGGCGAGATCGTAGCGCCCGTCATCTCGATCGTACTCGTGCTTTCGGCGGTTTTCGTGCCGGTTGCGTTTATGGAGGGCTTTACCGGGGTTATGCAGAGACAATTTGCATTAACGCTCGTAGCCTCGGTATGTTTTTCAGGCTTCGTAGCCCTTACACTAACACCCGCACTTTGCGCTCTAATCTTGCAAAAAAAGGAATCTGAGCCTTTTTTCTTTATAAGATGGTTTAATAATCTTTTTAACGTCTCAACTAAAATTTACGCCGCAGGCGTCGGCATGGTTCTTCACCACGTACTAATCAGCCTCATTTTTGTAGGTATCATCATCTATGCGATGGTGAAGCTTCTTGTGCTCACTCCTAGCGGCCTGGTGCCTAACGAGGACAAAGGCTCGATTATGGCAATGACTACGCTTCCCTCGGCATCTACTCTACCTAGGACGGAAGCCGATCAGGATTTCATCGCAAGTATCGCTAAAAAGTATCCAAACGTAAAAGATATAACCCAAATCACGGGATACGATATGCTAGCCGGAGCGCTTAGAGAAAATGCGGGAGCTTTTTTTATGAAGCTAAAAGACTGGAAAGATCGCCCGGGCGATGAAAATTCCAACTTTGCCTTAGCCGCCGCGCTAAACGGGCAGCTCTACGGCGCGGATCGCAACTCTATGACTTACGTCGTCACGCCGCCGCCTATTATGGGGCTTTCGCTTACGGGTGGATTTGAGCTCTACGCGCAAAGCACGACGGGCAAGAGCTACGATGAAATTCGCGCAGATATGGATCGCGTAACTGCCAAAGCCAATCAACACCCCGCTTTAAAGCTCGTGCGAACGACGCTGGATACCGATTTCCCGCAGTATAAGCTCTATCTCGATAAAGAGAAGGTAAAGATGCTAGGCGTTAAGATAGCCGACATTTTCACCGTGCTAAATTCCACCATCGGGCAGTATTACATCAACGACTTTAACCTCTTGGGTCGCACGTTTAAGGTCTATATCCGCGCTACGCAAAACTACAGAGACGATCCTAACGATCTAAAATCGCTCTACGTCCGCAGCGACAGCGGCGATCTGATCGCGTTAAATTCTTTAGTGAGGCTTGAGCGTTCGCTGGGTCCTGATTCCGTTAATAGATTTAACGCCTTCCCAGCAGCGCAAATTATGGGCGAGCCAAATACGGGCTACACCTCGGGTCAGGCGATCGCAGCGATCCAAGAGGTCATAAAAGAGGAGCTTCCTAGCGGATATTCTATCGGCTGGGCGGGCTCCGCGTATCAGGAGGTCAGCGAGACCGGCAAAGGCTCGCAGGCGTTTGTATTTGGAATGATCTTCGTGTTTTTGATCCTGGCGGCTCAATACGAAAGGTGGCTCATGCCGCTTGCCGTACTTACCGCCGTGCCGTTTTCGGTATTCGGCGCGCTCGTGTTTACATATTTCCGCGGGCTGAATAACGACATATATTTTCAGATCGGCTTGCTGCTTCTAATCGGTCTGGCGGCGAAAAACGCGATTTTGATCGTGGAATTTGCGATGAACGAGCACCTAAACAACCACCGACCGATCGCAGAAGCTGCCGTAGAGGCCGCCAAGATGAGGTTCCGCCCTATCGTGATGACGAGCCTTGCGTTCGGTCTGGGCGTGCTTCCGATGGTTATCGCTACCGGCGCAGGCGCTGCTAGCCGCCATGCGCTAGGAACCGGCGTCGTAGGTGGAATGCTCGCGGCATCTACGATCGCGATCTTTTTCGTGCCGCTGTTTTTCTACCTGCTCGAAAGCTTCAACGCTTGGCTTGATAGACGCGGCAAAAAAGTCCAAACTAACGAGGTGAACGATGAAAATAAATAACGCTCTCTTAAGCGCCTTGACGCTTGGAATTTTACTTTGCGGTTGCAACTTCAAGCCCGTTACGCCGCAAAAGCAGACCGGCTTTAAGGCGGATTACGCGAGCACGAATGTTAGCACGCAGTGGTGGAAAAGCTTTAACGATCCGCAGCTAAACGCCCTTATCCAAAGCGCGCTGGAACAAAATTCCGACCTGCAAACCGCGCTGAATAACGTCGAGTACGCGCGGGTAAATTTAGGGCTAAGCAAGCTTGAGTACCTGCCGAATGTAAATTTAAGCGGCAGCGCAGTGCGTCAAAATAATTTCGGCAACCAGCCCGATCGCAACTCCCACGGCTCGTATCAGATTGGCGCCGTGCTAAGCTACGAGATCGATTTTTGGGGGCGCGTGCGCAACAGCGTAGATTCGGCGCGATCGCGATTTAATGCGACGAAATACGACTACGAAACCGCCAAAAATACGATTACTAGCACGGTTGCGACGACCTATTTTACGCTACTAGCACTAAAGCAGCAGGAGAAAATTTTAAAAGATAGTCTAAAAAGCTATCAAGATACGCAAAACTACCGCAAAAAGCAGCTCGATGCGGGCGCGGTTAGCGAGATCGTATTTTATCAAGCCAAAGCTGCGGTCCAAAGCGCCGAGGCGAGCCTCATAAGCGTGCAAAATCAGCTCTCCGCGGCTCAAACCTCGCTAAATATCCTAACGGGCAAGAGCTACGATGAAATTTTACGCGGCACGGCGCAGACCGCCGCGAAAATGCCTAACGCGCCGCAGATCCCAAGCGGAATCCCAAGCGACGTGATCCTGCACCGCCCAGACGTCGCAAGCTCGCTCGAAAATCTGCGCGCAAGCAACTTCTTAGTGGGCGTCGCCAAGGCGGGCTACTTCCCTACTTTCTCGCTTACGGGCTCGGCGGGATACGCAAGCGGAGAGTTTGACAGGCTGTTTACCGCAAGCGCGAGTACATGGAATATCGGGGGCTCGCTCGTAGGGCCGCTGCTTGACTTCGGCCGCCAAAAAAGGCGCGTAGAGCTTGCAAATTTAGAGCAAAACGCGAGCTTCATCGCATACGACAAGGCGCTTAAAACCGCTTTCGGCGACGTTCGCGACGCGCTTGTAGGCGTGCAAAACGCCAAATTAAGGCAGGCAAGCCTCGCCGATCTCGTCGCTTCGCAGAGCAAAATTTATTCAAACGCCTCAAGCAGTTATCAGGCGGGCTACAGCGACCATCTGGAGTTTTTGGATTCGCAGCGAAACCTACTTAGCGCGCAGCTAAATAAAGTGCAGGCAGATCTTGACGTGCTAAGCGCGACGGTAAACGCCTACAAGGCGCTCGGCGGCGGCTTTAGCATAGAAGATAGCGAAATAAAGGCGCTTATCGGCGCGGAGAAGGACGTGCAGCCCGATATGTCCGCCTTCCCGAAGGATAGAATTTTTAATTAGCTTATAAATTTACGGGCGGCACAAAATTTCAAAATACCCGTAAATTTAAAGCGCCGCCGAAATTTTACGGCGCAAGCGGACTATATGAAAGTAAAATCTGCTTGCGCTTTTTAAATTTAACCCTGCATCGGACGGCAGGTCTAAATTTAAAAAGTAATCCAAATCTTAAAATATCCGCAGCAAGGTAAAATCTTCGCTCGGCTAGAAAGCACAGTGCGGTCGGGCTTCGTGGCGCGGCAGAATTTCAAGCAGCACGGCGAAATTCCAAGCAGCGCGATAAAATTCTAAGCGCCTCGTTTTAAATTTAAAGGCGAGCGGTTGCGCACCAAAACGGAATTTGGCAAAATTTTAGATTTTCGCTATAATCGCGACTTTTAATTTAGATGGGTGTCCGAGCGGTTGAAGGAGCACGCCTGGAACGCGTGTAAAGTGCAAGCTTTCGAGGGTTCGAATCCCTTCCCATCTGCCACTACTTTAAAATTTTGTCCTTGCGAAACTCTAAAATTTCGCTTTCCCACTCGGCGTAAATTTTATAAATTTAAAGCCTAAATTTATCGCCGTCGCAAATTTAACGATCAAAGATAAAATTTCCTCTGCCGAAAATCAAACCCGAAAGCCACCTAAATTCTATCTCTACGCCCGCCGTTTACCGATATTGCGCTAAAATTCCTTTTAAAATTTCACTTTAAAGGAGAGAAAAATGAGTGAAGAAAAAAGTTGCGCCTGTGTGCATGTCAAATCCCAAAACGTAACCGACGCGCCCGGCAACAACACCGTGTTTATGATCTGGCGTTTTAACGTAGACAAAACCGCCTGCAAAAAGGCTTTCGAGGGCCTTTGCGCTCTGGTGATAAATTTAAACAAAACCGCCGTTACGAGATTCGGTGCGGCTAGCGAAACAAGCTGCGTGCTCGGCGTGGGCTTTGAGGCGTGGAAAATGCTCGGCTTGCCGAAGCCTTTGCCGAAGGAGCTAAAAAATTTCGAAGAGATTAGGGGCGATAAACACGCTGCGCCCGCTACTGGAGGCGATATCCATATCCACATCAGAGCGGGGAATCAAGCCATTTGCTACGATATGGCAAGCGAGATCAGAGCCGCGCTAAAGAACGTCGCGACGTGTGAGGAGGAGATCTGCGGCTTTAAATACTACGACGGGCGCGCTATCATCGGCTTTGTGGACGGCACCGAAAATCCGCAAGGCGCAGATCGCGACTTTTTCGCCAAGGTAGGCGACGAGGATGCGGCGTATAAGGGCGGCAGCTACCTTTTCGTGCAGAAATATATCCACGATATGAGCGCATGGAACGCCGCGGGCGTCGCCGAGCAGGAGCGCGTCATCGGGCGTAGCAAACAAAACGATATCGAAATGAGCGAGGAGATAAAACCTAGCAACTCGCACTCCGCCGCAGCCAACGTCGGCGACGATAAAAAGGTCGTGCGCGGCAATATGCCGTTTGTGCAAGGCGGCGAAACGGGAACCTACTTCATCGCCTACGCAAGCACTTTTAGCACGCTGGAGCTGATGCTTGAGAGTATGTTTATCGGCCGCCCGCGAGGCAACTACGACCGCCTACTGGATTTCAGCACCGCAAAGACGGGCGCGCTCTTTTTCGCTCCGACTTTCGATATGCTCGAGGCTTACGATGCGGGCTAAATTTAAATCACTTTAAATTTAAAGGCGCGCGATGTTTTGCGATCTAAGCCCGTATCAGAGCAGACGCTGTAAAGAGATCATAGAAAATATAGCCGTAAACAGCGAAAATATCAGCGGCTTACTGGAGTTTATAAACGCTAAATTTAAGGTTCGTCCTATCAGCGCGTTTTACGGCGCGAGTAAGGACTCAGCGTGGCTTAAGATCGTGCTTCGCTTCGATAAAGACGCCGCAAAAATCACCGATAAAAAGTGCATCAAGCGCTATCTCACCCGCACGCCGCTTTTCGAGAAACTAAACGGGCTAAGGAATTTTTATATCTCGGTCGAGTCCTTCGAGTCGCAGATCCGCACCGATCTGATCCAAGGCGCCGTAGAGGAGCTGCTGCGAAACCGAAGCGAGCTTTTAGCGCCGCTTAAAATTTGGTATATCGCGGCGGTGTCCAACGTGCCCGTAGTTTTTTATTTCACGAGACAAGACGCGGCACGCCGCGAAGGTGGCGGAAAGATAAAGCGGCTGATAAGAAATTTTATAGAGAAAGCGCAAGACGCCAAATACCTGAGTCACATGAAATTTAAGCTCTATTTTGACAGCAAGGAGTTCGTGGATCTTGAGTGCGGCGGAAATTTGTTCTATTATTTTAAATAAAATTTTGCAAAGGAGCGAAAATGGACGCGAAGCTTTATCTAAACAAGGCGACAATGCAGCTCGAGGGCTTGAGAAGGGCGGCGTGCAGAGCCTAAAAGCAGCACTAGAGGGCGACGGCGACGAGGTTAGCAAGACGCAAGCTCGCATGATCTTAGGCGAATACTACGTGATGAAGGGTGAACCCGCGCAGGCTAGGGAGCATCTAGGGCCCGTAGCGCAAGACGCCGAGCGACTGCGGGATCAATACGACGATCTGCTGGACGATGAAATTTGCAGAACCGATATGCTTTTGGATATGATCGAGCGCTTCGGGTTTTTGGCGGAGTAAAACGGCTCGCGATATGTGGTGGAAAAGATAAAATTTTAAGATCGGAGCAAAATGTCGAAATACTCATTTGAAACCATAGAGCAAATGTTGCTAAAATGCGTCCTTAAGGGCGGCGAGCCCGAGCTCGGATTTCGCCTATGCGGCGCAGAGTATATGATCATCGCCTATGCGGATCGCTGCTCATTTCAAAGATGCGCGGATGAGGCGGGCGCAAATGCAAGCGGCGAGAGGTATTTCGCCACGCTGCGGGAACTCTACGCCGCGCCGCAGATAGACGGACGTTCGCTAAAAGAGCTCTGGAGCGAGGCGGATGAGTTTTACTGCTTTGATTTCGAGCTGTGAGGCCTCGAAATTTCATGCGGCGATGCGGCAAGCGTACGCGGTACCGATACGCGGCGCTGATAAATTTCAACGAAATAAAATTTTGAAAGGACGCAAGCAGGCTCTGCTTGGGATGGCCTCGCTAAAGCCTGCGGCGAGAATGGCAAATTTAACGCCACAAAACGCCCGAGCCGCTAGCGATAAATTTTAAAAACGGGGGTAAATTTAATGAAAAATTTTAACGACGAGCCGCAGCGGTCGCAGTCTAGGCAAGACGCCGAGCGCCAAAACCCACCGCAATTTGACAATAAACCCCTCATCGTCAAAGACTACAATATCGTGGTATTCTTTATTTATAATCTGATCTTCGCCCCTTTGGCGGTACTGGTGTTTCTATATATAGGGGATATTTTCCCATACTATACGCCGTTTGTTTTCGTAGCATTCGCCGTCATATCGTATCTAAACAGCGCCCATACGCGCCTTGTGCATTTGACGAACAGGAGTATCAACTACGTAAATAAAGGCAAAATCACAAAATCCATAAAATTTGATGAAATATCGCTCATAAAGCTCACCGCCACGCCGCTATTCGGACATATCGTGCCGGCTAGAAATTCCATCGGCATTGTGCTTTCGCTTATCGTGATAGCCGTCGCATTCGCTGGATTTTTACAGAGCCTTAGAGGATTTATAATTTTTATTATGAGCCTGACGGCATTGGTTTTGCCGTTTTTCGCCTCTAAGCTGATTTTTTCAAAGATCACGGAGGGGAAATTTAGCTTTCGTGCGATCGATACTTTGATCATCTATGACGACAAGGGCGAATTTATCAGTTTTATGATGAGCGGAGCGGATTTTGAAAGGGTTTGCCGCTACATGCTGAAAGAGCGGCAGATCAGCCCGTCAAAATTTCAAAAGCAGTTTGTGATATTTCAATGAAAGAGCCTATTAAGCGATATCGGCGTTAAAATTTAAAAAGCCGTTTCGACTCCTTAAATTGGTTCAACTTAAATTTGGACGCAAATTTAATAATTTCGCGTGCATTAAAATTTTACAGCGAGCGATGCGGAATTTTAAGGAGCGCGGCGTGAAATTTGAAATTCCGCGAAATGCCGTAAATTTCAAAAAAATTTCACGAAATTTCGCGGAGCCCTGAAATTTTAAAAGCTCCGCAAATTTAGCTTACGCTACCACCGAATGCCCGCTTCCAGCCAAAACTGCCTGCCCGCCTCATAGACTAGATCGAGCGAGATGTCGCTGCTGAGTCTTGCTTTGTTGCGCTTATTTAGGACGTTGTAGATGTCTAAATTCGTAAAAAATTCCACCTCGCCCGCCATCTTTTTAGCGTATCCGATGCGCGTATCCCAGCTGTAGCTTTTGCCGAGATTTACCTTTTCGTATTTATCGTATCTGGCAGGATACTTGCCCGCAGGCGTTTTGCCCGTGCGGGCGATCGCCTCTTGCGAGCCTTTAAACGATAGGAAGTTATTCACGCTAATGCCGTAGCTTGGGATTTTCGTGATGATGTTTAGGCTTGCAGTCCAAGGTCTGGCGTAGTCCTGCGCCGGAAGCTCCGATAACCTCATCAACCTCCCGTCGTATTCGACGATTTTTTCATCTTCAAGCGTTTCTCTATCAAGCTTCTCATCGTAAATGGTATTATTGGTCTTCATCCTGATATGCTCAAAGCCCAGCTCAAAGCCGTTTAGCGTACCGAAAGCCTCGTAATCATCGATCGTCTTAACGCCGAAAGTTAAAATTTTATTTTCGCTTCTGCCGTCGTTGGTGAAGGTCTGGTAGTTGTTTTGGTAGTTCGGATCCGGCGCTAGACCTAGATCTCTTCGCGTAGATTTGATGATCTGATCCCTGCCCTTGCGGCTTACGTATTTGCCGAAAAACTCGAAATTCCCAAGCTTTTGCTTTGCCCCGAATACCAGCTCATCCTCATAAGGCACCCTTAGCTCGTTAAATTTAGTTAGAGATGGGTCTTTTGGCAGTTGCGTCCAGTTTTGAGTATAAGCATTGCGTGGACGCGTGTAGGTAGTGGCAAGACCCTCTCGACCCTCTCTTAATTTGTAGGTAAAGAGATTGCGCCCGTAGTAGCGGTTTGCACCGAAGCTAAGAATAGAATCGCCGTCGCCAAAAATATCGTAGTAGCTGTTAAATCTCGGCGCTACAGTCGTTTGTTTCATATAATCGTCCCTGCTTAATCTTACGCCCGGTCGCAAGGTAAGATCATTGATTTTTATCTCATCCTCCAGATAAACCGCCAAGCTCTTCATATCCACCTTGGTATTGCCCTTGTAATAGCTTTTCTGCGTAAAAAACTGACCGCTTCTACCGAGCCTCGCAAAAGAATCGTCTATAGAGCAGAGTTCATCATTCGGATCGCAAGCATTTACGCCCGCAGGTAGCGGTGCTATTCCGCTGGCGGTCATAAATTCTTTTCTTACATTAAATTTAGCCTCTTGCTTTTTAAACTCAAAGCCCGTGATAAATCTATGCTTGCTGCCGCCTAGATCAAATTCGTTAAACTCTAGATCTGCGTTGTATGAAAGGCTCTTTTGCGTCTGATCGAGATCCCCAAAGCCGCCCTCTATCGCCGAAGCAGAAAAAATTTTACTGCCCCAATTTTTTACGTTTGAGTATTGCCAAGCCCTGTAATATTCATTCTCGGCATCACGCGAACTCTCGAGCTTGCTGTAGGATAAAATTTGATTAAACCTAGCGAAATCGCCATCGTAGTCGGTTTTAAGCGCTAAATTTAAACCTCCCGATTTCATATCTGCGTATGAATCCTTGATATGGTCGTTAAACATCTTGTTTCGCTCGGGTGCGTAGGTTACGCTCGGCGTGATAGTTAGGCGGTCGCTTGCATACCAGAGCGCTTTTAGGAAGTAGTTGTCTATATTTCGCCTCTGAACTCGCTCGGTGATGGTCGTATCGGCGTTGTATCTTCTGTCGTAGGCCTTGAGCGGAATTTTACTTCTAGTGTTGGTGTAGCCGAACATCAAGCCCAGATCCTCTGTAACGGTGCCCTCTAAATTTAATCTCGTGATCCACTTATCAAATCTCGGCTGATTTAGCGGCGTAGCGGAGTTTTCAAAGTTTTGCTCATCGCCGTAGATATGGTATCTGGTCCAGCTATCCTCGGTGTGCTGCATCGAAAATTTGCCGTGAAAGCCCGCGCGAGGATCTCGCGTCTTAGCCTCCACCACGCCGCCGGTAAATCCGCCGTATTTTGCCGAGACGCCGCTATCGTGCACCTCTACGCTTCGTAAAAAGTCGCTATCGATCGCCATACCTTGCGAGACGGAATTCATCGTATCAAACGCCGAAAAGCGCGTAGGATTGCCGCCGGGGTTTCTAGCGGGATCGAGGTCATTATTCATATTCGCGCCGTCGAGCATAAAGTTATTTTGCCAATACTTCGCGCCGTTGATGCTGATGTTTGCGGGGCTGATCTCGCCTAGCGTCGTGCTTTGGCGGTTCGTGGAGCTGAATTGCACATTTGGATTGGTGCGCAAAAGCTGCACGAAGTCGCCGTTGCCGCTAGGCATCGACTCGATCATCGTCCTACTTATCTTTTGCGTACCGCCGTAGCTATCGCCGACGCTCGTAAGGCTCGAGTCGATATTGCCGACAACTACTATTTCGGGAAATTTATAACTATTTATCGCCGCAGCGGAGCTTCGCGCCTCCGAGCTTTCTTTGATAGAAGCGCTCCTGGTTGCGTTATTTTCAGACGAATCCTGCGCGATGCCTAGACTGCAAAGGCACGCCGCGACTATTAAGGAGCGCGCAAGCCCCCCCCCGCAGCGATTTTGAGTGGATTTCTCGCCTTTTACGGAAGCGGAATAATTGCGGCCTGCGCCGCTTTTACATGGCTTACAGGCCCAAAAACCGACAATCATTTTTTCTCCTTTTTTTGAAAATAAAAATTAAGACTGAGGAAATTTAGCCAATAATATTTTAAATTTCAATAAAAGTGATAACAATTATACAACTTATGCAAACAATAGAAAAAATGTAACAAAATAGCGGTATATCGGCGAGATAAATCTATTCCAAAATAAAATTTATCTAAAATCTATGCGCGATGCAGATAGATTTAATTGAGCTTTATTCTTGAGTTCGTTTTTAAACTGCATAAATTTACGAAGCCGAAATTTGCCGTGCAAGCGCCGTTAAATTTAAATGCGCGGAATAAATTTAACGAGCAAAATTTAAACGCGCCGAGCCCGCTAGAATTTCGGCGCATTTATCCTCACGGTTTCATCGGTATCAAAAATATAGGTCTGCGCCGCCTCCGCGATATCCTTTGGCGTGATGGAATTTATGATCTTTTCAAAGGTCTTAAAATCGGCGATCTCCTCATTCCAAAGCGCGTATTTTACGAGCGCGTCGTTCCAAAACTCGGGGCTTTCGCGAGCGATGCGAGCCGTGATAATCTGAGATTTTTTAAAATTTTCAAGATGCCGCGTTACGTCCGATCCGCCGCCTGCGATTTCTACAAAAATTTCTCTGATTGTGGATAAAATTTGATCCGTGTTTTTCGGTGCGCAGGAAAACGAAATATGAAGGCTCGAGTGCCCGTACGGGATGCGGCTTAGGCTCGAAGCGACCGAAAAGCCGTAAGTACGCCCCTCGTCCTCTCTGATGCGCTCTCTAAGTGCTTCCTGAAGCACCGAAGCTAGGGCTGAAATTTTAATTGCATTTTCAAGCGAGTATGGAGCGGATCTGTTTATCGCGGTAAGCGCGACGTCGCTTCTAGGGGAGTTTTGATAGTTGCGCATAAAAACGTGCCGTCCGCTTAAGCTGCGGATGCCGTCATCTTTAAAATCCTCGCGTTCGCCGCGAACAGGCAGGTTCGCCAGATATTTTTTTATGAGGGCTTCGGCGTCTTTTAACTCAAAATCGCCGCTAAGTACGAAAGTGTAGGATGCGGCGTTGCTAAATTTATCATAGACGATCTTTTTTAACTCTTCCGCGTTAAGAGCTTTGATCTGCGCAGCGCTTAGAGGGCGCATTCGCGCATTGCCGCCGTAAAAAAACTCGCTAAATTCCCTGCTAAATTTATATCCGGGCAATTTCTCGTTTCGCGCAAGTTCGTCGAGCGATTTGATCTTTAAATTTTGCAGTGCTTTCTCGTCCATGCGCGGAGAGCTAAGCTCTAAGTTTATCGCTTCCAGCAGCCATTTTAGATCCCGCGAGCCGCAGCTTCCGTAAAATCCGTGCGAGAACGCGGAGATATTTTTGCGGTAATTCACCTGCCGCCCGCTTAAAATTTGCGAAATTTCATAATTGTTAAACTCGCCTGCGCCGCTTTCGTTTGAAAGCATCGCGGCAAAACTGCCAAGCCCGGGATGCGCCAGATTGGACATTCCTCCCCTGCTTACCGCGGCAAACGAGATGAAATCCTTGCGCGTCTTAAGTGGCTTTAAGATCACGGTCGCGTTATTTTCAAGCAGGTAGGTATAAAATTTAAATCGCGGATCAAAGCTCTTGCTTAAAATTTTGCCCTCAGGCAGGTTTTTAGAAACCAAGCTACCCGGCAGCTTTTTATGCGCGGCATGCGTATTTATCGCCCTGGCGCCATCCTGCAACTTCTTAAATTTGGTCTCATCCAGATTGTATCCGGAGCCGCTAAATACGCTTGCGTGCACCTCGCTTAGATCCGTCAGGCGCCTAAATTCTAAATTTAGCTCCTCTAGGCTGATCTCGCGCAGCAGTTTTACCTCCAAATCTCTCTGTTTTGCGGCGCTAGGCAGAGCGGCTCCTGATTTTACGGCATGAAGAATCTCTCTTGAAAAAAACGCGGAATTTGCGCTTTTTCTGCGCTCGAAGGCGCTGTGCCGCGAGCTGATCAAAGCATCCTTCGCAAGGGCGAAATCGCGCGCATCAAAGCCGCTATCTCGCAAGCCTTTGATTAGCCCGAGCGCCTGCGAGATCGCGCCGTCAAAGTCTCCGCCCAAAACGGCGACGTCAAAGCTATAGATCGTTTTTTGAAACTGCAAATTCGACCTGGAAAAATTAACTCGCAGCAGCGCGCCTTCGCTAGCCTTCGCTCGCTCATAAATCGTAGAGATGAGGCTTGAGATAAGTTCGCTTTTTAAAATTTTTCTCGCATTCGCCTCGCTGCTTGGGGGCGCAAATTCCTCCCAAAACGAAATTTTGACGGAATTTAGCGATGTTTCGTTCGTATCGTAATTGTAAATTTTCAAACCCTGCCTAGACGGAATGGCCATATCCTGGCGAGCGTAGGAGTTTGTATTTTTAAGAGGCGAAAAATTTTGCTTTAGCAATTTTAAAATTTTATCCCTTTTGAAATCACCCACGGCTATAAATTTCATAGATCTGGGCTGGTAAATTTTTTGATAGAGTTCCTTGATTCGCTGCGCGCTTACGGATTTTACGACCGCCATATCGCCGATCGGCGCACGATTAAAATACGCGCTGCCGCCATAAAGCTCCTCATCCATCCGCTCGTAAAGCCTTGCGATCGGCGTATCGCGGCTGCGCGCCTCCTCGATTATGACGCCTCTTTCTTTTACGAGCTCGAGCGGATTGAACTCCACTCCGTCCGCAATCGAAGCAAAAATTTTAAAAACGTCCTTTAAATTTTCTTCGCTAACCGCGATGCTAAGCGTGTAAATCGTGCTGTCATATCCCGTCTGCGCATTTACGTCGGCGCCGAATTTCACGCCCAGGCTCTGCAGTTTTTTGATGAGCTCATTTTTGCTAAAATCGCGGCTTCCGTTAAAGGACATGTGCTCTATGAAGTGCACAAGCCCGCGCTCATCAGGGCCCTCATCGATCGAGCCCGCATCCACGATCAGATAGAAAACGGCGGAATTTTTGGGCACGGAATTTTCTAAAATATAGTATTTAAGCCCGTTTGGCAGCACTCCCCGCAGGACGGCTCCGTCCCACTCAAGCGCAAAAGCTCCCACACAAAGCAGTAAAAATAGTAAAATTTTTCGCATTTAAGCCTTTCATTTATTTCTAGTTAAATTCCGTCTCGCAGATATTTGGCAGACTTTTCTCTTTCGGCTTATCAAACTGCCTGCCTGCGCCATTCTGCGCTATTGTTTAGATTTGCTCGCCCCGATTGCTAGCCTGCGATATTTCTTAAATTTGCCAACTTTTAAGCCGCCTGTTCGCTGCGCTAGTCCCGGTCTGATTGCGAGCGTATCGGTTCTAGGCTTGCGCTACGCGGCTTCCCTCGTTTATTTTATCACTCAGAGGTACGCAGGCGCATTTGATCTTTATCTGCGCGACGGCACGGCAGTACGGCGGCGCGCTCGCGCAAGATAAATTTTGAAATTTACTTGCACCCAGTCTAAATTTAAAAAGCGCGAGTCGGTAAATTTTAAATTTACGTCTGGCATTGCAGCTGCTAAACTTTGAAATTTCATAGCTAAATTCCGCAGCTAAGCCCACGACCGCTTTCTGGCAGACGGGCGAGTATTTAAATTTAGCATCGCCCTTGCTCTTACTGCGCGCTATTTTAGCACGGGTTAATCAAAAAAACTTCCGATGTTTCATCCATCAATACGACCGCAATGCACTCGAGTTTAACACGAACCTACTAAAAGCTCCTCGGCATATTTTGACACCTACCGCCGTATAACATTTGGCGCGCGCACGAGCCGCCGCCTACGCCGCCTGCTACGAGATAAAATTTTAGCCTAAAGAGCATTAAATGAAAATTAGTATAAATAAAATGTGAAATTTTTGAAGTTAAAAGGGAATTTCGGATTAGATTAAAATGGCCGGGAGATAGGGATTCGAACCCCAGGAGGCTTTCACCTCAACGGTTTTCAAGACCGCCGCTTTCGACCGCTCAGCCATCTCCCGATTAAGGGCGGGTAGACCCCGCCGAAAGTTCGCGCAGATCAAGACCTGCGCGCGCAATTTTATTCGGTTTTTTCTCCGACCCACTCGGCGCCGTTGTGAACCTTTTCTTTGGTCCATTGAGCCGCGTTGTGCGAATCCTCTTTTACGCCGTGCCAAGTATTAGAGCACCCGCTAAAAACCATCAATGCCAAAAGAGCCGCTAGTATGTATCTCATAATAACTCCTTTTTTAGGATCTGGAGGCGACACCCGGATTCGAACCGGGGATCAAAGCTTTGCAGGCTCATGCCTTACCACTTGGCTATGTCGCCGCGCCGGCTTATTAGGTGGTGCCCGGAGCCGGACTTGAACCGGCACGGAAAAAATTCCGAGGGATTTTAAGTCCCTTGCGTCTACCGATTCCGCCATCCGGGCACGTTTAATACAAAACAGAATGTAAAATGGAGCGGGAAACGAGAGTCGAACTCGCGACATCAACCATGGCAAGGTTGCGCTCTACCACTGAGCTATTCCCGCGCAAAGAAATGAAATATTACCCAATGCAAGCTTAAAATTTCATTTTATAGCGGCTTTTACGGAGAAAATTTTAGCGTAGCACCGTAATTTAAAAATTTTGTAAGTAAAATAATGTAAAATTACAAAATCTTTATTGGGGTTATAGCTCAGCTGGGAGAGCGCTTGAATGGCATTCAAGAGGTCGGCGGTTCGATCCCGCTTAACTCCACCATTTAAGCTACTTTTAATTTTCAATTACTTCTTTTAAATCTCTTTTGCTTCCTTTAAATACGGATATTTAGGGCTTTTAGTAATTTTAATTATTTTTGTTTCTTTTTATGTTATAATTGTTTTAGAATAATTCAGTTGTTTATTAGGTTAGTTAAAACCTATTAGGTCAGTTTTACAGAAAGAGCAATGATATCGACCAAAAGCCCTTTGACGCATATATCGCACAAAAACGAAAAATGGTATAAGCGAGAGCTATATCGCAAAAATCATTAAGATGAACGAAAAATATATATCTCCATCTTTTGACGAGCGCAATATAAAGACGATGAAATATAGCGATATTTTAGAATTTTGAACCAAAATAATCCAAGTTCTAGTCGTCTCGAAACGCTTCATCACCTAATAAACGATATAGAAAAGTCTTTGCAATAAATTAAATTTTAATGGAAGGAGAGATTATGTCAGTTGAAGAAGATATTGTGTTTATAGATGAAGATTACGTAAATATCGTACCGCAGGATCTGCTGGAGCGCGGTATACGATTAAGGGAAGAGTACGGAATTTATGATATCGCTTGGAGATTTGACGATGTAATGGAGGTACTAAAAATCGCAAGAGATAGAG
>NZ_CALKTT010000040.1 GCF_937997535.1 uncultured Campylobacter sp.
CTGCCGCGACGCAGATTAAATTTACCGCCGTAGCGATGATTACGATCGCGATAGCCTTATATCCCAAAAGTAGCGCAGGCACCGCAGCTAGCGGTAGAGCGATCGTGCGAAAGATCCCAATTAGCTTGATAAATACGAAATTCTCATGCGCCGTAAGGATCGACGAATAGATGCTAAAAGGAAAGCTAATCGCTAAATTTGCAGTTAGTAGCATTAGCATAATGCGAATTTCGCCCATCTCGCTAGCGCTTAGCTTAGCGCCAAAAATCGCGTGCAGATTGGCTAACAGCGCAGCTCCTGCAAGCACGATCACCGCGCTCATTACCAAATACACGCTAAAGATCGTGCCGTGCAGCTTATGCATGCACTCCACTTCGCCACTCGAGGCGTATTTGGCGGTATAGACCGTCACGGCGTTGCCGAAACCCAAATCCAAAATCGCCAAATAGCCAATAACGCTGCTAGCTAAAGAATACAGCCCAAACTCGCTCTGCCCCAGCGCCCGCAGAAAAAACGGCGTATAAACCAAAGTAAGTATCGTAGAAACAAAGATATTTACATACGATAGCACGACGCCGAGCTTGCGCTGTGCGGCTTCGGGGGCGTTTAGAATTTTAAGCAAACAAGGCTTCCTTTTGCTCGCCGCTATTAAACGCGGCGAAGTAAAATTTTAAAATTTCAAATCGCACTTTCACGCTAGAACCTAGAGCTTCTTTTCCCAATTAAGCGCGCTTAGAATGATCTCATCCAGGCTCTCGTGCTCAGGCCGCCAAGAGGTTTTGGTGCGAATTTTATCCGCGTTTGAGATGAGGCAGGCAGGATCACCGGCTCTACGCGGAGCAATTTCTACTTTAAAATCCACGCCGCTTACTTTTTTAGCTTCATTAACGACCTCTTTTACGCTAAAGCCCGTGCCGTAGCCTACGTTAAAGACCGCGCTATCGTTACTTTGCAGATAATCAAGTACCGCCAGATGCGCGCTTGCGAGGTCCTCTACGTGGATGTAGTCGCGTATGCAGGTGCCGTCCTTGGTGTCGTAATCATCGCCGAAAATGCTCATCTTATCGCGTTTACCGACGATCGTTTGGGTCGCAACCTTGATAAGATGCGTCGCGTTCGGGTAGTTTTGCCCGATCGTGCCGTCGCTTGCGGCTCCTGCGACGTTGAAGTAGCGCAAAATTCCATATTTAAAATTTGGATTTGCCGCTGCCGTATCTTTTAGCACCCACTCGACCATCAGCTTGCTTCTTCCGTACGGATTGATCGGATTTTGCGGAGTTTCCTCGCTTACTTGCGGGATGTCCGGCTCGCCGTAGGTCGCCGCAGTGGAGCTAAAGATAAAGTCTTTCACGCCGTATTTGTTCGCAAGCGCGATCAAATTCATCGCGTTGGCGGTATTGTTTAGATAGTATTTTAGCGGATTTTGCGTGCTTTCAAAAACCTCGATAAACGCCGCAAAATGAATGATCGCATCAAACTTCTCGCGCTTAAAAAGCTTCTCGATTGCGGGGGTGTTTTCTAGGCTCTCTTGTACGAACTCAAACTCGCCTATCTTGCGAAGCGCCTCGATCGCTCGCATCGAGCCCTTGCAAAGATTATCCAGTATGACGACGTCGTGGCGGTTTGCTTCTAAAAGCGCCTTTGCGACATGGCTACCGATGTATCCCGCGCCGCCGGTGATTAAAATTTTCATCTATTCTCCTTCGGATCAAATTTATCAAAATACTCGATTATAGCCCCTTAGATTAAATCGCTGGTCGCACGCGCAAAAATACGGGAAAGCGCGGCTTTTTCTCGCGGGTTAGGTTTTGGTATTGATAGGTGATGATCGTGCCTACTTTAGGCGGATTCGCCCGCATCTCGTCGCTAAAGCCCGTGCCTACTTTAAATTTCGCTCCGCTACGTAGATCCACGCAGCTAAGCGAGCCCATCTTGCCCTCGTTTTTGCCGTAGCCGGGGTTGATTTTTACGACCTTGCACTCGCTATCGTGCATCTTTTTATATTTTAAAATTTTATCGCTGCGCCCGCTTTCATAAAGCGCGTTTGGATCGCGCAGCACGACGCCTTCGCCGCCTGCTGCGATGACGCGATCAAAATACGCCTGCACGTCGGCGTGCGTGCTTACCGGGGTTTGCTGCACGATGAGTAAATTTTGCGCGCCGCTTGAGGCGATAAAATTTCTTAAAATTTCCATCTTCGCGCTTAGGTTTTTCTGCTCCTTCGGCAGGTCGAATGCGTAAAATTTCACCCTGCTCCAGCGCTCATCGGGCACGCTAGAAGAGACGATCGATACGAGCTGTTCAAACTCTCCGCGCGCCGTGTATAGCTCGCCGTCCACGAAAAATGGCGGAAAGCCCGCGCTCCAGCCCTCGGGGGCGTTTATGATCTTGCCGCGTCTGGAGCGCAGATTTTTGCCGTCCCAGATCGCGCGCACGCCGTCTAGCTTCTCGCTAACGACCCAGCCCGTGATATTCATGCCCGGGATATATTCTTTAAGCAGCATCGGTTTAAATTTAGCCTCGTCCGCAGCCGCGCCGCAAAGCAAAAACAGCGCGCCAAAAACCGCGCCTTTTAAAATTTTAAAAATTTCACTTCGCATATGCCGCTAACTCCCTTTCTATAAAGTCGCAAAAAACGGGCGTGTAGCTCATGCCCGCGCACTCTTTTTGCAAAAATTCTCCCATCACCGCGATGTAATTTAGATAATCGTCCTTGGTGATCTTGCCGCGCAAAAGCTCGTATTTTAAAAACAGCCAGTAGGTGTTGAGCACGTCGGATCTGCAGTACTCGTCGATCTTGGCCTGCTCGCCTGCGTAATACAGCTGTAAGACTTGATCGCCGTGCACGTCGTATTTGCCGGGAAGGCCCACGCTAGCGCAGATATGATCGAGCTTGAGTCCGCGAACGGCGCCGAAATCGCTGATGTGATCGAGAAGATCCAGATGAAACCGCCCGTCGTAGCGGCTGCGGTAGTTCTCCCATTTGCTCTTGTTGTTATCGCGATCGTTCGTCTCAAAATACGCCGCGGCGCTTAGATCGTAGCACATCGCGCGCGCCATAATCATCGGTAGATCGAACCCGCGCCCGTTGAAGCTCACGAGCCGCGGATTAAAATCCTCGATGAAAGTTAGGAATTTAGCGATTTTATCGCGCTCGTTCTCGCCATCAAGCGTCGAGACGCGCAAAAATCTGCCGAATCCGTCCGCCATCACGGCGCTAATGCTAACGACGCGGTGGAAGCAGACGGGCAGGAATTCGCTGCCGGTTTTTTCTTTGAAAATCTCCATCGCCCTAAGCGAGAGCAATTTGTGGTTTAAAATTTTGCTTTTATCCGCGTTAAAGATCAATTGCTCGCCGTAAATTTTAAAATTTAGCGCGTTTAACGCGGCGTCTTGCGCGGAATTTGAAGCGTGATTTTCGCTCTTTGAGCTTTGGGATGCGGAGCTTTGTAGCGCAGAGCTTTCCGCTGCAAAATTCTGAGGCGCAGAGCTTCGGGGCGCGGAATTTTCTACCGCGGAGCCCTGTGCTGCGGAGCTTTGAGGCGCGGTATCGTCGTAGGTTAAATTTAGCGACGCGGAATTTTTAGACGCCGTATTTTGCGGCGCTAAATTTTGCTCTGTGGAATTTGATGCGGAATTTTCGCTCGCAAAATTTCCCTGTGCGGGATTTTCAGCGGAATTTTCACTCGCGAAGCTTTGAGGCGCGGAATTTTGCTCGGAATTTTCTATTTTAAAATTCTGCTCCGCCGCATTTACAGCAAAATTTAAAGACGCGTTTTGTTTCTCGCCGCCGATCTTTTGCGAGAGCTGCGCGTCAAGAAGCTTTGCGAAGCTTTTTTTATCGAAAGGCTCAAAGCAGTCCGCGATCGCATCCTCATCCAGCACCCGCACCAGCGCCGCTACGTCTGGGATCGTCTCGCAGTCGAATACGCAGATATAATCCTTTTTCATCAAGCTCCTTCCTGGCGGTTTTACCGCTTTTTTCAAAAACGGCTCTGAAATAATTCTCTATCTCCATGCCGTTTTTAGGTATGCTCGCTAGATCGAGCTCCTTGCTCATCCGAGGTTTTCATTGCCGCTTCCAATCTTAAAATTTTACGCTGCCGCATTTTTGCGGCAAAAGGGGCGTGCGCGGAGGCGCGGCAAATTTCGCTACCGCTCGCTGCGGCGCAATTACCGTGAGCAAAAGCGCGCCGGTCGTTAAATTTATCTTTCGATCAAGCGCCTGATATCGGGCAAAAGCTCGCCGGACGCCTCGCAAATCCTGCTTCGCAGCACGCTAAAATCGCCGCAGTAATCGCCCAGAAGCTGCAAAATGTCGCCTCTGATGGCTTGTGAGCGCTCGCTCAGAAGCAGCTCCTGCAAAAGGGCGAAAATTTCGCTCTCATGCGCCAGCGTGCAGCCGTAGTAGGGATCAAGGTAATAATCTAGACACAACAAGAGCGAGGCTTTCTCGGCCTCATCATCACCTCGCAAAATGGCGGCGATGCCCTCTATGCCGCCCTCTGCTATGGCTTTGTGCCTAGCCTCGTAATAGACCGTGCGCGCGCCAAATTTTGCCCTTTTTGCACGCCGCTTATTCGGCCTTAGCCGCATCCCACGCAAGGATCGTCTTACCATCGGCGTCGGTCACCACGTCGCACATGCCCATGATGTTGCAGCCGCAGTCGACGTAGTGAACTTCGCCTGTCACGCCGCTAGCAAGGTCGCTGAGTAGATACATCGCGCTTTTGCCTACGTCTTGAGTCGTGACGTTGCGCCTGAGCGGCGCATTGATCTCGTTGTAGCGTAAAATCATCCTAAAATCGCCTATTCCGCTTGCGGCAAGCGTTTTGATCGGGCCTGCGCTGATAGCATTTACGCGGATACCGCGCGCGCCAAGATCGTGAGCGAGATAGCGCACGGAGCTTTCAAGAGCCGCTTTTGCGACGCCCATTACGTTGTAGTGAGGCACGAATTTCGGCCCTCCGAGGTAGGTTAGCGTGAGCACCGAGCCGCCCTCTTTTAGTACCGGCAGCACCGCGCGAGTAAGGCTTAGTAACGAATACACGCTCGTGCCCATCGCAATGTCAAAGGCTTCTTTGCTCGTGTTTACAAACTCGCCCTCTAGCGCTTCTTTCGGCGCATAGGCTACGGCATGCACGACAAAATCAATCTCGCCCAGATCTGCTTCGATGCGATCCGCAAGACCGTCCAAGTGAGCTGGGTTGTTTACGTCAAGCTCATAGACGAATTTGCTTCCAAACTCCTTTGCGATCGGCTCTACGCGTTTTTTTAGCGCGTCGTTTAGGTAGGTAAACGCCATCTGCGCGCCCTGCGCGTGACAAGCTTCGGCGATGCCGTAAGCGATGGATTTGGCGTTAGCGACGCCGACGATGAGGCCTTTTTTGCCTTTTAAAATCATTATTTCTCCTTTCTATTTT
>NZ_CALKTT010000041.1 GCF_937997535.1 uncultured Campylobacter sp.
GTGGAGGCGATGTTTGACGAAGCGAGCGTGCAGCTTTTAAAGCGTCTTGCGGATGTGGGTAAGGTCGTTTTTAGAGACGGCTACTATAAAATCGCTAAGAAATAGCGGCGGAATTGCGAGATAGAATTTCGTTTCGTAATTTAATGGCAAAATTTTATCGAGATTTCGCAGGTGTAATTTTCGTCCAAATTTGCCGACAAAGTGGTGCGCCTAAGACACGGCAAACTCGATCGAATAGAACTTTTGGATCAAAGCACGATGAAGCACAATCTCGGCTCGCAAGATAAAATTTCAGATCGTAATCCAAACAAAAGCGCTTCGCAAAGCTCTAACGCCGAAACTGCGAGCGAGCAAAATTCTGCCTCGCAAAGCTCTGGCGGCGAAGATCGGGGCGTTAAAAATTTAAGTGGCGAAAATCAAGGTGCCAAAAATTCTAGCGCGCAAAATGACGGTGCGTAAAATTTAACTCGCATGATGAAAAATAAAGCTACGTTAAAATTTAAAAATTTCACCGCCCGCCCGCGCTCTTTTTGGGTTCGCACAAAGCTCGCGCGAGCAGGTGCGGCTCTTTGCTGCGCGCGTCTCGCCGAAGCCGTTTGCCTCAAAATATCAAAAGCCGATGGAAAACCGATCGGAGTGGGTAAAAATTTAAAAAGTCTAAATTTTAAAAGCCGAAACGCTACGAGTACAAATTGCTAGGCGGGTGACTATATAGACTTTAGTGCAGATTACGACGCGGGTTATGACATACGCCTTATAGCATTGCTGCAGCACATACCAAAGCATAAACTTTAACGCAGATCGAGACTTAAATTTAAATATATGCCACGATATAAATTCTAGCGCGGATTATGACATAAATCTCGTTAAAGGTCACGGCATGAACCCAAGCATAGATTATTACGACATACGCCTCGGAGCGTATCGAGACATAAATTCTGACAGGGATCGCGCCGTGAATTTTAAAATTTCAAACGCAAATTTAAAGGCCGATTTAGCGCGCCCGAAGGCGGGTTTTAGATGATAAAATTTTTAAATTTAAAAGTTGCTGCCGCCGTGTTCGCGCTACTGCTCGTAGGCTGCGACGGATGGAAGCACCATCTAAGCAGCGACGGCACCTCGCTTGCCTCCAAGTTCGACCCCTCCGAGCGCACGCTAAAGATCGAGGGCAACGACAAGCCGCTCATGTTGTTTTTCTATACCAGCAGCCGAATTTAGAAATTCTGAAATTTTAAAATTTAGATAAAATTCTACGATTTGGAATTTTGATAAAATTTATGTGGCTACCAGCTTCCGCTAGCACCGCCTCCGCCGAAGCTTCCGCCGCCCCCACTGAAGCCGCCTCCGCTAAAACCGCCATTTCCTTTAAATCCGCCAAAATCCCCGGATGAGCCGCCTCTCATGCGCGATGAGCGCGCGATTTCGCTTATGATGTCCGCGCTTGAGATTATATCCTCGTCACTTCTTCTGCGACGCGTCACGCGGCGGCTTAGTATCGCAAAAAGCAAGACTGCAAAAAGTACCATAAAGATCGCAAAGTCCTTGTTGCTCGGATCCTGCTGCGCGTTGGCGTTAAGGGGATCAAATTTTATATCGCCGCCTTCGATCGTGCTGATGATCGCCGAAATCCCGCTAATGACGCCGCTTTCGTAATCTCCCTGCCTAAAATAGGGTAGAATTTTATTGCTAATGATGCGTTTGGCGCGCATATCGGTTAGTACGCCCTCTAGCCCGTATCCGACCTCGATACGCACTTTATGCTCGTGCGGAGCGACGAGCAGCAGTACGCCGTTGTCGCGCCCTTTTTGCCCGATACCAAGAGCGCGCGCCTGCTCTACGCCGATTTCCTCGATAGAGTAGCCGCCGAGCGATTTTAGGCTTACGAACATGATCTGGTTTGTGGAATTTTTATCAAAAGTCGTTAAAATTTCATTCAGACTCTCTCTCGCGGCTGGGCGTAAAATACCAGCCTCATCGATTACAGCGGTGCCGTTTGGGCGGGCTAGATACTCGCTAGGTACGGCGACGCTTATTACAAATAGCGCCATTATGGCAAAAGCAAATCTCCAAGCCACTCTCATTGCAGCTCCACCAAGGTCTCTTCTATATCGTTATTTTCGCTATCTTTAGGCACTCGCATAGCTAGCTCGCACAGCGCGTCCATCGCCTTTAAAACAGCAGGCTCAAGGCCTTGCGTGCTGGGGTTAAATTCCGTCGTGATACGTTCAAACTCGCCCTTAGAGATAAACTCCGCCGCTCGCGCGCCGCAGATGATATGAGCGCAGCGTTCGCGGACGCATACGCAAAACATTATCGCTTCTTTTACGCTACCGTAGCGCT
Organism: uncultured Campylobacter sp.; assembly: GCF_937997535.1. Taxonomy (GTDB): domain Bacteria; phylum Campylobacterota; class Campylobacteria; order Campylobacterales; family Campylobacteraceae; genus Campylobacter_B. The sequence goes on from NZ_CALKTT010000041.1 coordinate 2,341, forward strand.
CGTAAAATTTTTGCATCGCAAACTCGCCCGAGAGCCGAAGTCTGCGAGATTTAGGCGTGATTAGAGTTAAAAGCGTGGGGCATTTAGCTAGCAGAGCTTTAATCGCTATAAAGCTAAGTGCTACGATTTGCAGTAGCTCAGCTTTGCTTATTTGCGGCACGAAGCACAGAACGATGCCGATCGCAAATGCCGTCACTGCCGCCGCGCCGTAGCTGGCTTCACAGTCCTCGCTTGCTTCGCGCGCGACCACGCAGACGATCTGCGCACCGCTTGCGGCTTCGGCTTTCGTGATTAGCTCGTGGATTTTTTGCTTGCACTGCTCGCTTAGCATTTGCCGCCTTTAGCGTTATTTAAACGAGACGCTAGGGGCTTTTTGGCTTGAGCTATCAGCGCTAAAGCTAGGTTTGGCGCCGCCTAGTCCTACGATGCGCGCGATGATATTTGTAGGGAAGGTTCTAATTAGTTTGTTGTATTCCTGCACCGAGGCGATGTAATCCTTGCGCGCTACGGCGATACGGTTTTCCGTGCCTTCGAGCTGATTTTGCAGCTCGGCGAAATTCTGATTTGCCTTAAGATCCGGGTAGCGCTCGACTACCAGCATCAAGCGCGATAGGGCCGAGCTAAGCTCGCCTTGAGCGCCATTAAATTTCGCAAACGCTTCCGGATCTTGCGCTAAGCTCTCTGCATTGATATTGACAGCGGTTGCCTTAGCGCGGGCATTTATAACGCCTTCTAAGGTATCTTTTTCATGGCTAGCGTAGCCTTTGACGGTTTCTACGAAATTTGGAATCAAGTCGGCGCGGCGCTGATATTGGTTTTGTACCTGGCTCCACGCGGCCTTAACTTCTTCATCTTTGCTTATGAGCTTGTTGTAAACGGGCACTGCAAATATCGCAAACGCAATCGCCGCAATCACTAAGACGATTAGAGCTTTGATTAAGATATGAAGCCCTCCTTTTTGGCGCAGATACTCTCCTCCGCCAAAGCTCTCGCCTCGCGCGGATAAGCCTTTATCGTCGTAACCTATACGCTCGTTATTTTCTCCTTGCAGCTCTTTCATTGAAATCTCCTTGGGATGTTGGAATTTAATTTGACTAAAATTTCATATTCGATCGTGCCGAAGCGCTTTGCCCAGGCTCGCGCGTCATTCAGCACGCAGATACGCTCGCCACCGAATTCCGCGCAGAAACTATCCATCGACATTTTTCCGAGCATTTTTTGCCCGCTTGCAAGCGCTAGCTCGCCCTCGCCGTCGTAGCGAAATAGCCCGTCTGCGTAGCCCAGATCGTATGTGCCGATCATCATATCGCGTGGCGCTTCAAAATTCGCGCCGTAGCCCACGCGCTCGCCTTTTTTTAGCACGCGCGAGCTGATTAGATCGGCATAGAGCTTTAGCACAGGGCGTAAATTTAGGCTCTCGTCAAATTGCGGATAGCCGAACTGCGCCATGCCTACGCGCACGTATTCGTCCTCAAAGCCTGCACTTCGCTCGATAGCTGCGGAGTTGCTCGAATGAAATTTTAAATTTTCAAAGCCCGCGGCGGCGGCTTTTTGTCCCGCGATACGCTTAAATTCTATGAAATTTTGCCTTTGTGCGAAAAAATCTGCACTTAGCTCGTCGCTTGCGCGAAAGTGTGTGAAAAAGCCACGAAGCTTAAATCCGCCCTGCTTGCATAGCCTAAGTGCCTCATCTAACTCGCTCGCAGCGATGCCGTTTCTATGCATCGCGGTATCTACGGCGATGTAAATTTTAGCCCCCCGCTTAAGACGCGCAAAGTAGCCAAGATCGTTTACCGCGTAGCAAAACCGCTCGTCCTCAAGCCCGTTTGGAATGTGCGAAAGCACTAAAATTTCGCCGAATAGATCCGCGATCTGCGCAGCTTCCGCAGCACTTCGCGTTACGGCGCGTACGAAGCCTAGCTTTGCCGCTTCCTCGCAGCAAAGCCTGCAGCCATGGCCGTATGAATTATCCTTGGCTACTAAAAATACTCGTTCCGCTCCACCTACTTTGGCGGCGATTTGCGCTAGATTGTGCGCATAAGCGGCGCGATCTAAAATGATCTCAGACATCGAAATTTAGTCCGTAAGTGCGGTATAAATATGGCAGCAGCTTGCGCGCGGCGTAATCGTAGCCGTAGAATTTCGCGTAAACTTCCTTCAGGCTAGCCGCGCCTGCGCGCTCGAAATCAAACACGTCGGTACCCGCGATCTTAGGAACACGCTCATCTAAAAATTTAAAAAATTCCGCTCTCGCAGCCAAAAGCTCTTTTATATTTTTTTCAACCTCTTGCTTTTCAGATTCGTTCATCTCTGCTCCTTTAAATTTTCTAGTTTACCTAAAAATACGCGCTGCATCTCGTCGCGAAACTCGGGGCTAGAGGCCTCGAAGCGGGTTACGATCACAGGCGTGGTATTGCTTGCCCGTACGAGCGTCCAGCCGTCATCAAATCGCACTCTGATGCCGTCGATCTCGATAATATCGCGGATGGGCGGCAACTCCGCGATACCTGCGTGGATTTGAGCTTTAAGAGCCTCGATAATCTTAAATTTCGCCTCCTCGCTCGTATTAAATTTAATCTCGTCGGTGCTAAAAACTCGCGGCAGCTTGTCTAGCTCGGCGTCTAAATCATATCCTTTAGCTACGAGTTCAAGCACGCGCATCATCGCATATACGCCGTCATCAAAGCCGAAATATCGCTCTTTAAAGTAAATATGCCCGCTAACCTCCGCGGCAAGATCGATGCCAAGCTCTTTCATCGCCTTTTTGATATTGCTGTGGCCGGTCTTGCCCATGAAGCTTTTGCCGATCTTATCGATGGTGTCATACATCGCTTGAGAGCATTTGACCTCGCCTAGGATGCGCGGGCGGTGCATGTTTAGAGCAAGCAGGCAGGCTAGCTCGTCACCTTTGATGTTGCGGCGCGGCGTAAGCACGGCGATCCTATCGGCATCTCCGTCAAAGCCGAAGCCCAAGCTCACGCCGTCTTGCTTCATCGCGGCTTTAAGATCCGCTAAATTTTTCTCCTCGCTGGGATCGGGGTGGTGGTTTGGGAAATTACCGTCGGGCTGCGGAAATAAAACTTTAGCATTTAAGCCCAGCCTTTCGATGATTTTAGTAGCGGTAACGCCCGCGGCGCCGTTTGCGCAGTCGATTATAAAAGGCGCGGCAAAACCCTTAAGAGCCGCAAATTCCTTCTCAAAATATGCTAGATACTCGCTTAAAATGTCGTACTTCTGGGCGCCCACATCAGTTGGAATTTCAAAATTTGAACTCATCAGCTCTCGCACCTGCGCGCCGAGGCGTTTCAAATCCGCGCCGAAGAAGCTGTCCGTACCGATCGTGATCTTAAAGCCGTTGTAATTTTTAGGATTGTGCGAGCCGGTGATCATTACGTTTGCGTCAAATTTATGCGTAAATACGCTAAAATAGCCCACCGGCGTCGGTAGCAAGCCGATATTATAAACTCGCAGTCCGGCAAAATTTAGCCCGCTTACGAAATAGCCGAAAAGCTCATCCGCGCTAAGGCGGGCGTCGTATCCCACGCTAACGCGCTCAAGTCCCAGATTTGCGATATGTTTGCCAAGCGCGAAGCCGATCGCTTTTACGCTGCGCTCGTTTAGCTCCTCGCCCACGATACCGCGTATGTCGTACTCCCTAAAGATATTTTCGATCATTTAGTTCCTTTCAAATTTAACCGAGCCATTTTATAAAAACTTGCTTAAAATTTATATTATAAATGTTAAAATCTGCCCAAAATTCCAAAGGTCGTTTATGAAAAAATTTTTACTTATGCTGGCGCTGGCGGCGTTTGTTTGCGCCAAAGACTACGAGACGATAGATAGCGTAGATACCTCCTTTAGGCTCTTCGGCAAGGACGATCGCATCGAGATCATCGCCGTAAAAGACCCAAAAGTGCAGGGCGTTACCTGCTACGTCTCATACGCCAAAAAAGGCGGCGCCAAAGAGATCATCGGCGTAGAGGAGGATCGCTCCGAGGCTTCCGTCTCCTGCGTACAGACCGCGCCTAAAATCATCATCAAAGAGGAGCTGAAAAAAGAGGATATTTTTGAAAAACGTAGCTCGTTAATTTTCAAAAAAACCCACGTAGTTAGGCTTTACGACGCGGTGCAGGACTCGCTAATCTATTTGGTTTATTCAGATAAAGTGATCGACGGTTCGCCTAATAACTCGATCTCGGCGATCCCGTGCCACCAAGCCGTGGGCGACGTGTGCGAGCTCGCATATACCCAAGGCAAAAAACAATAAGAAGGAATTTCGCCAAGATAGAATTTTATCGCAGCGGAATTCTAAATTAGAAATTACGCGATGAGATGACGCACGAAATTTAATAGAATTTCGCTAAATTTCCCAGCATTTTACAAAATTTATCTGCGCCGTTAAATTCCTGCGCGAATGCCTAAGATGAGAATTTTACCGCTTTATCAAAGCATCTTAACGCATATTTGCGCTACGCTAGTAGGCATGCGCTTGCAAGTCGTAAAATGAAAAATTAAGCAATTTTTGCTAAAATCTCGCGATTTTGAAAACCCTCGTAAATCTAAAGGAAATCAATGAAGACATTTTTTAGTATGGAGTGCGCGTCAGTGATGCTACTGATTTTGGCGCTAGCCTGTGCAATCGCTACTTTTGTAGAGACCGCTTACGGCACGGAAGTAGCTTGGGCGATGGTTTATTCTACTGCGTGGTTTGGCGCGCTGATGGTGCTTTTGGGAGTAAATTTAACCTACAATATCTATCGCTACCGTATGATAAAGCTTCGCACTCTGCCTGCGCTAATCTTTCACGCAAGCTTTTTGTTTATGCTTGTTGGAGCGATTTTGACGAGATATTTCGGCTTTGAGGGCAATATCCATATAAGAGAGGGCGGCGAGAGCTCGATCGTAACGACTAAAGACGAGGTCGTTCAGCTCCTTACTTTAGGCAGTGACGGCGAGTTTATCTCCGCCGACGAGAGCAAATTTTTAAACGGCGCAGGACGGATGAACTTCGATCTCAATCTAGACGTAGAGGGCAGGATCGCAAATTTAAAATTTAAAGAGCTCGTAGAACACGGCGAGCTAAAATGGGTGCAAGATCCGACCGGACAGGCTCCTGCGCGCGTGGAACTATTATTTTCAAACAATGTTGGCAGCCAAAATGTCTCCTTGCAATCAGGCGAGAGCATGGAGATAGGCGAGCTTAGTATTACTTTTAACACAGAGCCTAAAAGTAAGAATTTCATCTACATAAAATCTAAAGACGGCAAATTCTATCTAAACTCAAGCCTTGATATAAACGCCACTAAAATGGCTGATATGAGCACTGCACCGCTTAAGAGAAACGAGGATAATCCGCTAGGCAATCTCTTGCTTTACAGCTTCGATGGGATAAATTTTGCCCCTGTTAGCCTGCTTAGCTCCGCGGTCGAGAAATTTGTCCCGGTCGCTGCGAATTTACCGGGTGAGCCCGGCGTAGTAGCTACGCTAAGCTTTGCGGGGCAGAGTCGCGAAATCTACGTACCTAGGGATTCGCATGGTGCTAGCTACAAGGTGGGTGATAAGAATTTCATCGTAGCCTTGGCGCCAAAGATGCTTCATCTGCCTTTTAAAATCGCGCTTCGCGACTTTGTGATGGATCGCTATCCGGGTACCAATTCGCCCTCCGGATATAAAAGCGAAATCACGCTAAAAGACGGCAATTCGAGCTTTGATTATGATATTTTTATGAATCACGTGCTCGATTACGGCGGATACCGATTTTTCCAAAGCTCATACGATACAGACGAGCGCGGCACCGTGCTTTCGGTCAATAAAGACCCCGGTAAAGTTCCAACTTACATCGGTTATTTTTTGCTTTGCGTAGGGATGTTTTTTAACTTTTTCAACCGGGGCTCGCGCTTTTTCAAGCTCTCGCGCTTAATCAGCGAAAATACGCATCTTGCTCGAGAAAAAGATGTAAATTCTAAAAATTCGGCGTCTAGCTCGGTGCCCGCAAGCTCCGCAGAAAACTCTGCATCAAAACGCGCCAAAAAATCGCGACGCGGTACTAAAGGCGCGGCATTGGCATTAGTAGGCGCGTTGGCTTTGAGTTTGGCCGCATTGTATCCTAGCGCAGCAAATGCCGAACAAAACTCCACGGCACAAAATTCTACTTCGCAAAATTCCGCCTCAAATGCAGCCGCAGAAAATTCCGCGCCGCAAAGCCCGGCTAGCGTGCAAAATTCTACTTCGCAAAATTTTGTGCAAAATTCCGCGCAGAATTCCGCCGTTGAAAATTCCAAGCATAGCTCCGCTTCGCAAGAATCTGCGGCGGAGCAAGACTCCATCCCGCCGCATAATTTTTCTACTATGGGAGGCGAACTAGCCGTGCCGAAATTTGATCCTAAATTTAGTGAGGATCTAGCAAGCCTCGTAATTCAGGGATTTGATGGGCGAATGGAGCCTTTTGATACCGTTTCTAGGGAGCTTTTAAATAAAATTTACCGCGCCGACGACTACAAGGCGCCAAATGGCGAAATTTTAAACCATAACGCCGCCGCGCTTTCTTTTATGCTAAATCAAAGCTACTGGAGGCGTGCGCCGATTATCAAGGTTAGCGAGCCGGAGCTTAAGAAAATTCTAGGTATGGACGAGAAGCAAAGCCACGCCAGTATGATGGATTTTTTTGAATTTAAGGGTGGCGAGAGCTACTACAAGCTTGATAAAATGGTCGAGGAGATCAACCGAAAGCCTTTGGGCAATCGCGGCGTGCTAGATAAAGAGATCATCAAGGTAAATGAGCGCGTAAACGTCTTTTATTCGGCGTTTATGGGGGATTATTTTAGAATTATTCCGGTTAAGAACGCTAAAAATAACGAGTGGCTTTCGCCGCTATATCTAGGCGATGCGCTGGATCAAAACGAATCTGCTGAAGTTAAAAAGATGATGGGAATATTCGTTTCGTCCGTAGTTTATGCCCAAGAAAGCGGGGATTGGAGCGGCGCAGAAAAGATGCTAAGCTACGTCAAAAAATACCAAGCACAAAACGGCGCAAATTTAATGCCTAGCGAGAGCGCGATAAAATATGAAATTTTATTTAATAAGGCTAAAATTTTTTCTCGCCTCTTTCCGATCTACACTGTCTCGGGATTTTTGCTTCTGATCTTTATCTTTTTGCGGATGATGAAGCCCGCCCTTCGCTTAGGCGGCGCGTTTAAGCTCGTTTATATCGTAAATATCGTCGCCTTCATCGCGCATACCGCAGGCCTTGCGCTACGCGGCTACGTCTCGGGGCACGCGCCGTGGAGCAACTCCTACGAATCGCTCATCTACATCGCGTGGGCGCTGTCGCTAAGCGGAATATTTTTCTCGCGCAAATCTGCAATCTCGCTGGCGCTTACCTCGATAATGGCGGGCATTACGCTGATGGTCGCGCATCTTAGTGACATCGATCCGCAAATCACCAATCTCCAGCCGGTTCTAAAATCGCACTGGCTTACGATCCACGTCTCGGTAATCACCGCGAGCTACGGATTTTTGGGGCTTTGCATGCTGCTTGGAATTTTTACCCTCGTGATGTTTCTGTTCGATAAGAAAAACCCGGAGATCGCTCGCAATATCGCAGAAGCCACGCATATCAACGAAATGTCGATGATCCTAGGTCTTTGCCTGCTGACGGTGGGCAACTTCCTAGGCGGCGTGTGGGCGAACGAAAGCTGGGGGCGCTACTGGGGCTGGGATCCGAAGGAGACCTGGGCGCTCATTACGATTTTTATCTACGCGGTGGTAGTGCATTTTAGATTTATGCCAAAGCTCAATAATCAATTCGCCTTTGCCGTAGCCTCAATGTTTGCGTATTTTAGCGTCATAATGACCTATTTTGGTGTAAATTTCTACCTAAGCGGCATGCACTCTTATGCTAGCGGCGAGCGCATTCCGGTGCCCGGCTGGGCGTACGTGATGGTCGCTTCGATGGTGGCTCTTGCGATCGGAGCGTATTTTCGCTCGGGCAAATCGGCTAGGCTTTAGATAGACGGGCTTAAATTTTAGAATAATAATTTTGAAATTTCGCCCGGATTTCGCAGCTTGCCGAGGCTTTATGGATTTATGAAATTTATCTTTAAATTTTGGCTAGGCTTTGAAATCCCGCAGAATTTTATAGAATTTTACGGCTCGCGATTACGCTAAATTTTAAAATTTTGCATCGCGACAGAATTTTTGATGCTTGAAATTTTAAGACGTCGTAAAATTCTAATGATTTAGAATTTGCACCGCTATGGGGTTTTTAATGTTTTAAATTTTACTTCTAGCGGAATTTTTTCATACGACGGAAGCGCGACGTAATTTAGAATTTTAAAATTTCAGCTAGCGCGCTAGTGCAAAATTCGCCCCGCCGCTGCCATAACCGAGCAGTGAAATTTTAAAATTTGATTTTATAAATTCTATGCTCATTTTTAAATTTAAAATCTCGCGCTTTATGGAATTTTATTTATGATGTCGAAATTTTAAAATTTCGCACGCCATTGTCGCAATAACTCTTGCGCGACAAAATTTTAAAATTTTAAATTCAGCGCCATGATAGAATATGATAGAATTTGAAAATTTATAAAATTTTAAACTGCGAAAACGCCTCGCTAGGTATTAAAATTATCTTAAAATATAATTTAGCTTGCAAGGTTAAGCTAAATTTCTGCTTACAATCATATTGATTTAATCTTTATTTGGCTAAAATTGACGCTTGTCAATTTCTTAATTTGAAAGGATAAAGATGTCTGATCTAAAACAGGATAGACGAGGCTTTATCGGGCTTACTTTCGGCGCGGTTGCCGCTGTGGGTGGTGTTTTTGCGCTAGTGGGGATGAAGAAATCGTGGGATCCGTTACCTAGCGTGCGCGCCGCCGGCGTCACTACGGTAGATTTAAGTACGATCAAAGAGGGCGAGCTGTATCAAACACAGTGGCGTAAAAAGCCGATTTTCGTGCTTAAAAAGACTGCCGATATGCCTAAAAACGATGCCCGTGACGTCGTCGTAGGGGATGCTAGATATACGCTTTGCATAGGGCTTTGCACCCATTTAGGCTGTATTCCTAGCTACAAGCCATCGACGCAACAATTCATCTGTGCATGTCACGGTGGGATTTTCGATGCTAACGGCGTAAACGTATTCGGTCCGCCGCCGCGTCCTATGGATATACCGCCCTTTAAAATCGACGGAACGAAACTCGTTTTAGGCGAAGAGGGCCCCGAATACCAAGCCCTAAAGCAGAAAGCATAGGAGGCGCAGATGGCACATATAAGAAAAGCTACGGGAGTTTGGGATTGGTTCGACCAAAGGCTCGCCGTAACGAAATTTTTCAAGGTGATGGTAAGCGAGTATTGGATTCCTAAAAATATCAGCTTCCTTTGGGCGATGGGCGTTATTTTGATGACGCTATTTATAGTTTTGTTCGTTAGTGGACTAATGCTCGTGATGTATTACAAACCGGATGTAAATTTAGCATTTGATAGCGTAAATTTCACGATTATGAAAGAGGTCGAATACGGCTGGCTATGGCGACATATCCACGCGGTATCGGCGTCGGTTGTATTTTTGATCTTATACATTCATACTTTAGTAGCTATATATTACCGCTCGTATAAGCAAGGGCGAGAGATGATTTGGGTAAGCGGAATGCTGCTTTTCATCATCTTTTCGGCCGAGGCTTTCAGCGGATATATGCTTCCATGGGGACAGATGAGCTACTGGGCAGCGATGGTTATTACTAATCTTTTTGGAGGAATTCCAGTAGTTGGCGATGCGATAGTAGAGTGGATTCGCGGCGATTACGCCGTAAGCGATCCGACGCTGACGCGATTTTTTATGCTTCACGTCTGTTTACTGCCTCTCGTGGTGGTTGCGGTGCTGGCGGTGCATTTTTATTCGCTTAGATTTCCGCATGTAAATAACCTAGACGGCGAGGAGATTGACTTTGAGCTCGAGGGTGAGAAGTATCTGCAGGGCAAAACTAGCGAAAGCAAGGTGATTCCGTTTTGGCCGGGCTTTTTGGCGAAGGATTTTTTCTACGTCAGTATCTTTATGATATTTTTCTTTTATCTAGTGGGCTTTCACTTCGATTTTGCGATGGATCCGATAAATTTCGAGCCGGCAAATAGCCTCAAAACCCCAACGCATATCTATCCGGAGTGGTACTTCCTTTGGGAGTATGAAATTCTGCGCGGATTTTACTTTGATGTAGGACCGCTTAAAGCTGCCGACATCGGGCTTATCGCATTTGCATTCGCCGGAGTTTCGCTATTTTTCATACCGCTATTTGATCGCAGCAGTGTAGTAGCACCCGCGCATAAAAACAAGGCGTTTTTCATCTGGTTTTGGGTTTTGGTAATCGACATGATTCTGCTTAGCCTATTCGGAAAGCTCCCTGCAGACGGCGCGGAGCTTGGTATCGAAAACAAATACTGGGGCTTTGCTTTATCAATCATCTATATCGGATTGCTCGTCGTAGTGCTTCCGTTAATTACAATCGCAGAAAGAAAGAGGGTCTAGCCATGAAAGAGATAAGAACCCTAATCTTGGTGCTTTTTTGTGTGGGAATTTTATACTGGTTTATCGAGCCTTATGCTCATACTAAGCTCAGTCCGCACACCGATCCGGTAAATTACGATTTTGCAGCAGGCGATACGGCTTTAGCCGCGCATAACGTAGCCGCAGCAGAAAGCGCTTTGGCCGCAGCTGAAAAAGGCGGGGATGAGACGATGATAAAAAATTCTAAAAAAGCCCTAGCCAGCGCGAAAGAGCAACAAGATAAAACGGTGCTTTTTTGGGATGAGATAAATAAAATCGATCTTAGCAAAGGCGATGCCGTGCGCGGCGCCGAGACCTTTACAAATGCAGGCTGCACCGCATGTCATGGAGTAAAAAGTGCAAATATCCCCGCTCCTATGGACGCGGCAAGCGCTAGTGCCGCATACGGCGTCAATCCTCCGGATCTTAGCAGCGCAGGCTATCTATACACCGATAAATTCTTAGCTGCACTCATCAAAGATCCGATCATGGCTCTTAAGCTAGATCAGAAATTTGGCGACGAAAAGCCTTTTCCGATGCCCGGGTTTTTCGGTGCAGGCGGTGATCTAAATCAAGAGATCGCCGATATCGTAGCCTATCTAAAGTCGCTCGCTCCTAGCGAGGATAAGCTAATCGCCTCTGAGGCTGCTGCTAGCGGTATCAAGCAAGGCACCGAACTAAACGAAGCGCAGAAAAAATTCCTTTTAAGTAAGGCGGTTTTTGAGGATGCTTGTCTAAGATGCCACGACGTCAAATATGATAAGCTCTTTGCATCCAGCGACAAGGCTAGCTTGGCTGCGTATATGGGCTCGACGCCTCCTGATCTTTCGATGATGATCCGTTCTAAGGGCGCCAACTATCTGCACGAGTTTATCAATGATACGCAAAAGAAGCTTCCAGGCACTTCGATGCCGCGCGTAGGCTTGAACGAAAACGCTGAAGCCAAGGTCGTGGAATATTTAGCTGACGTAGGCGATAGCAAAAAAGCTGAGCGTGAAGCTACAACCATAAATATTATGATTTATTTCTTGATCCTTTCTGTTTTTGCAGGTCTTTGGAAAAGTAAAATTTGGTCGAAACTTCACTAAAATTTTAGCAGTCGGAGTAAAATCCGACTGCCATTTAAAATTCCGCCATATCCTAAATTCTATTAAATTTCATCTATCAAAAAGCTCTTGCAATTGAGAATTTAGCCGCTTTCGTGCTTTATGATAACCGCTTTTTTTATTACTTTTTAAGATTTTTCTACATATAATTGCCGCTAGATTTTGAAATTTAATGTATGAATTTAACTCAAGAAGGTTCAGATGAAATTTTTTAAATTTGCGGTTTTAGCTCTAATTTTTCCGCTTGCTATGCTTTTTGCGGATACGGATTATCGTGCGGAAGCAGCGACGATAAAAGAGAAATTTGCTCAAGCGATCAAGCTTTATGTTGATGGTAATAATTCTGAGGCTAGAAAGATAACTCAAGAGGCGTATTTTGGGCATTTTGAAAATCTAGAAGCCGGCATTCGCATAAATTTAAGTCAGAAAAAATCCTACGATATGGAGAAGCAGTTCGGCGATATCCGCAAGGCGATCAAAGCAGAAAAGCCGGTAAGCGAGATCCAAGCGATGATAGATAATCTAAACCGCGAGATTGACGAGGTCTTGCCGGTGATAGAATCAGGTCACCGCCTAGTGGCAGAATATCAAGATGGAGGCGACGGTAGCACTTCTGCGCCAACCTCAGGCGGGAATTCCGCAGCATCCGGTACAACCTCGCCGTGGATGAGCGTCTATACGGAATTTAAAACTGAGCTGGATAACGCTAAAGCTGCGTTTGATAAGAAAGACACTGCTGCACTAAAAGCTGCGCTAAATCGCGCTAAATTTGATATCTACCGCAACGAACGTCTAGAGGAAGCAGTGCGAAAATATGTCTCATCTCAGACCGATCAATCGATCCAGCAAATTATCGGAAATCTCTTGCGCGAGGATGCGGATACGGACAAATCAAAATTTGACGAAGCGATAAACGCCCTAGATAATCTAGCATTAAAAGCTGTAAATGATCTGCCGCAAGAAAGCTACTCCATAGCGCCACAGACTGCGTTAGCTCAAAGCGATACTAGCGAGGATGAAGGCAAGGATTTTACGCCGATTGTGCAAAATATCAAAGACAAAATGGCTAAGGTTTTGCAGCTTTACGAAAACGGCAAGGTTGATGATGCGATTGACGAAAGCGGCAATATCTACTTCGACGAATACGAAGAGAGCGGTATGGAAAATATCGTCGGTGCTAAAAATACTCAGCTCAAGCTAGACACCGAAGCAAGCTTTAATAAAATTTCGGCTCTTATGCGCGCGGGCGCTTCCAAAGAGCAGATCGTAGCGGCGCAAAATAAGCTATTTGATCAGCTCACCCAAAGTCTAGAGTTAACGAAGAAATCAAGCAACTGGGATCTATTTTTATACGCGCTTATCATCATCTTGCGCGAAGGATTCGAGGCGCTCATTATCGTAGCCGCAGTCATCGCCCTACTTATAAAATCCGGCAACTCAAAGCACCTAAATATCGTTTACAGCGCTCTTGGCGTCGCGGTCGTGCTAAGTATTGCCACGGCTTACGGACTAAATTATATCTTCGGTAGTGAAAATGCAGGACAAACGCGCGAAGTGATGGAGGGCGCGGTAATGCTAATCGCCGTGGTGCTGCTATTTTATGTGGGATTTTGGCTTCTTTCAAATGCAAGCTCCAAAAAATGGACCGCCTATATCCAAGGTCAAATTTCAAGCAGCCTAAGCTCGGGCGATAGCAAGATGCTTTGGTGGACGGTATTTTTGGCGGTTTATCGTGAGGGCGCGGAAACGGTGCTATTTTATCTGGCGCTACTTTTCGATGCCAAGACTCCGGCAGCTACTAGCATGGTAGCGGCGGGTTTTGTAGCGGGTCTGGTAGCCCTAATCGTGGTCTATGTCATCATCAAAAAATTCTCGCTTAAAATCGCTATCAAGCCGTTTTTTATCGCTACATCGGTCATCATATTTTATATGTCCGTCGTATTCGTAGGCAAGGGCGTGATGGAGCTAGTAGAGGGCAAGGTATTCGTGCCTACCGTAATAGACGGGCTTCCTACGATTACATGGATCGGATTTTATCCTTATGTCCAGAGCCTCGTGCCGCAAGCGGTGATGATCGTGCTTTTGATCGCAGGAATTTTGATCTTAAAAAACAAGCAAAAGAACAATTCTTAATAAAGGAGTGAGAGGATGAAAAAGATTTTTTCAGGTATGTTGGCACTAAGCCTAGCTTCTGTTGTCGCGATGGCGGGAGAGCATCCGATCGGCGAGCCGGTTGAACAAAACGGAATGGAGATTGCGGCCGTTTATCTTCAGCCTATCGATATGGAGCCTAAAGGCATCGATCTAGCCCCTAGCAAGGCTGATATCCACCTAGAGGCCGATATCCACGCTATTAAGGGCAACGCAAACGGATTTGGCGAGGGCGAGTGGATCCCTTATCTAAAGATCGCTTATGTGCTTAAAAACCTAGACACCGGCAAGATCCAAAAGGGAAATTTCATGCCGATGGTAGCTAGCGACGGCCCTCACTACGGCGCCAATATCAAAATGGTAAACGGCGTAGGTAACTACGAGCTAACCTACAACATCGAAAATCCAAGCGTCAACGGATTCGGCCGCCACGCGGACAAAGCGACAGGCGTAGGCAAATGGTGGGAGCCGTTCTCGGTTAAATACACCTTCCAATACACTGGCGCTCCTAAAGAGTAAATCATAGCAAGCTCCGCCGAGTCGGTTTCGGCGGAGCTTAAGGGTGTTGGATTCTAACCGCGCTCTTTAAATTTAAGGCGGTCAAATTTAGCCCATTTAAATTTAGCCGCTACGCCGCAGCCAAAGCGCATCGTTTTTGCTTTAATGCGTTTAAGCTTACGAATCTTTTTAGCTGCGGCAAAATTTTAAAATTTCAAGAGAATTAGAATTTTAAAATTTAGCGCGCTGCAAGGGCGAGACAAAACCAAAACAAGAGCGAGGCGAATTTCTCTTTGCGGGCGGCTCTTGACGCTGCAAATTTTTTGCAAGCGGATTTGAAATTTTAAAATTTACAAAATGGCGTAGGTTTTAAAATTTTAAAATTTAAGCAATTATAGGCGATTTACGCGCATTAGGCTCGATGAGGATTTTTAATGACGATATTTTTTTATCACGTTAGCTTGGCTCTTTTTCCGCTTGCATTTTTAAGCGCGTATCTGGGCAGCAGGCGCTTTATCAGCGCATCGTTTTTGCCCGCGCTTTTGGGAGCTGCATTCGGGGCGCTGTGCTTTAGCGCATTTGCGCGCTCGGCAAACGCCGATACAGGCAAGATTATATTTGACGCGCTCGCGCTCTTGGCGCTGTTAGCGTTGCTGTTTGCGTTTAAGCTTAAGCGATTCTATCTTACCGCCGCAGTTATTTTTGCTCTTGGTTGCGCGTATGGATTTGAATACCGCTTCATAGGGATGAATTTTAAAATTTTCTCCGGCGAGCTACTGGACAGCTTCAGCCTAACCAACCTCTTTATGGCGGTTTTAGGCGTGCTGGCGCTAATTTTATTCTATTTTATTTATCGCTCAGCTCTAGTGCGCGCGAGCAGAGGCGCAAAGCTGGCGTCATTCGTCATCGCGTGGGCGTTTGCCTTTATCGCCAAAATCGGCTTTTTGGGCCTTGATCTGCGCCAGGCAGACGCGCCTAAAGCGCTAGCTGCGAAGGGCTTTGAGGGGCTTTCAAACGCGATCGGCTCGTCCGAGTTTCTAAGCGTCATTGCCAAAATCATCCATTACAACAACTCCTATCTGACGCTAGCTCTTTGCCTTATAGCCGCGCTAATTGCGCTGCTTACGGCATTTCGTGCGCCAAGTCGAGTGCCTCGCGAAGCGGACATTATAAAATTTAGAGAGGTTAAAGCGGGCAGATTCGCCATTTTTAGAGATTTTAGCCTGATTTTATCGCTTGGGGTTTTAATCAGCTTTTTGGGGCTTTATTATATCTTGGTCGCTTCAAAACCGCCTACGATCGATGAGCCTAAGATTATAGAGCCGCAAGGCGCGGAATTTGTGATCGATGCAAACATCGTAAAGGACGGCAAGCTGCACCGCTTTGCCTACGTCACCGACGACGGACATAAGGTCAGATTTTTTCTACTAAACCGCTTCACGGACAAATTTGCCCCGGTCGCAGTTTTTGACGCGTGCTCGATCTGCGGCGATATGGGCTATATTAAAAAAGGCGACGAGCTCATCTGCATCGCTTGCAACGTGCGGATATTTTTGCCGAGCGTCGGCAAGCTGGGCGGCTGCAATCCGATTCCGCTGGATTATAAGCTAGAGGGGCAAAATATCGTCATCGCGCTTAAGACGATTGAGGACGGCGCGTCCTATTTCTCGGAGATCGTGGATAAAAAGGTGATCGATCCGGTCAGCAGAAAAGAAATTTTAAACACCTCTAAATTTAGCTATCTTTACTACGGACGCACCTACTTTTTTGAAAGCGAAGCGAATGCAAACGCCTTCACCGCGCACCCCGAGCGCTATGTAGATGAAAACGGCACGCTAAAGGAGCTTAAATAATGTTTTTACGCATCATCAAATCCTCCATTTTAAACTCCAGGGATAGCAAAATTCTAGCGTTTTTGACCATATTTTTATCGGTCTCACTGATCGCTTGTATGCTAAATATCACGCTAAAAATCGGCGACGAGGTCGCTAAGGAGCTGCGCAGCTACGGCTCAAATATCGTAGTGCTACCGCGCTCGCAAAGCCTAAGCATCGAGATCGGCGGGCGCGAATACTCGCCGCTTAAAAACGATGATTTTTTAAAAGAGAGCGAGCTGCATAAGATCAAAGAAATTTTTTGGCGCAACAATATCACCGCCTTTGCGCCCTTTTTAACTACCCGCGCAGGAGATTACGACGTCGTGGGAACCTACTTTGAAAAGGACGTGGGCGTTAGCGATGAGCCTGATTTCAGATCGGGCGTGCGCTCGCTCTATCCGTTTTGGAGTGTAGAGGGGCAGTGGGTAAAAGACGGCGCCGAGGATGAGGTGCTCGCAGGCGACGCGCTGGGGCTTAAGATCGGCGATACGGTTAAGCTTGGAGATTATGAGGTTAAAGTCGTTGGGATTTTGCACGGCGCGGAGGATGAAGCCAAAAAGCTGATCGCAAATTTATCTCTGGTACAAAAGCTAACGCACAAAGAGGGCCTCATCGCCAAGGCAGAAGTTAGCGCCATGACGATCCCTGAAGACGATCTGTCCGTAAAGGCAAGAAGGAGCCTCGATAACCTGGACGCCACAGAATACGACACATGGTACTGCTCAGCATACGTTAGCTCCATCGCATATCAGATCACCGAGGAGTATCCAAATGCAACTGCTAAGGCGGTGCTTAGCGTCAGCGAAGCTCAAAGCGGCATCACGAAAAAAATTCAAAATTTAATGGGCGTCGTAAGTATCTTATCTCTGCTGATTTCAAGCATCTGCATCACGAGCCTGCTAAGCAGCGAAATTTACAAGCGCAAAAAAGAGATCGGCTTGCTTAAGGCGCTGGGAGCGAGCAACTTTATGATCTATATCCAGTTCGCCGCCGAAATTTTCGTCATCTGCGTAGCAAGCTCACTCGTGGGCGCAGTCGTGGGCTACGCGCTTAGCTGGGCGATCGCGTATCAAATTTTTGGCTCCTTTATCGGCGTCTCGCTTATGGTCTTTCCGCTTAGCATCGTCTTTGGACTTCTTATTTGCATTATCGGCTCGATCTTGCCGCTACGCGGAGTAATCAAACTACTGCCTGCGGAGGTGCTTTATGGTAGGAAATAACGGCGCGTTTTTTAGAGGCGCGATCTTTAAAAGTATCATCAACAGCGGCATCCGCAGCTTCGTGATTTTCGTCGCGATCATGCTAGGCAGCGCGGTTTGCGCGGCGTTCGTAAATATCTACGCCGACATCGATAAAAAGGTCGCCAGCGAGCTAAACAGCTACGGCGCAAATTTGATCGTAAGTCCTGCAAATTTAGAAAATTCCCATATGGACGAAGCGGCGCTCGATGCGAAGTTCGCTAAAATCCCCGCACTGAAAAGCGCGAATAAATACCTTTTCGGCAGCGCAAATTTAGGCGTCAATTCAGGCATCATCATGGGGGTAAATTTCTCCTCTCTGCGCGATACTATGCCGTTTTTGGATCTCAAAGAGGGTTCGTTTATAGGCGTGGATTTCGACGATAAAAACGCCCTCATCGGTCAAGATCTCGCCAAACTTTTGGGCGCGAAGCTCGGCGATAGTATCGAGATCACGCCGATCGGCTCAAACGAGACGAGCAAGGTAAAGATAAAAGGTATCGTCTATGACGGGCAGAAAGAGGACGGCATGCTGCTAATCTCGCTGCCGCTGGCGCAAAAAATTTTAAAACAGCCTGCGCAGGTAAATTACGCCGAAGCGATCGTAAGCGGCGATTTTAAGCAGCTAAGCGAAATTTCGAAAAGCCTAAGCGATGCGCAGATGAGCTTCGCGCCGATCGGCAAGGTATCCAAGACCCAGGGCATAATCTTAAACAAAATCAAGCTTTTGATGCTTCTTATCGGCATTACGATCCTTTTGATCACCTCGGTCTGCATCAATACGAGCCTTAGCTCGATCCTGCTTTCGCGCATCAAAGAGTTCGCGCTCATCCGCGCAATCGGCGCGAGCAAACAAAATTTGCTCCACCTGATCCTGAGCGAAATTTTAACCGTCTGCGTCGCAGGCTCGCTAGTGGGGGTATTCGTGGGATACCTGCTCGCGATCTTGCTGGGGCATCTGATATTTTCAAGTAGCGTGGATTTTAGGCTGATTAGCCTCTTTGCGGCGGTCGCGCTGAGCCTGATTTTTGCGCTCGCGGCAAGCTACTATCCGATCAAAAAGGCGCTGAATCCGAATTTAGCGAATCTATTAAGGGAATGACATGGAAATTTTAAAATTTGAAGGCATCTGCAAATACTTCGGCGAGGTTAAGGCTCTCGATAATATCAGCTTCGACGTTTTAAGCGGCGAATGGGTCAGCATAATGGGCCCAAGCGGCAGCGGCAAGAGCACGCTCGTAAATATCCTAAGCCTGATGGACACCCCCACTGCGGGCAGATATATCCTAGGCGGAGCCGACGCGAGCGCGCTAAACGACGAGCAAATTTTAGAATTTCGCCGCAAAAAGATCGGTCTCGTGTTTCAGCAGTTTCACTTAATTCCTTACCTAACGGCCGTCGAAAACGTCATGTTAAATCAATACTATCACAGCTGCGTGGACGAGGACAGCGCCAAGGCAGCACTTGAGAAAGTAGGGCTCGGACACCGCATCACGCACCGCCCTAGCGAGCTTAGTGGCGGCGAGCAGCAGCGTGTCTGCATCGCGCGCGCACTCATCAATGATCCCGACATCATCATCGCAGACGAACCTACGGGCAACCTCGACGAAGCCAACGAGCGCGTGGTTTTGCAGCTCTTTCAGACGCTTCGCAGCGAGGGCAAGACGCTGCTTTTGGTCACACACAACGAGGAGCTCGGTAAATTCGCCGACAAAGTGGTGCGCCTAAGACACGGCAAGCTCGATCGAATAGAACTTTTGGATCAAAGCACGATGAAGCATAATCTCGGCTCGCAAGATAAAATTTCAGATTGCGATCCAAACAAAAGCGCTTCGCAAAGCTCTAGCGGCGAAGATCAAGACGCTAAAAATTTAAGCGACCAAAATTCAGATACCGAAAATTCGGGCGCGCAGAATTCCGATGCGTAAAATTTAGCTCACATGATGAAAAATAAAGCTACGTTAAAATTTAAAAATTTCACCGCCTGCGCGCGCTCTTTTTGGGTTCGCACAAAGCTCGCGCGAGCAGGCGCGGCTCTTTGCTACGCACGTCCCGCCGAAGCCGTTTGCTTAGAAAGATCAAGCACCGTTGCAAAGCCGAGCGGAGTGGGTAAAAATTTTAAAAGTCTAAATTTTAAAAACCGAAACGCTACGAGCGCAGATTACGACGTGGATCGTGACATATACCTCAGCGCGGATCGCGATATAAATTTCTGCCCGGATCGCGCCGCAAATTTTAAAATTTCAAACGCAAATTTAAAGGCCGATTTAGCGCGCCCGAAGGCGGGTTTTAGATGATAAAATTTTTAAATTTAAAAGTTGCTGCCGCCGTGTTCGCGCTACTGCTCGTAGGCTGCGACGGATGGAAGCACCATCTAAGCAGCGACGGCACCTCGCTTGCCTCCAAGTTCGACCCCTCCGAGCGCACGCTAAAGATCGAGGGCAACGACAAGCCGCTCGTGCTGTTTTTCTACACCAGCAGCTGCGGCGCGTGCAAAGCCCAAGTACCCGTGCTAAACGAGCTACAAGCTAGCGGCGATGCGCTGATCATCGGCGTTTTGGGCGACGGCAAGGGGCTAGAAGCAGATGCCGCGGTCGCTCGCGAAAAGGGGATAAAATTCCCAAGCGTCAGCGGCGCGAGCTCGGTGAAATACTTTGAAACCATCGTAGGCGGTATTTTTGGCACCCCCACGTCGGTGATCTACGATAAAAACGGCAAAGCGGTTAAAAAGCTCATCGGCCTCTACCCCAAATCCGCCTTCGAAACGCAGCTCAAGCTTATGAATTAACGAGCGAAATTTAATGCAGCCGGATTTACGGCGGCGGACCGCAAATGCCCACTAAAATAACACTTCGAGTTTAAAATTCCTTTCAACTTGCAGATGCCTTTGCGTTTAAATTTCAAAATTTAGGCGCGCAGCGGATTTAAGTATTCACCGAGTTTTGCTAAAATTAGCTTTGTCACTAAGCTGCTTGAATGGCTAAAAAGCGGCAATATCAAAATAGAAAGGAGGCGGCAATGAGTAAAAAATCCATTGCTTTAGGCGCTGCGATACTTTGCGGCGCACTAAGCCTAAACGCCGAGGCTGCGGCGACGCAGAGCGCGCAAATAGATCTGAAATTTAACGCCGCAAATTTCACGCAAGAAAGCGTGATAATAGGCGGCAAAAAGATAAAATTTCGCGCTTACAAAAACATAATCTACGTCACAAAACCCGTAAGCGCGCGCTATCAGAGCATGAATATCTTCATCCCGCAGCAGTATTTTGAGAGGAGCAAGAGCGGCAAATTTGACGCCGCAAGCGCGCCGATATTTTTGCCAAACGGCGTGGGCGGCTACATGCCGGGCGAAGCGGGCGATGTCAAAATAGACGCAAGCGGCAAACCAAACGCGATCGCTACGGCACTTTCGCGCGGTTACGTCGTAGCCGCTCCCGCAGCGCGCGGACGCACGCTAAAAGGCGCAAATGGCGATTATATCGGCAAGGCGCCCGCAGCGATCGTCGATCTAAAGGCGGCCGTGCGGTATCTGAAATTTAACGACGCGGCAATGCCTGGGGACGCAAACAAGATAATCTCAAACGGCACGAGCGCGGGCGGAGCGCTCTCGGCACTTTTGGGCACGAGCGGAGACGAGGCTGCGTACGAACCGTATCTGCAAGAGCTGGGCGCTGCGAAGGCGAGCGATAAAATTTACGCGGCGTCCGTATACTGCCCGATCACAAATCTAAAGCACGCGGACGCGGCGTATGAGTGGATGTTCGGCGCGCAGAGCGAATATGAAAAGATGGATTTTAGCGGCTTTGATGCAGCGGGATTTAACGAGCGCGACGAAAATTCTAGCGGCGCTGAAAAAAATTCTAAAAAAGACGCAAATCAAAGCGCCGCAAAGCCCACTCGCAAGATGCTAAGCGGCAAATTAAGCGCAGCGCAGATTAAAATTTCAGACGAGCTAAAGGCGCAATTCCCCGCCTATCTGAACTCGCTAAGCTTAAGGGATGGGGGCGGCCGCGCGCTAAGCCTGGATAAAAACGGCGACGGCAGCTTCAAAGATTACATAAACGGGCTCATATCGGCTTCGTTTGCTAATTTTGCGGCGAAAAATCCGCGCGCGAAGACGCCCCTATACCTCGCTGCAAAGATCAAGGACGACGCGTCGCAATCGCATATGCTTTTTTGGGGCTACGCGACCTCCAAGCCGCGCGCCAAGACCCCGCCCGCATTCGACGGCTTCGCGCTTGAAAATCCCGAAAACGAGCTGTTTGGCGGCGCCAAATTTAACGCGGCGCATTTTACGGATTTTAGCGCGATGAATGACCCCGCCAAAGGGGTGCTAATCGCAGATGCGCGGATCGTAGAGATGATGGATGCGATGAGCTTCGTGCGCAACGAAAACGGCGCGAAGCATTACCGCATCCGCCACGGCGCGAGCGATCGCGATACGGCGCTTGCGATCCCCGCGATTTTGGCGCTTAGCTTGCAAAATGCGGGTAAGAACGTCGATTTTGCGGTGCCTTGGGGACAAGGACACGGCGGCGATTACGATCTTGAGGAGCTTTTTGACTGGATCGATAAAGTAGTCGCGCAGTAAATTTAACGGGCGAAATTTTACTTTGGATTTAGAATTTTGCCCGCAGCTCTGCCGTAAAATTTTATCGCCCAAACACTCTCTAGCGGATACGCCGAGCGGCGTAAAATTTCGCTGCGAAATTCTATCGCGTCAAAATTTTAGCATCGCCGCAGAGCTCGCAACGGCTTGAAATTTTGTGGCTAGCATTCAAAAAAATTCATAGAATTTTATCGAGGCAAAACGGCTCGACGAATTAAAATTTATCGGCTGTGGCGATTTATGGCGTGGAACTTTAGCGCGATCTGCGCTAAAACTCTAGCGCAGATCAAATTCTGCGGGCTAAATTTTAAATTTAAAAACTGAAGTGCGCGATAAAATTTCGCGGCGTTTATACTATCCGATCGCAGCTCTTTGGGCGCGCAGGTATCGCATAATGGGCGCACATTCGGCGTGCGGATGATTAAAGCGCAAAAACTCCAAGCGAGCGCGGCAAGCAGGCTAAATTTAAAGGCGTGCTTCGCGATCTACCGCGGATCTAAACCCGCTTTTGCCATCCATTAGGCCTGCTTCAATAATCCATCGGTACTAAAAAGCGCCGTTTAGGGTCTGTATCTTTGCGCCGTGTGCATAAATTTCATAATTTAACGGCGCTTTTAAGCATCATTTAACCTATTAAAGATCAACGCACGCCGCGTCAGCATCGTTTCATAAACCCGATGTGCCGTCATATCTTTGCGGCGACGCAACTCGGCGCTAAATTTAACGCTAGCTAGCATTGCGTTGCCTTTAGCTTGCGTGCGGCAAGCACTCTATCTATAGCAACGCAACTTCGGCATTAAATTTAAACGCGCTGTCTTTGCGCTGCCTCTCTAGCTCGCGTACGGCGGGCGCCGCCTGTGACGACGCCTTTATGCAAGCCGCTTTTTGCTGCGCCGCGCCGCAAAAGAGCTTTTAAAATTTTAATGCTCTAGCCTTTTGCAATCTCGTAAAAACCGTCTTTAAAAACGACCTTACCCGCATCCGCAAGACGCTTTAAAAGCTGCACGCTCGCTTCGTCAAACATCGCCTCCAC
>NZ_CALKTT010000042.1 GCF_937997535.1 uncultured Campylobacter sp.
TATATATAAAAAATAGTATTGAGATCAGAAAAATACAAGGTAGTATTTTCTTAGTCTTTATATTTATAAAAAAAACAATGGGCAAGACAGCATAAAATACTAGCTCAATCGAGATCGTCCAAAGCGGCGCATTTATCTCACCCGTACCAAAAGCCTTACTGGCTTCAAGATTATAAAATTGCAAAAAGCTGATTTGAGTAAGAAGCCATTTAAAAAAATCAAAGTCAAAATTTAAATCTATAAAAATATATAAAATTACTATACCGATAAAAATATTAATATAAAGCCCTGGATAAATTCTTAAAATTCTATTTTTAATGTAAGTTTTTAAATCTTGATTTTTTGCATAAGACATACTTATTAAAAAACCACTAATCAGAAAAAATACAGTTACGCCGCTAAAATTTAGTATATTAGTTATATACCAAGACAAATCGCTTTTATCTGCTAAATAACCATTTGCATGAACAAACATAACTTGGAGCGCAGCTATCAATCTTAATAAATTAAAATTATTATTTACTATAATGCTATTATTCATTTAATGCACCAATTCTCGATAACTTCCCATATCCGTTCGAATATAACTCAAATTTACTATAATAAAATTCCCTATTTGCCATATCGACAATCTCCAACCCGTCCTCTTTTATCTCAAATTTTCTAATAATTTTTACGCCTTTATATTCTGCGGCTAGGCTTATAAAATTTTCTCCAAAATCCGCCACTTCGCATCTGCATTCCGCAAACATTCCAAATAGTCCTATCGCCCCCTCGCCCCAACTATTTTGTTCCAAATCGCCTATAATCGGCACGTTGTGTGCCTTGACACTTCTAAATTCATTTCTCCTGTCTGGGATCGGAGTATAAAGATAGGTGCCGGGATCCCTCGCTATGTCGCGACCGTTTATCCACAGCTCGTAGCCCAGCTTATCGTTGTGCGTATGTCCGCCGTGGCCATTCTGCCCGAGCGGCGTAGCGCAGATGGCGAGATAAAATTTATTGGACTTAAAGATAAAAATTCCGCTGTCCGGATAAAATATTTTTTTGATCTCTTGCGAATTTGGAATTTTAAATTCTATACTTTTTCGGTGCGACAGTTCGCCGAATTTCACGCCCGAGATGATCAGGCTTTTGTATGTTTTATCGCTCACTTGCAGCGTGCGCCCTGCGAGTGAGCGAACAAAGCTCCTCTCAAAGCGCATATCGTTTTTAAATATCTCATCGTCAAAAATCCCGCCCATGAAGCTAATTAGCGCCGAGTGATTTAAGATATTTTCATCCCAAAACGGCTCGCCCCCGCCCGCGAAGCCGCTTAAATTTAGATATTTTCGCGCGGCTTGTTCGCTGCTCAAAAACTCGCCGTTTGGGCTAAATTTAAAAAATCTGCCGCTGTCGTTATCGCCGAATTGCGGCACTTCGCCGTTTGGCTTTGTAATGTCCGCGGTAAACCTACCGATTTTGTATAGTCTGTCCACAAACCACTGCGGCAGCGCTATCTGTCCATCTAAAATTTTAAATTCCTGCTCCTCCGGCGGTAAAAGTTTCGGCTTTTTGCGCCAAAGTTTTGCGTCGTAATTTTGCAAAGATGAAATTTTATCGCTTTTTAGACCCAGTATCAGAGCCACGGAATACGCCATCAGTTCGCCGCTTAGGCGGTGGTAACTCGTAGAGCTTTCAAAATTTCCGCCGTCTTCGTAAAATTCCTTTTTCATTTCGCAGGTTATCTCTTGGAGGGCAAATGCTAGCCACGCGTCTATCTCGCCGCCGCCGTCCAAATACGCGCAAGCTTGCAGCAGACCTGCGATGTCGCTTAGATAGTGATTTGACGTTAGATGCGGCGAATATTCCAGGTTATTTACGATATGGAGAGCGTGCTCGTAGACGCTATTTGAAAGGGTCTGCTTGAAATTTTGATCTAAAATTCCGCCGCCGTCCATCTGGCAAAACATATCGTAAGCCGCCAGCATATTGGCGACTCTGATGCCTACGTCCATCGTGCAGGTCCAATTTACGCCTATTCTAGGCGGATTGTTGCGGATAAAATCTAAAATTTGGTTTTTAAATTCTTTTAAATTTTGCTCCTTTAAACTCGGATCCGCCATCGTAAAAATAGCAAGCTGCGGCAAGTGCTGAAACCTTGCAAGCTCCCACGGCACCTTTATATCGCTGCCGGGCTTATGGGCTATGCGCTGATCTTTGTACCATTTTTTCTCGCTCCACCGAAAGCCGCTTTTAAAATCCTTTTGCCAATCGATCGGCTCGTAGCCTTCAGGCGCGCTCGCGGGCGCCGCGACATTCATATCGTATTTGTATCGCTCAAGCCCGAGCGCCGCGCTATCATAGCTATTTTTTACCCAGCCGCTACCGAGTAGATCAAATTTATGCTGGATGTACATTTTGGATAGGTAATCGGCAACATCCGGATCGATATTTGACAGGTTGAGCTCTTTTATATTTATGTAGCTAGTTTTTATAATCGGAATGTTAAAATTTATATGTGTATTGCCTCGTATTAAATCGATATAATATTTACTTTTATTGTAAAAAAATACGTAAAATTTATTATAAATTTTTAATAAAATTAGTCTAGGTGTCATTGATGCGAGTTTTTTAAAGTAAAAATATATCATTGATCTATATCTTTGCACCGCATTCTTTATAAATTTTAATTAAATCATCAACAACTAGATCTATTTCATGATATTTTTCTACATACATTCTGCTCTTTTTGCCCAACTCTTCTCTTGCTTGCGGATTTAAAATTAAAAATTTAAGATTGTCGTAAATTGTTATAGGATTTGTATTCACAAATGGCAGCTCTTTTGGAAACTTATCTATTATGCTCTCTTTAATGTATGTAATTGTAGGTTTATATAAAGCGCAAGATTCGAGCGCCAAAACACCGTGCGAGCCCGTTCTTAGCTCATCAACCAATATATCGCAATCCGCTATTTCTTGATAAACTTCATGCTGAGTTAAATTGGTTATGAATTTATATTCGAATTTATAACCATCTTTTTGTAACCTATTAATTGCATCTTCTACAAAAATAGTGCCTCTTGGTATGGGATGAGTTGGCATATGCAAAATTTTAACAATATCGCTTTTATCTTTTTGTTCTATTTTTACATACTCATCAAGCATCTTTATGTCAATGGGCTGCCTAAATCTATAAATATTTTTAAAAAATGGAGCGCAATAAACCTCCATTTCCGGATCAGTTATAATTTTCACGCCATTTTTTGCAAGCGTTTTAAGCTTACTACGTATTTTACGGTCCTTATACTTATCATCAAACCTATAAAAAAATGGATTATCACTAACTGCCATTTCGATAATTCTAGCATCGCCACCACCCCAGCTAATAAACATTGGAATTTTAAAAAATTTAAAAATATATGTATCAAGGCAAAATGGTAGTATTGTTTCCCCATGATAATGAATCATCTGTCCCTTTTTAATAATCTCAAAAATTAATTTTATCCTATTAAAAAGTTTAACAACAACACTATCTTTGCCGCTATTTAAAGCTTTGTCGTATTTTAAGGCTCTTTTTGATAGTATTTTTTTACCTTGCTTATCACTAACGCCATCACTATCTTCGGAGGACAAAACAATGTTTATTGCTTCAAATCCTCTTTTTCTTAAATTTTCCGATATTGCATATGGCCAACCGGCCAAAAGTCCTATTTGATAAATCATTTTTAGCTCCTATTTTAACATTTCCTCTAAGATATTTTTATTTGGGAAATTTACCAAAACGCCCATGCCTTTTTTCTGGTATACAACCATACTACCGACAGCACACGCCGAAACACCAGCCAATTTAACAGCATCTCTTATATCCTCTATTTTCCCACATCCACCATTTGCGATTATTGGTATATTTGTATTTTCGACAACTTCTTTAAGCGTTTGTATATCATATCCATCCCAAGTACCGTCTTTTTCAATAGATGTAACAATTATTTCTCCAATACCGGCCGCCTGTAATCGCTTAATCCACTCTAAAATATCATATTTTTGTCTTTTTGTCCCATGATGAGAATATATATGTTTTTTACCCAAAAAATCCTTGCCGACATCAACAGAACCAATAACGCTTTGTGCACCAAAGTGACTTGAAATTTTTTCTATCAAATCGAGATTTTTAAAAGCATTTGAGTTCACTACAATCTTTTCAAAGCCGATTTCAAAAATTCTCTTCGCATCGTCAAAGGATTTTATATTGCCGCCGTAACTAAGGGGCATGAAACATTCATTTGCAATATCTTGCAAAATTCTAAAATTTATATCTCTATCTTCTTTTGAGGCGAAAATATCTAAGAACATCAACTCATCTACTTCTATCTCGTTAAAAATTCTAACAGTATTTACAGGATCGCCTATATAGCTATATTTTTTAAATTTGATTGTTTTTACAAGACTTTCATTTTTTAAAAGCAGACATGGGATCACTCTTGTTTGCAGCATCTTATATCCTTGCAAAATTTTCAAATATTTTCATACCAAATTTATGACTTTTTTCTGGATGAAACTGAGCGCCATAGATGTTATTCTTTTGTATTGCGCTATCAAAATTTATACCATAATTTGTTTTTAAAATAGAATTTTTCTCATCTTCTACTCTGACAAAATACGAATGAACAAAATAAAATCTAGCCTCTTCGTCTTCTTTTAGTCCGGCGGTTAATAAACTAGTATTTGAAATTTTGACATAGTTCCAACCCATATGCGGCACCCTTACATTGCTTTGTAGAAAATTTCTGAAACTTAATGTTTTTGCATCTATCCACCCGAGTCCTTTCAGATTCCCCTCATCGCTCGATTTTGTCAGAAGTTGCATACCAAGACAAATACCAAGGATTGGGATTTGCTCTTTTAATGCCTTTTCGTTAAGAACTTCAATTAAATTACTATCATTGATTCTTTTCATTGCAGCGTCAAAAGAACCGACTCCCGGCAAAAGTATCTTGCTCGCCTTTGCAATTTTATCAATATCGCTTTCTATAATAGCCTCTACGCCGATATATTTAAACATATTTTTAATGGAACCAAGATTGCCCATACCATAATTTACAATTGTTACCACTCTCTATCCTTTGGCATAGGGAAGCAATATTTTAAATAAAAACTCATAGGAACTAAATTTGCATTTGCAAGAATTTTAAAAAGCGGTCTTAATCTCTCAAAAGTCTTTTTATACGTTGGGTAATCATGCCATATTTTTGGCTTTCGGTTCATCACTTCTTCATATTGCTTATCGGTTAAATCTAATCTTTTTTTAAAATACTCTACCAAGTCTTTTTCTACATAGGGCTCGCTATTATATTCCGCCAGCGCGTCATCCCTACTCATTTTTCCATTTCTGACCTTCGCTGAGAGGGTATTATTTCGCATGTCTGTACCAAATTTTTGCGGCAAATAGACGCTGTGAAAAAATGAAGTCATTCTGTTTTCTAAATGATGTCCGCCATAATACTTCCAACCATACTCTGCTTCTAGAAATCTCATGGCGTCTTCTTTATTATAGCCAACATACCAAAAAGGTCTTATCTTTTTAATCCTAACAACAGCGGTCCAAAACAAAAATCTAGCTAGTGTCATCAAAGGATAGGTCCTCATGGGCATTTTGCCAAACATTTTATGTATTGATTCGATATATTTTCCATCAAAATAGTTTCTACCAACAGGGGTTATTCCCTCTTCTATAAACGAATGACCCTCTAAAACATATTTTATATTATACCTCCAAGCTGCTCTATACATAATCTCGGCCAATGCCAAATCGGTTGACGCCTCAATTTCAGCGACATCAGCCAAGAAAAAGGATCTAAAAATATCATCAACCTCTTTATTATCTACTACATAAGTATATAAATCTATATCAAGTCCGGTTAAGACTTTTCTAATATTTTGCGTTGCTATGGCGCTATTCCAAGTGTTATCATAATGTACCGCAAGCGGTCTAAGTCCCATTTTTTTTGCCAGATATAGCATATAGGATGAATCTGTTCCGCCGCTAACGCCTATAACGCAATCATACTTTTTCCCAATACCGTCCTTTTTAATTTGTTCTACTATTTTTTTAAATTCTTCTTCGCCCTCTTTTGTACCGGTTTTGTAATCACTTTTTAGCTTATCCAGTTGATGACAATAGTTACAGACACCATTTTCATCAAATGTGATATAAGGAACTCTACTATCATAAATACATCTAGTGCAAATTTTTAAATTAGCTTTCAATCCTCTATCCTTGCCTTTTCAATAACTATTTTTTTACCATCAGATGTTCTAATAAAAGCTCCTGGATATGGACTTGATTGGGCCCTGATAAAATCATAAAGCTCATTTGAAGGCTTTGATAGATCAATTTCTCCATCTTCTGGTGTCCTTTTGTCCCAGATCTCAAGTTTTGATTTATCCTGCTTAATAAATTGCATATCTGACAAGATGGGCAATGTTTTAACTAAAATTTCAATTGACTTATTGGTAGCTTTTTCATAAACCTCTTTAATGGTATCATTGTATTCTATCTTAAACCGTTCTTGAGCAATAATATCTCCTCCATCAACACTATCATCAAATTGAAAAAAAGTAACTCCCGTCTCTTTTTCTCCATTTATCATAGCCCAAACAAGTGGTGCCCAACCAGCATATTTTGGAAGCAATGATGCATGAATGCCACAAGCTCCATATTTTGGAATTGCTCTTATACTTTTAGGAACTATATAATACCAACCTAATACCAAAATAATATCTGGATTAATTTCTTTTATAATAAATTCATATTCTCCTAATTTTTTATTTTCATCAACATAATACAAGGGGATATTTTGTTTTTCTGCTATCGGATTTAAATTACTATAATTACTATTTTTAACTTTTTCATTACCTCTAACCATAAACTCTTGCGGGATAGTAAAAATAGCAGCTATATCAAAGCCATTAACAACTAGAGCTTGTAGCAACTCTTCACTAAACTTGGTGCAACCTAAAAAAACTATTCTCATGAAAACTCTTTTATTTTATCACAAACAAATAAAACATCTAAATCATTATAGCAAGGCAATGTAATTGTTTGCTCTTGCAAGTAAAGTGCGTTTTTTTGAACTGCGTTATATTTTTTAGAATAATATGATGTACCGCTAAGACAATATGTCCCTATTGTGCTTTCAATGCCTATATCTTTTAAATATGCGATTAATTTATCTCTTATGATATTTTTTGGAACTTTAAAGACAAGCGATTGAACATTATGTATTGCGCCTTCTGATATCTTTTGAATTTCAAATCCATAAGGCTCTAATTGTTTTGCAAATTGCTTCCTCATCTTATTTCTTGATGCCACTATGTCGTCTATTTTCTTGATTTGGACGATACCCATTGCGGCCTGTAGCTCTGACATTCTGTAATTGTATCCATAATCAATAAAGTTAAATTTATTGTTCTCAAATTTAGAGCCATGATTTAATTTAACATCAAAAAAATCTACTATTTTAGAATCGTTAAATGTTATTGCCCCGCCCTCGCCAGTAGTAAGTAGCTTTCTGGGGTGAAAACTAAAACAAGTAATATCCGCTATATTGCCACATTTTACACCAAATTCGCTACTACCGATAGCGCATGCAGCATCTTCTATTAGCGGGATACCTTTTTCTTTGCATATCTCGCTTATTTTATGAATACCGGATGGATTGCCTAATGCATCTACAAAAATAACTGCTTTTGTCTTTTTTGAAATTTTACTTGCTAATGACTCCGGCAGCATATTAAACGTATCAAAATCTACATCGGCAAAAATCGGTATGGCCCCTAAATCCTCCACCACATTAGCAGTGGCGGGAAAAGAAAAATCCGAGACTATAACTTCATCTCCGCTCCCAACCCCAACAGCTTTTAATGAAATAGACAAAGCGGTAGTAGCGGAAGTTGTAAGATATGCATATTTTGCACCCGTATAAGAAGCGATTTCATTTCTAAATTTTTCTACAAATACACCTTTTGTAAAATATCCGCTATCAAATATCTTTTTAAAATCGCTCTCTACTTCATCAAATGAAATATATGGTTTTATTAACTTTATCATTTTATATTCTCCTTATACCAGTTTACCGTCTGTCTTAGTCCGTCGTCAAATGTCGTATTATCTACATCACCAATTAAGGATATAAGCTTAGAATTGCTCGCGTTATGACATTTTACATCGGACACCCTGGCCTCTTTCGATATTATATCGCCTTTATAATCCATGATGTTAGCTATTTTGTGGATTACATCCGATATAGATGTTTGATTTTTAGATGAGATATTAACGCTATCACCAGCCTCCATTACAGAATATAGCTTCATAATAGAATCAATAGTATCATAAACGTAAATAAAATCTCTACTTTGCTTTCCATCTCCATGTATCTCAGGAGGAATTCCATTTAAAATTTTATAAACGGTTATCGGAATAACGCCAGATAAATAGCCTTTGTAATTTTGTCTTGGACCATAATTATTAAAAGGCCTTACTATAAATGCGTCTAAATTAAACATTTTTACCCACGAAGTAAGCGCAAGATCAGCAGCGGCCTTGCCTGCCGCATAAGCAGTAGTGGGAAAAATAGGGTGTTTTTCATCCATAGGCTCATAAACAGCGCTGCCATAAACTTCTGATGTAGAAAAATGAACCAATGTTTTAAAAAAACCTTTTTTTTGAAATTCAAGCAAATTTAAAACACCGTTTACATTTGTATCAAAGGCATTTTTTGGATTTACAAAGGAGTAATTAAGTGCTTTTGTTGCCAGATTAAAGACTATATCAATATTGTGGTTTGTAAAAATATACTCCAAGCTAGAGCATATCTCTATATCGTCTTTATACAAAATAACACCTTTGCTTATGGCTTTTTGCAAATTTGATTCGCTACCGGCAAACATATTATCAACGACTACAATACTTTTTGCGCCTTCAGACAATAATCTATCTACTAGATGACTGCCTATAAAACCGGCTCCGCCGGTTACGAGTATATTGCTACCATTTATTTTTGGTCTCACTTTACTGCCTCCATAATTTCTTTTTGAATAACACTAGCAACCTCGATAGCCGCCACCCCATTACACTCGTTAGCCACCACAATATCATCGCCGTTGCACAACTTAGCAAAATCTACAAGTTCAAGCAATAATGCCTCTTGCGGTCTTACATCAACTATCTCAATTTTTGATGATATGGATACATTGTCTATGTATTGCTCAATCGTTTGTTTGTTGACAAATATTTCTTTACTTAGAAGATTGCAGTCAATATATTTATCATCGCAAGTTACGCAGATATTTCTTGTCCTTTTTTCCGTAATTCTACTTGCTAAAATATTAGAAAAAGAGCCATTTTTATGTGTTATTATAGCCCTTGCATACTCTATCATTCGATTTTTTATGTAGCCGTGTGCATAAATTTTATCTACCTTGCCATTAAATTTTAGTGCCAGGTCAATATCGTGAATCATTAAATCCATAACCACATCAACGTCAGTTATTCTACTACTAACCTTATTTGTCCTAGAAAAATCAATAGCAATAGTGTTTTTGCTATTATTTATTACATTTTGTAAAGCAACGACGGCAGGATTATATCTTTCTATAAAACCGACTTGAATTTTTAAATTTAGCTCTTTTGCTAATTTTACTACCTCTTTGCTTGTTTCAAGCGTAGATGTCAACGGCTTTTCTACAAAAATGTTTTTAACATACTTTGAGACCAATTTTATATAATCAAAATGTGTAAAAGTAGGTGTTACTATTATTACGCCATCAAGTCCTTTTAAATCACTCTCTAAATTATCTGAAACCGGGACATTATAAATTTTTGAAATTTTATCACAAGCCTGTTTGTCTAAATCATATATAAAGGCAATTTCAACTTGTTTTAACATTGATAAATTTCTAAGATGGTTTTGCCCCATCACCCCAACTCCCAACAGGCCTATTTTTGCAGTTTTATTTTTCATCTGAGTTCCCTTGTATTTTATTGCCCATTTTATCTATATAGCTAAAATGTTTTGCGGGATTTCCCATAACTAGGCTATATGGCTCGACATTCTTTGTTACTACGCTCCCGGCAGCAACCATACAATATTCACCCAAAACTACACCACAAACTATTGTTGAATTTGCACCTATACTAGCACCATTTTTTATAATAGTTTTAGTGATTTGCCAATTTGTATTAAATGCTCTTGGGATTTTATCATTTGTAAAACTGACGTTCGGTCCCACAAATACATCATCTTCAATCACAACACCATGATATATAGAAACTCCGTTTTGTATTTTGCAATTGTTACCGATTTTTACACCGATATCAATATATGTATCTTTTGATATAATGCAATTCTTACCTATTTCACTATCTTCTCTGACTTGCGAATTTATCCAAATTTTAGTTCCTTCCCCTATCTTTGCTTGCGAGGAAACATGTGCATTTGGATGTATAAAATATGAATTATCCATTGTTTATAACCTTTATGATTAAATCTTGTTCACCTTTTGTGACAAAAGCCGACATAGGTATGGCCATGATATCGTTTGATACTTCTTCCGTGATTGGAAAATCACCTTTTTTGTATCCCAAATAATGAAAAACCTCCTGTAAGTGTAGAGGTATAGGATAATAAACGCCAGTAGGAATTCCATTATCATTGCATCTTTTTATCATATCATTTCTATCTTTTACTCTTATGCAGTATTGTGCCCAAACAGATAGATTATGTTCCTCCACAAATGGGGCAGTAACTCCTTTGAGATTATCTTTATAAGTATTTGCGATTTTTTGTCTGATAGCGATTTCATCTTCAAAATATTTTAATTTTACATTTAAGACCGCTGCTTGAATTGTATCTAAACGTCCATTTATTCCTATACAACCATGAACATACTTTTTAGTTTGTCCATGATTTAGGATAACACGAATTTGTCTTGCCAAATCATCATTGTTAGTAAAAACTGCTCCACCATCGCCATAGCAGCCAAGTGGTTTTGCCGGAAAAAATGATGTCGTTGCTATTTCAGAAAGACTACAAGATCTTTTATTTTTATATAAAGCGCCAAAGCTTTGTGCCGCATCTTCTATTACTTTTAAATGGTGTTTCTTTGCTATATCATTTATTTTATCCATATCTGGTACTTGGCCAAAAATAGAAACAGGCATTATAGCTTTTGTCCTTGGCGTTATAGCTGCTTCTATTTTTGAAGGATCTATATTATATGTTTTTTCATCAATATCAACAAAAACAGGTTTTGCTCCTACAAAAGCTATCATTTCAGCAGTCGCAATAAACGTAAACGGGCTTGTTATTACCTCATCTCCATTCTTAATACCCAATGCCATCAAAGAAAGCAATAACGCATCCGTACCATTTCCGCATGCAATAGCATGTTTAACGCCTACAAAACTAGCTAATTTGTTTTCTAGTAGAGTTACTTTGTCGCCCATTATATATATAGATGTTTCCAAAACATCGCGTATCTCATTGTCTATCTCAGTCTTATATTGCTGATATTGAGCTTGCAAATTTATAAAATTTACTCCCATTTTCCTATCTCCTTAATTTGAAATTATTTCTTGTCCAAAAATATGGTATATAATAATACTTTTGTCCTATAACACAGTATAGCATAAAATAAATAAAACTACTTATTGCTGTTGCATAAGCCGAGCCCATTAGCTCATATTTTTTTATTAATGCTAAATTTAAAAGTACATTTAAAATCAACGAACAAATGTTTATATATAAGACAAATGATGTCTTTTTTGCTATAAATACTCCGGGTGCAAAATTTATAATACCTATAAACAGAATAGATATTGATAGCCATGGAATAACGGTTGCAGCTTTTATATAAAATTCATTTGCAACCAAACGCACTATGTATTCCGAAAAACAAAATAAAAAACAAATTAATAAGACAGATAGGATTATAAAATAATTAAAAATTTTTGCTATTGAAGCCGGTGTATTCTCATCTCGATAATGTGTATATATTAATGGCGTCAATGCTGTTTGTACACCGGAGGTAAGCAAAGCAATGACCGATGCAAATCTAAAAGCAATACCATATATACCAACATCTTCTACTGATAAAAAATATTTAATTATAAACCTATCAGCATATACCATAGCATAGGCCATGATGACAGAAAATACCAATGGTAAAGAGAAATTAATCATTTTTTTCAAACAGCTTGAATTAAAAATAAAAGCATAATATTCTTTTGAATATATATATGATAATATAGCACATACTATAGATGCAATGATCTGTGCTATAAATACGGACATAATACCATATTCATACAGTAGCATAAAGTATGTGATTATTGCAACAATTAGACTATATACAAAACTGACTAATAAATTTTGTTTAGATTTTAATTGCCACTTTAGCTGACTACTACAATAGTGGTAAATAAAATTAAATCCGAAAGATAAAAAAGCTACAAATACAATATCCTTGTATTTTGTATTATCAAAAAGAAAAAAAGATATCTTTGAATAAAAAGGGGTAGTACAAACAATGAAAAAACCATATAAAAATACTATACTCCAAAAACCAGTTGAAACTATTGTTATTTTGTCATTATTATTGGACTCTGGGAAAAATCTAGATACTGCCTGATGAATTTCAAGCCCAATAATTACAGATATTATACTCCCAGTAACAACTAACAAATCAACAACTCCATATTCTTTTGCGGAGAGAAAAGAGGTATATACAGGAATCATTATGAAACTTATTGCTTTTGTTAAAATATTAGCAACCGTATATATAATGCTATCCAATAATAATTGTTTCTTCATTGCACCGATAACCTATTTTCTATCCATCTAAACTTACCATTTGATGTAAAATTAATTTGGTCTACATATTTTATATTTATATCTATGCTTTGCCCATATATTTTCTTTAGATCCGTAACAAGAGTATTTACCTCTTCTTTGAAACGTTTATCTAATAATACATTCTGATCTTTCACCTCAAGAACTAAATCAAATAATTTTAGCTCATGTTGAATAATTTTGGCAGCATTAATGTAAAATAAATGCTTAAATGGAAATGTAACGACCGCGGGCGGAATCAAATCCCCATTTTCATTATAAGTATAATCCTCCTGTCTGCCGATTATATCCTTAATAACTGGATATAGAGCATCGTTTGAACTACTCAAAATACCTTCAGCAATATCTGACATTTGGTATCTTATAATTGGCATAACTTCATTTATAAAACCTGTTGCAATAATTTTATTTTCATAGTCTGTTTCAAATATGCCATATGTAGGTATAAAATGATATAATCTATCATTCTTCCATGCGCCCAACGCCACTTTTTCGGTTTGACCATAATGCGAAATTTTCTGACAATGAAAAACTTCATCTATAATACTCATTTGCCAATCATATAGTACCTCTGATGCCAGCATTATCCCTTTCGGCTGATAGTGTATTTCTGATTCTTTTAATAATCTTGCAAATTTAACTATCGCCGATGGATACCCATGAATAAAATTATATCCTGTTTTTAAGATACGTTTTATAATAATATTTATATTATGGATATCCATTTTTATAATATTAATTCTTAAAACTCTTTCGTCTGGCAGAAAAATAAAATCTTTATTGTCATCTACGAAGCCTCTAAATTCAATCCTGCCATCGCCAGGAACATAACCAATTCTTTTCCATTGATAAAAGATAGATGCTAATTCCCGTAGTCTAGTTTTATCATCCTCATATATCTCTAATGTTTTTCCAGTTGTCCCACTCGTATATGCTTTTTTTAAATACGATATAGAAACATCGCTACGCACCATCTTTTTAGAATTATTTCTTATTTCATCTTTTGTTAATATAGGTATTTTCTTTAAATCAGAGATATCATTTAGCATAGAAGGATGAAAGCCCGCAGAATCATATTTTTCTTTATAGAATGTTGTTTTGTAATATGCAATATCAACAATATGTTTTAATGATTCAAACTGGTATTTTTCCATATACTTAATATTCTCTATTTCGTTATTCAATAGTAGATTATAAAAATTATAAAATTCTCTATTTAATTTTCTAATCCTATAGGGTATAATGGCATAAAGCCTTCTTGCAAATGCCTCTAAAATATAGTTTGATTTAATAATTTTTTTTATACTACCAATCATATTAAAAATGAAATCTCCGTCGTCTGCACCATATCCCAAAGCTCTATCGGCCAGCCTTTTTTGCTTCCTTTTAGAGCCCCAAATAGCGCCTCGAGCTCTTCGAGCTGTCCCTTTTGGCTTACGCTCGTTGAAATTTCTTTCAAGCCCACTCCATATCCTTTTAAGCTTTTGTAATCGTCCAAAACGATGCTCTTGCCGTCGAAGTGGATCTCCATAAATTCCTTGCTTAGTTCCTTGCTACCGTTTGCGAAATACTCGATATTTGCCACCGAACCGTCTTTGTATTTTAAGACGATGGATTTGTTATCCTCGGCGCTATATTTTTCATTGCTCGGCGTGATCGCCTGCGAAAATACGCTCTGTATCTCGCTGCCCGTTAGCGCCGTCATCAGATCTATTATGTGGCACGCTTCGCCCACCATTCTGCCGCCGTTTTCATGCACCCAGTGATCCATCGGTATGTAGCCTGCGTTCATTCTATATCTGATTATCATAGGATTTATTCTAGCGCTCGTGTGCTTTTTTATCTCCTGCGCGTAAACGCTAAATCGCCTATTAAATCCCACGAATAAAAGGGGCTTGTCGCCTCCCTCAGCGTAAAATTTCTTTATCTTTTCAAGCTCGTCCTTGTTTGTCGCAAGCGGCTTTTCTACAAATACGTTTTTACCTGCTTCAAGCGCCTTTAAAGTAAGCTCCGCATGGCTATCGTGCCTTGTGGAGATGATCACCAGATCAACGTTTTTATCGTTTAAAATATCGTCTAAATTTGAAGTAGCGTAGTTCGCTCCGTATTGCTGCGCCACCGCCTTTGCCTTATGCCCGCTTCGGTTCATGATCGCGTAAATTTTATATTTATCCGTAAGCTTTGAGATATTAGGCAGGTGCATACCGGTGGCAAATCCACCGACTCCGACGAATGCGACGTTTATCACATCCCTATTTACTGGCGCGGAGCTTATGATGATTTTTTTATCGTGATTTAGATAGCTATCAAGCTCGGTTAAATTTGCCTCGCCGTAGTCAAGCAAAACCATGAGCGGCTTATTCTGCGAAGTCTGTAGCGACTCAAACGCCTCCGTTACCTGCTCGATAGGATATTTTGCGTCTATGAGCTTATCCAGCTTTATCAAATTTTCATTTACCAGCCTTAGATACTCGCTCATGTTTCGATTTTCGGTCCATCTTACGTAGCTAAACGGATAATCAAGCCCCTGCTCTTCGTAGCTCTTGCCGTAGCGACCGGGACCATAGGATGTGGAGATGAGAAAATCAAGCTCCTTTTTATACATATCCTCTCTATTTATCTGCATACCGGCAACGCCTACGAGCACCACTCTGCCCTTTTTCTTGCACATCTGAAAGCTTTGTGACAGCGGCTCGCTACTGCTCGTAGCGGCGGTAAATAGCACTCCATCAGCGCCGTATCCACCGCTCCAGGATGAAACGACATCCAGCAAATCGTCTTTTGACGGGTTTATGACGAGCTCGGCGCCGTATTCCTTTGCTATCTGCAAGCGCCTATCGTCAAAATCGCTGACCGCAACCCTTACGCCTGAAATTTTAAGCATCTGCACCGCAAGAAGCCCTAAAATCCCAGCTCCCACCACTACGCAGGTCTCGCCTAACCTTAGATTGATCCGCCTAACGCCCTGCATCGCTATACCGCCCAGCGTCACGGTGCAAGCCCGCTCAAAGTCCATATCCTGCGGCATTTTCATAACTAAATTTTTTGGCACGTCTACGTATTCGGCGTGGTTTGCAAGCCCTGCGCCGGCTGCGGCAACGCGCTCTCCGACTTCAAAATTTGAAACGCCCTCTCCGACCGCTATGACGACGCCGCTAAGCGAATAGCCAGTCGGGCTTCCGCTATCAAGCTTGCCCTTTACCTTCGCGTAGACGCTGGCTATGCCATCGGATTTCACCATATTGATGACTTTTTTTACATTCTCCGGCTGCTCCAAGGCCCTTCTGATCAGGCTTTTACCGCTATTTGATACGCCGCTTATCTCGGTACCCGCCGATATGCAGCTATTTACCACCTTAATGAGAACACATCCCTTTGAAACACTTGGAGCAGGGATCTGCTCTGCCAAAACCTTACCTTTTTTAACTATTGCTTGTATCATTTTACAACCTTTATTTGTTTTAACTTCAATGCCGGCTTTTCTATAAAATTCCAAGAAACGCAAGCTATCGTGAGCGTCGCGGCTACTACTATTAGATATAGCCATAAAGAGCCGCTAAAGCCCAGACTAATTAGAATTTGAACTATCAGCATATGATAAAGATATGTACTATAAGAGAGATCGGTGCTTCTAGCTATCTTTAAATTTGTGTAGGAAAAAGCCATGCTAAAGATAACTAGCGCCAAAAGGAAAATTTGAAATACAGTAGAAATTTCCAAGCCTCTCTTATAATCTCCAAGTCCGCTTCCAAACTCTATAGCTGCAAAACAAAATATCAAATAGAGCGTAATATAATATAAGCCGTAGCCTACGAGATATTTTTTTATATCCAACCAATAAAGTCTCATAACTATGCCGATGATAAATATCCACAAAAACGGCAAGCATATCAGCTCGAGAAGCTTATTTAAATTTGAAGCGGAGTAGAAATTTTCATCGGCGATTGCGGGAATTATCATTGATGCAAAAAATAGAAAAACTAACAACAAATTTCTTATGATCACCTTCCTAATACACAAAATAAATGGAAGGACGATATAAAACGATAATTCGACGCTAAGCGTCCATAAAACGCCGCTCGGATAAGAGCTAAAAAAGCCGTCATAATTATATAAAACATCGTTTTTTATACCGATTATAAAGCCCGCTATGCCTGAAGCGGCGGTAATGACATACAACACAAGGTATTCTATGTATTTTAATACCGAGATATCATTAAAATTTTTGCCCACGTACATAGCTAACTCAAGTACTAAAATATTTACGAATAGAGCCGGATATATTCTAAGCGCTCTTTTTATAAAATACTCTTTCAAATTCCCGCTATTTAAATAACTATCGGTAATTAAAAATCCCGAAACCAGAAAAAATAATGGAACGCCGGGAAATAACCTAAGAAACTTATCCACGTAGCCCCCCCCATAAAAGCGGTATTTTTAGCCATCCTGTCGAGTGCATATATACCACTTGTAAAGCAAAAAGTAATCTAAAAAAATTCAGATGGTTATCTCTATCTATTACTTTTTGAAAACTCATTTACAAATTCCGCAAAAATCCAAAACTTCTTTTTCTATTTTTAGCCCTTTAAATTCCTTATGCCCGACTAAAAATACGATAATGTCCGAAATTTCAATAGCCTTTTTATAATCCGCTATCTCAAAATCTTTGTGAGCCTTGATATTGGGCTCCACAGCAACCACATCGACGCCGTCTGCGATCAGGCACTTGGTTATATTTAGCGCAGGCGATTCCCGCAAATCGTCGATGTCTGGCTTAAAAGCAAGCCCCATACACGCGACTTTGGGCTTTCTGCCGTTTTGCAGCTCAAATTTCAAAGCGGCGTTTTTGATTTTTTCAATACACCACTCGGCTTTGTGATCATTGACCTCTCTTGCGGATTTGATCAACCTTGCTTCGTAGCCGCCCGCATGGACGATAAACCACGGAT
This sequence comes from uncultured Campylobacter sp., assembly GCF_937997535.1. Classification (GTDB taxonomy): domain Bacteria; phylum Campylobacterota; class Campylobacteria; order Campylobacterales; family Campylobacteraceae; genus Campylobacter_B. The sequence goes on from NZ_CALKTT010000042.1 coordinate 17,843, forward strand.
CGACCGCTATGCAGTGCCCGCCTACGCCGCAGCCCGGGTTTAAAATATTAACTCGCGGATGACGGTTTGCTAGCGAGATAAGCTCCCAGACGTTAATGCCGAATTTATCGCATAAAATGCTAAGTTCGTTTGCAAAGGCTATGTTTACGTCGCGGAAAGAATTCTCTGTAAGCTTTGACATCTCTGCAGTTTTCGAGTCAGTCTGTAAAACTTCGCCTTCTACGAATTCTGCGTAAAATTCCGCTATCTTTTTAGTAGCAATCTTTGTAGTTCCGCCCACGATCCTATCGTTTTGCGTAAGCTCTTTTAAAATTTTACCTGGCAAAACTCTCTCCGGGCAATGAGCGATATAAATTTTAGAAATATCAACACCGCCATTTTTTAAAATTTCACCTATCTTTTCGGTAGTACCTACCGGCGAAGTGGATTCTAAAACGACCATATTATCGTCTTTTACATATGGTATTATCGATTTTGCCGCACTTATGACATAATCGATATTTGGCACGTATCCGTCTCGAAACGGCGTCGGAACAGCTATGATAAAAACGTCTGCGAAATCAGGCCTAACGTCTGCTTTTAAATTTCCACTCTGCACTGCTTTTTTAACAAATACGTCAAGTTCCGGCTCGACGATATGAATTTTACCCTCATTGATCGTATCTACGACGCTCTGTACCACATCAACGCCGTGGATTTTATAGCCCTTACTCGCTAAAAGTGCTGCTGTCGGCAGCCCTATATATCCAAGACCTAAGATGCAAACTTTTTTCACAATATTCCTTTTAAAAATTCCAGTATTTTTTTACAAGCTTTACCGTCACCATATGGGCTTACACTTTTACTCATTTTATCATATTCATCTTTTAAATTTAATAATTTTTGCACCTCTTTTATTATATTTTCGCGCTTGGTGCCGATAAGCTTCACACATCCTGCTCTTATCCCTTCAGGTCTTTCGGTAGTTTCTCTGATAACTAAAACGGGCTTGTGAAGGCTAGGCGCCTCCTCTTGGATGCCGCCACTATCGGTTACTATCATATATGACTTGCTCATAAGATAGACGAAACTATCATACTCTAGCGGATCGATTAAAAATATATTCGAAATGCCCGATAAAATTTCTCCTACAGGCTTTCTTACATTTGGATTTAGATGCACGGGGTAAACGATGTCGATATTTTCATTTTTTAGCGCTATTTCACGTAAAGCCTCACAAATATTAACAAAGCCTTCTCCGAAATTCTCTCGTCTGTGTCCTGTAACGAGAATAAATTTTCTATCACTAAGCTTATATTTGGTATTTATAAAGGATAAAATTTTATTTTTTAGCAGCTCGTTGTTTTCGATTTTGTCTATCGTCCACAAAAGCGCATCTATAACGGTGTTGCCACTAACAACTATATTTCTTGAATCTTTGCCTTCTTTTAAGAGATTGTCTCTCGCATCGGTAGTCGGCGCGAAGTGATATTTAGCTATGAGCCCCGTCATCTGCCTATTTATCTCTTCAGGAAACGGCGAATAGATATTATGCGTCCTAAGTCCAGCTTCTACGTGAGCAACATCTATTTTTTGATAATACGCCGCCAAAGAAACAGCATAAGTAGTAGTCGTATCTCCATGCACAAACACGATGTCCGGGGTATATTCACTAAATACATCGCGCATACCAAGTAAAACACCAGACGTAATATCGTACAGATCCTGCCCTTGCTTCATTAAATTTAGATCAAAATCAGGCTTTATCTCAAAGAATTCCAAAACCTGATCGAGCATCTGTCTGTGCTGCGCCGTGACGCAAACCTTCACTTCAAATTCCGCGCGCTTTTGAAATTCCTTTATCAACAGAGCCATCTTAATGGCCTCTGGGCGCGTTCCAAATACTATTAAAATTTTTCTTTTCGTCATAAACTCCCCTAAATATCGGTTTTTTAACCAAATTTATCGCCGTAATTTTAATTAAATTTTGCTATATCGGCGCTTAACCAAATAAAATGACACCATTTACATTGCATATAGCTTTAAAATTTAGATCTAATTTATATTTTAGCTTTTAGTAGATACAAATCCTCTAACAGTTTTTATAATATACCCTATCTTCTCATCACTCATACCGGGATATACGCCTACCCAGAAACTATCGTTCATTATCTTATCGGTATTTTTTAGCTCGCCTGAAATTTTATAATCTACTCCGAGTTTAAGCTCTGCAAATAACGGATGCTTGATCATATTGCCCGCAAATAAATTTCTTGTTTGCACGCCCGCCTTCTCTAGATGCTCGCTCAGTTCGTTTCTACTAAATTTTGCCCCGTCTGCAACCGTCATCATAAAGCCGAACCAGCTAGGCTCGGAATGCGGCTGAGCTTTAACCAAAACGAGCTCCTTTATATCTTTTAAGCCATCATAAAGCTTTTTAAAATTTTGCCTACGACGCTGCACGAAACTAGGAAATTTATCTATCTGAGCGCATCCCACGGCAGCTTGCATATCGGAGGCTTTTAAATTAAATCCGAAGTGCGAATAAACGTATTTATGATCGTATCCAAGCGGTAGCTCACCAAATTTCTGCGAAAAGCGCCTCCCGCAGGTATTATCTACGCCGCTCTCACACCAGCAATCGCGCCCCCAATCACGCATACTTAGCATAATTTTTTTAAGCAGCGGATTGTTTGTGTATGTGGCGCCACCCTCGCCCATGGTCATATGGTGAGGAGGATAGAAGCTGCTTGTGCCTATATCTCCCCATGTGCCGGTCGGCTTACCGTCATACAGGGAACCCAGTGCGTCGCAGTTATCCTCGATAAGCCACAAATCGTGCTTATCGCAAAATTCCTTCACGGCTTTTATATTAAAAGGATTTCCTAAAGTGTGAGCTACCATAACAGCTTTTGTTTTTTCGCTAAGCGCAAGCTCAAGCTTCGTATGGTCTATGTTAAAATACTCAAGCTCCATATCGACAAAAACAGGAATGGCACCGTATTGCACGATAGGCGCAACCGTCGTAGGAAAGCCCGCCGCTACGGTTATAACTTCGTCGCCCCTTTTTATGCGGCGCTCTTTTAGAAGCGGCGAAGTGAGCGCAAAAAATGCAAGCAAATTTGCACTGCTTCCGCTATTTACCAAAAACGCCCATTTTACGCCAAGCATTTTGGCGAATTCCTTTTCAAATTTTTTAGAATATGTGCCGTATGTGAGCCAGAAATCAAGCGAACTATCTACCAAATTTACCATTTCGTGCTCGTCAAAGACTCTACCTGCGTAATTCACACGGCTTTTGCCGGGTTCAAATTTAGCTCTCTGCGCCGGCTCATGAACCAGTTTATAATACTCTTTTGTCTTTTCTAAAATTTCTTGTTTTAATTCTTGCGGGGTCATTTTTTGCCTTTCCAAATTTCATTGATTTTTCTCAAATATGGATCTTTTTTTATGGTATCTAAGTCTAAGCTAGTAAAATTTTGCTTAAAATATTTATGAATTTTACCGATCGCTTCCAAATGCGACGTAAGCTTAAACATATCTCCCATCTCAGATTTTAGCAGGCTATTGTCGGAAGTATATTCGTTATTTAGCCCTTTATTTAGTACGATTATCTCCGATTTAAAATCGCTCGCTTCATTTACTAGCGCAGCCAAGCCGAGTAGATCGATTTTTGTCCCGCTGCTTGCGTTGTAAATTTTATGCCGCGCGTCATTTTCTATATAAAATTCCACTACGTTTAACAGGTCATCGACATACATGTAATCAAAAAATACGTTTTGATTGATCGTGATGGGTAGGTACAGTAAGTTTTTTACTACGGCATTTGTGATAAATTTATAGCGGTAATTCTCCATCTCGCCGTAAATTCCAAATAAACGAAGCTGGATGATATTATCCGCGCAATCCTCAATGTAATGCGACGTGATAGCTTTGTAAAAACCGTATTCATCAAGCGGAAGCGCCTTTTTATAATCATCCTCGCGAGCATTTATTATCGGCTTGTATTTGCCGTATTCCGCACCGCTTCCAAATGATATGATCCTTGCAACCTTGTTTTTTTGCTTGGCGATATTGAAAAAAATCCGCAAATTATACTCGGTCACATTTGTCATATCCAGCGTATCACGACCGCCGCCACGATTGGCTAGATGAACGATAGCATCGATTTTATGCGCACGAACAAAATCGTCAACTGCGCTTTCGTCAGTCAAATTTAGCTCACTACTTTTTGGAGCGAAAACGTTAAAATTTCCATTTAGCGCAAGACGCTTTTTTAGATGCGACCCGATAAAACCGCTACCGCCCGTGATGAATAGATTCATCTGCTACTTAGCCTTTTTTCTAAGTCTTCTATACGCTGTTCATCCTCAGCTTTTATCCTTGCATAAAATCTTCTTTTTGACTTTAGCCACAACAGTTCAAATTTTAGTGCCGTATTGATTCCTTCGCGCGGATTGGCATTAATAGAGTCTATAGCAAAAACTACTTTGCGGGTTTCATATTTGTCTATTAAATTTTCTGCTTTTAGAGTCTTGATAAAATCAATAGATTTAGCCGTAATATTTCCGCCTATTGCAAATTTTAAACCTTTCGCTTTTACGGCGCGAGATACTCGCTGAACAGCATTTAAAATTTTCTCATTATCTACATCTTTTTTAGCCAAACCGCGTGACTGCGCAAAATCGCTTCTACCGAATGTAATGCTTCTTAGTAGCGAAATTTTTTCTAATTTTAAAATTTCATCTATGTTTTCTACCGCAGTTTTTGTCTCGATATTTATAGCAAAATCTATATAATCTCGGTTGTCTGGATTTATCAAATTTTCTATAACTCCTAGATATTTATAAACAGCATACGGGGTTTCTACCATAGGCGCAATAAGGCCCTCTACGCCCAAAATGATACCATTATAAATATCCGTAACCGCCTCAGCTCCACCGATCTTTAAGATGATAGGCAAATCTGCTCGATTGGCAATATCTCGCAAACGCATCATCTCCTCCATACGACTCCCCTCGGCTTCAAACTCGGCCTTTAACTCAAATACGCCATATTCGTTTTTAAGCCTTTTAAGTACGTCTATCATCTCAAATTCATTTATATTCATACCTCTTCCTCCAATACGCTTAATATCATTTTAATATCGCCCATATACTTACTATTCCTCTCTACATATCCCCAATCGGGCTGTAATAACTTAAGTCCTTTTATGTGCTCACATTTTTTTAAATGCATTTCTGAATCATCTATAAAAATCCCGCTATCGCCATCTTTTAAAATTGAATTTATTATATTAGCTTTTGAATTAAATTTAGCAAATATATCTGCCCCCAATATATTATCGTTATTTATAAATTGAATATTAAATCTTTTGGCTAAATCCAATACAGTTTTACTATCTTTAGTAGTTACAATAAAAGTCTGCCGATTCAGTTTCATATTTGATAGCTCCAATAAAAACGGATATGGCCTATTCAAAGCCAACCAATTTTCATAGTTATTTGCTTTTAACTTTTTACGAGTCTCAAAAAAGTCTTTTTCAAATTTCTTTGCTTCATTGTTATAATCAAAAGCTAAAAGCTCTTTATTGTTATTAGTTATAGCTGTCATAACGAAATAATAATTCCATGCCGGACCCACATGAGGTCTAAATCTTAAAAATTCGGCATATTGCTTTTCATCAAATTTTTGCCTTAAAAAACTTGGCGTAGATCTACAAACCTCATAGGCTTCACGTACAGTATCAAAAAGGACGCCGTCAAAATCCAAAAATAAAAATCTCATATCAATCCAAAGGCTTTACTATCATATTTTTATAAAATTCATCTCGAGGTAAAAATGGAGCAAGATCTTCCAATGGTTTTGATATCATAGTCCCATCCCGAAGCTTCATAGATGCAACTTTTGGCCCTATGGCTTCATTAGGCGGCAGCATCACTTCGCAAAACACCGATCCCTCACATGATAAAATTTCATCTATTTTTGCATTGGCATCATCGTTATTTTTAATTTGAAATACTTTAAAGCCATAAATTTTAGCGAGCGCCTTCATATCCGGTATACTTACACCACTTATAGGACTTTCACCGACAAAATTGTTATTGAAATAATTATGTTGAGTTATGCGTATAGAGAGGTATCCATTGTTGTTATACATAAAAATTTTAACGGGAAGCCGATAATGAATAATAGTTTGCAATTCCTGGATATTCATCTGAATGCTTCCATCACCGGTTAAGCATATAGTTTGTCTTTTATTATTTGCTACGCATGCACCAATTAGTGCCGGCAAATCATAGCCCATAGAAGCACATCCGACATTTGCAAAAAGCCTATCACCTGCTCGTACCGGATAGCTCTGAAATGTTGATGTATATGCTATGCCATTACCGGTAAGCAAGAGAGAATTTTTTGGTAATTTCTCCGAAAGTAATCTTGGAAAATAATATGAACTGACATAATTCTTCTCTTTCAATACGGACTTATCAAAAACAGGATATTTCATTTTTATTCTATTACAATATTTAAGCCAGTCTCCAATTTCTAGATTTAAATCTCTAGCTTTTTCTCTAAGATCATTTATAAAAACCTTTGCATCGGATTTAATTTTTATATCCGGAATAAAAGTTTTTTTATTAAGTTCGTTTTCATCTATATCAATCATAATTTTTTTGGCTTCTCGCGCAAAAAATTCCCAATTAAAGCTCAAAATTCTAAGATTTAATCTTGTACCTAATACTATTACCAAATCGCTATTTTGAATTACAAAATTCCCGGCCCTCTCACCTAAAATTCCCGGTCTACCAAAAAAATACTTATTTGAAGTTTCTATTAAATCAACTCCTGAAATAGCAGTCAAAACAGGGATTTTTAACTCGTCAATCAAGGCTCTAAAATCATCTTTTGCATTGGCTAACCTCACTCCGTTACCCACAATGATAACGGGGCGTTTAGCAGCTTTTAACGCATCTAGAACCTGCGGGATTTTTGTGTCGAATTTCGGCTCTTCTGGGATTTCAAATTCTACCAAATCCGCTTCGTCCACCATCGCGCCTTGTATGTCTAGCGGCACATCCAACCATACGGGTCCGGGCCTGCCGTGTTTAGCCTCATAAATAGCTTTTTGCAGATGAAATTTTATGCTATTTTTATCCGTTATCATTACGGCGTATTTTGTGATAGGCCTTACGATGTCAACGATATTAACCTCTTGATCGCCGAGCTGACGTAAATTTAACTCGGGTTGCGAAGCAATGGTCGTCTGAAATTTCACTTGTCCCGATATGATCATCGTAGGGATCGAATCCACCCAGGCACCGTAAACGCCGGTAACCGCGTTTGTCCCGCCGGGGCCTGTGGTAACATACGCGATACCGATCTTATTTGAGACGCGCGCATATCCCTCTGCGGCTATCGCGCAAGCCTGTTCGTGATGGTTACAGACATACTCTAAATTTTCATTTTTGCCAAGCGAATCTATCAGGTGCATATTGCCGCCACCCGAGACCATAAATACGGTCTTTGCAGTATCTTCGTGTTCGGCTATAAATTTTGCTATAAAATCGCTAACTTTTATCATCGCATCATATCTTTTACGTAGTCGTTTAAATTTTGCTCGGTATCAATTGCGCCGTTTTCGTAGAAATTTTTATACCATTTTACCGTTTTTTCAAATGCCGTTTCGCTATCCCAAACGGGCTTCCAGCCAAGCAGTGCGCGTGCTTTGGAGCAATCAAGCTTCAATAAATTTGCCTCATGCGGCTGATCTGTGCTAGAATTGATTTGAAATTCTATCCTATCCCAATACCGCTTAGCGCTTTTCAGCACATCAAGCACCCCAATCTCACCTTCGTCGCTAGGCCCAAAATTCCATGCACTGCCGAATTCCTTTCGTCCTTCAAGCATTTTTTGCCCCACAAGCAAATATCCGCTAAGCGGCTCGAGCACATGCTGCCAAGGACGCGTCGCATTCGGATTGCGGATCGTTACCGCTTCATTTTTAGCTGCCGCGCGCATCACGTCGCAAATCAATCTGTCTTGCGCCCAGTCTCCGCCGCCTATGACATTACCTGCGCGACACGTAGCAAGCAGCGTTTGGTGCTTTGTGCCGTAATCTTTTTCATTAAAAAAGGAGTTTCGATATGAACTAGCCAGAAGATCCGCACAGCCTTTCGACGAGCTATATGGATCATACCCGCCCATAGGATCGCTCTCGCGATATCCCCAAACCCACTCTTTATTTTCGTAAGCCTTGTCACTTGTGATATTTACGATCGCGCGAACGCCTGCTTTTCTGCAGGCTTCAAAGACTTTTAATGTGCCGATAACATTGGTTTCGTAGGTTGTGATAGGATCGGCATAAGATGGGCGTACGAGCGCCTGAGCGGCAAAGTGAAATACAATGTCGGGCTTATAAGCCGCAAAGACTTCGTTTAATTTAGCAAGATCTCGTATGTCGGCGATTACCTGGACGATATTTAAATTTAAAAGTCCTATATGATTTGGCTCTGTAGGCGCCGGAAGCGAATACCCTATCACTTTCGCGCCCAAGCGCTGCAGCCATAGACTAAGCCATGAGCCCTTAAAACCGGTATGCCCGGTAAGCAAAACTGTTTTGCCATTATAAATTCCGGAGTATAGATCCTGCATATCTTGCATTGCTACCACTTTTTCCACGGAGCGTTGCCGCTATCCCAAATTTTGTTTAACTCGAGCTTATCTCTAAGCGTATCCATCGGCTTCCAAAAGCCGCTGTGTTTATACGCTAAAATTTCGCCGTCGTGGGCCAAATTCATAAGCGGCTCTTGCTCGAATATCGTCGCATCTCCATTCGTAATATAGTCAAAAACCTTGGGCTCGCATACAAAGAAACCGGCATTAATCCAATTGCCGTCTCCTTTTGGTTTTTCCTTAAACTCATGCACGCGACTTTCGTCATCTATATTTAGTGCCCCAAAACGACCTTCCGGTTGAACGGAAGTCATCGTAAGCGCTTTGCCGTGAGATTTATGAAATTTCACAAGCTCGTGGATATCTATATCACTAACACCATCTCCATAAGTAAGCAAAAATGGTTCGTCTCCCACTATGCTCTGAGCCCGCTTAATACGACCGCCAGTCATAGTGTTTAGCCCGGTATTTAACAGCGTAACGCTCCAAGGCTCGCTAAAATTGCTCAAAACTTCCATTTTGCCATTTTTCAAATCTATAGTCATATCGCTTTGATGCAAAAAATAATTGGCAAAATATTCTTTGATATAGTAGCCTTTATAGCCAAGTAGAATGACAAATTCGTTAAATCCATACAAACTATAAATTTTCATAATATGCCATAAAATCGGTTTTTCGCCGATCTCTACCATTGGCTTTGGCCTAATGCTCGTCTCTTCGGCAAGCCTAGTGCCGAAACCTCCCGCTAGTATTAAAACTTTCATTAAAGCTCCCTTTAATCAAAATTTATTCTTTCTTTTTCAAATACCAATGGGCGATTTAACACTTGTGTATAAATTGCCCCGATATATTCGCCTATTATACCGATAAAAAACAAAATTCCAGATGAAACGAATGAAAAAAGTATGATAAGAGGCGCGATGCCCACGCTCATCTCGTCCCAATAAATTAGCTTAAGTATAAAATACACAAGTCCTACTATTATACTTAAAATGCCCGTTATCATACCTATAAAGGTTGCGAGCCGAAGTGGTACTTTGGAATTGCAGATTATACCGAGTATCCCCATATCATAAAGCGTGTAGAAGTTGTTTTTGGTAACTCCTTTAATTCTTACCGGTTGATCGTAAGGGATCTTAGCTACCTTATAACCGGCTTCCGCAAGCATTCCTCGAAAAAACGGATACGGATCATGCATCTGTCTAAGAGCCGCGATGACCTTTTTATCAAAAAGTCCAAAGCCGGTAAAATTCTTAAAAATTTCGATCTCAGATAGTTTTGATAAGAGCTCGTAATAACACTCTCTGATTTTAAACATCACGCCGCGCTCCTCGCTATCTCGCTTAATAGCCAAAACCAAGTCGTTGCCCTCTTGCCATTTTTCTATAAACTGCGCAATCATCTCGGGCGGATCTTGCAAATCGGCTACGATAGAGATAACAGCATCTCCGTCTGCACCCAAAAGCGCATAGGTTGGTGATTTGATGTGGCCAAAATTTCTAGAATTTACGATGATCTTTAAATTTTTATCATCCTTTGCTAGGCGTTTTAAAATTTCAACCGTCCTATCGGTCGAAGCATTATCAATAAATATATGCTCGTAGGCATACTTCGAAAATCCTTCCATAACTTTTTTTACGCGCGCATAGACTTCCTCTACATTCTCCTCCTCGTTAAAGCAGGCAGTAACTATACTGATCTTTTTCATATCATCTCCTAAAGACGAAAAATTTATTTAATAAAAATGATACCGCAGCTAGCGGGATCAAAAGCACAAAACCGTTTATATACATATTATCAAATCCAAGCCACTTGAAAAGCCATAGAAAAAATATATTTAAAAAATAAGTAATGATGTAAACTAGTATAAATCTAAATATCAGACCGTTATCACTACTGCCGAATACCAGCTTGCCTATGGTTTTAAAGTTAAATAATACGCCTAATATCGTAGAAAACAATACGGCAAGAGGATAATATAAACCCAAATAGATAAAAAGGACGAATAGGCTATATCCAAAGGCAGTATTTAGGATACCGACGAGGAGAAACTTGACGGCTTGTCGTTTAATCATAGCTATCATTTCGTCTATAAATATTTATAGTATTAAAATTTGCCGTATCAATCGGCTCAACCCCAAGTTGAGGTAAAATTTCCATTATATTGGCCACATTACCATTCAAGGTTACTATATCCGAATTCCTAATTGTATTATTAATATCTTGCAAAACGACTCCGTCTCTAGTGATTTGTATGAGATTTACGCCGCTATCCTGTAGCCATAAATAGAACCTTTCATAACTTTGATCAAAAAAGTTACTATTTTGAATTATTACATCTGTTTGAATATTTAAATTTTTAGATGCATTATTAAACATCAAGCTATTAGGTACAACAAAGGAGTTTATAAATTTATATCTACCCTCTTTTACCCATTTATTCATTACTTTATAAAAATCCTCTTGAATAAAATCATCTTTTCTCAAAAGTCTTTTATTTATATCAAACGCTTTTTTATAATATTGATATAAAACGATGTTCTTGGTTGGTCTATTTGTGAAATTAATATATTCTTGTTTAATCAGTTTTGTTGGAGTTACATCAAACCATTGTGTTACTAAGTGATATGGTGGAATTTTATCATTTAAAAGATACATTATCGGTAAGTTAAAAAAGTAAAAATCTTTGTCAGATACTGTATTTTTAGGTACATAATCATGAATATAGTCAAAAATATAAGATAATTTCTGATTCATATAAATATTTTTTAAAGGAATATATGAGGTCTCGGATTTAGCCTCGAATACACTACCTTGATAATTTTCAAGCCAATTATATGGTATTAAAAATTTTACGTATATTATGAAAGATACCATTACAAGCATCCAATAGATCAGTAAAATCCTGGCTATTTTGCGCAAATTTTGATTTAATAAAAAGCTGAATGCCAACCCTGCACACAAAAGAATGCTATTCATATTTAAGGCGATAGTAGTGAAAGTATTACTATAAACTATAGCAGCAGCACAAAAAGTAATGAAAATGTAAATTTTTGATCCAAAAATACTACTGTTTTTATAGAACATAGCAGCAAACATGATATACAAAATCATAGCTATGGAAAAGCTAATATAAGAGATATATTTAATAATATATAATATAACAGTATTATGAAATAAAACAATATAAGTAAGCGCAGTCAGTCCAATAGCTACGATAGTAAATCGAAATAAGATAGTTGTTCTTGCTGCAATTTGTCCTACCAATACATCATATAGATATACAATATTTTTTCCAAAATATGTAAGAATTAGTATTATAAAAAATTCCAACACGCTTATTGTTAATATCCGACTAAGCTCTGGTTCAAAAATAAATCTAGTCGCTACAGTCCATAAGCTTCCCTTTGAATCATTATCGGTTATCGATGAAGGATCGAAAGGCATTATAAAATTTATGAATGCAAAGAATATAGCAGTAAAGAATAGTAAAAATCCTATTCTTTTAAAATAATCTTTTACGCTACTAGATATAAAAGCATAAGATACAAAAAGACTTGCAAAAAGAACCAATCCCACATTTTGCTTTATGAAAAAAAGTAGGACTAAAAATAAAATTCCAAGTATTTGATATATAACGCCTTGTTTAGAATTCTCATTTTTTATGGATTTTACTAGAAATAGTAGGGTAGAAAATTCTATGATGAAGACGTAGGTATGATAATCCTTCGGTATATATGTCTCCATACTAAACCATAAAAAACTAGCAAAAGTGGCTCCTATAGCACTAGCCGGTTTTGAAAAAAACTCCCTCAAAACAGCATAAAGCAAGATTACCTGTATCATTGCAGCTACTACACCGATGCAGGCAAAAGCAAAGAAATTTATCCCGAATATTTTTTGATAAAAGGCATTTATATAGACAAATAACGGAGTCCATGCTAGATAAAAATCTTTATTTATCACCTCTCCCCTATTTACTAAATAAGCATAGGTTTCCCACCATCCTTCTTGGAGTGAGAAGTAATGGTTAAAGATAAAGAGATGTAGTATTAATATTATGCTCAAGCACAGTATTAATACAAATTTATCTCTAACGGAGCTATTCACTACGATCTCCTTGCTTTTCATATACGTTAATTGTGTTGAAAAAGGTTGCTTCAGTCGGAGCTACTCCTAGAGTTGGAAATACCCTGCACAGATCAACGATACTACCATCCATTTGTAATACATCACCATTTTGCAAACGGTCGTCTTCTTGCTTTGTGCCATTTTGGTCAGTAGCTATTTTTTTATCACGTCTAATAGTAACTAATGTTATACCGTTTTCCTTTAACCACTCCGTAAATTGTGACCTATCCATACCGAAAAATTTTTCATTTTGCAAAATAATCAACATATTTTTAAGAAGATGGTTTTTTTCTTCCTCGACCGGCACATTATCATATGGAACTACAAATGACTTTATAAATTTATATTTCCCTTCCTGCACCCATTGATTCATGGTTTCATGGAAATCAAGCTGTTTAAAAGAGCTTTTAACTTGAAAATTCCGGTGCACAGTAAAGAAAAACGTCTGATATTGATACATAACAACATTTTGTGCAGGAGATTTGACAAATTCATCATATTCCCTAGATATAGCCTTGGACGATGACACATCTAGCCAATGAGTTACTAAATAATATGGTGGAATTTTATTATTCAATAAGTACATTATAGGAAAGTTAAAAAAATAGAAATCTTTTTGGTTTTTAGATTTAGTAGCTACATACTTATCAAAATAATCAAAAATATCTGATATTCGTTCATCCATATAAATACCATCTAACTGAGCGTATGAACTTTTAGAATTGGCGCTAAAGATATCTACCTGAGTATTGAAATTCCAATAATACGGCATTCTTATAGTTGCTAAAAACATAAAAAATATTATTATTAAATGTATATATATAGTAATGTATTTTATTTGTCTTAATCTACTCAT
>NZ_CALKTT010000043.1 GCF_937997535.1 uncultured Campylobacter sp.
AGCGAAGCTTTTTTAAGAGCCTAAGCACCTACTGGACGCTGATGACGCTCGCTCCTGTGGGGCTTGGGGCATCGTTTTATATCAGCGGCGAGCTTCAGGAGCTACTAAATAAAACCGAGCTTACGAGCTGGATAAATTTGCTTAAAATTCTACCCTACTTAATCGTTTGGGGGATTTTTGCTATCACTTACGCTACGGCGATCAACCGCGAGATCCGTGCAAAAGCGGTGCTTGCCTCATCGCTCGTAGCATCGATTTTATGGTGGCTTTCAAGACTGGTTTTTGCGCAATACGTCTTTTATAACAAAACCTATCTTAGCATATATGGCTCATTTTCGGTCGCGCTATTTTTCTTTCTGTGGATCTACATAAGCTGGATTTTCTACCTATACGGCGTGAAATTCTGCGTATTTTTGGACGCTAAATTTAAAAGAGGTGGCGAGCGACAAAGCGCTTGAAATTTTTTAATTTCATAACGAATTTTACGAAAGATTATAGTAAGAATTGACGATAATCGCATATAAATTGGCAGTTTTAACGATAAGTTCTCGTCAGTAAAAGGATTAAATTTGAGCTCTCGTCTTTGTTCGGTCTGTATACGAGTGATTAAATTTAAATTATAGAATTTCTCAAGGAGGGCTAGATGGCGTTTGTAGCAGAATATATTTCAAAAGAGGACTTGAAGCAATATGATATTTTAAGCAATATGAACGAGCTATTGATGAAACACAATTACACATACCCAATCCAGGATAATGATACCGATTGGATGAATTGGGTTATCGATAAGCAAAGAGATGCTTGGCTTATTCATGTATGTTTAGCATCTATGCCGGATCCACGAGATGGCTATACGGGCGAGGATATTTGGTTGCTTTATTATAAAGGTAAAAATATCGAGCTTGATATAAGGCGAATTTATGACGAAACTACGAGTAAATATTTCACGGAAAATCCATTTAAAATCAAATATAAATTCCAAAGCGTAAATTCTGACATTGGAGATATTTCAATGGATGAAATTTATGAAATTTTAAATGAAGCATTATTGGAATACGGAGATGATGGTATCGATGGCAGAAAATTTTTACCAAAAGAGCATGAAATCGTAACTTTTTTACACGATTAAAATTCAAAGAACCAATGAGCTGCGTCAAAATACCTCTGATATTTCACCATCCAAATTTAATATTTTCTACTGCGTTATAAAACGCCCCACTCTTTTTTATATTCGTTTATTATCTCATCGGATGTTTTTTCTCCCTTATCGACCTTGATAAGATCTATTATATCTTGCTGTTTGCAAACATACCCTCTATCGCGTGGTTGCAGATGATAGATCTGTTTTGCTCGTATTGTTCTGCGCTCAGCTCGTCTTTATATTTTTCAAGTATAGCCAAACTCTTTTCTAAACTATAAACTTCCGGATATTTTTGCATGCTTTATCCCCTAGCAATATAAAATTTTATCAGCCGCGGCGTCTATTAAAAAGCAAAGCTCAAGCGGGCAGGCGCACTTTTTGCTACGAATAGCTTGCAAGTAGTTTGCACTTCGCCGCAGCTAAAGCAGATAACTATTAGATGACGGGAAATTTTACCGCAAGTAACTCACAAATAAATTTAACAAAACCCTTATCAAGCAAAAAAACGAAGGTAAAAGCCGTCAAATAAAACTGCTACTCCCTTACGATGAAAGCTCCAGTAAACTTGCCATTATGCGCGAAATCTCTCGCCTCATCCTCGCTTTTAAATCCACTTAAAAAGACGCGATAAATCGGCGCGCCATCTATGCTAAATTCTTTGATGATCGCAGGATATCCCGCCGTGCCGTGATAATCGCGCTGATAAATTTGTGCGCCGCTTCTGTTTCTAAACGCACCGATTTGCACCATAAAATTTCCGCCGACAATGGTCGCTTTCGGCGAGCCTTTGGCGATAGTATGTCCATAAAAGCCCACTACTTCGAGTTTTACCGGCGCCGTACCTTTGGCAAATACGCCTACTAAATTAGCAGCTGTTTTGCTAAGATCGATGATGCGACCATCCACGAATGGACCGCGATCGTTGATGCGTACGGTTGCGGTAGCGCCGGTGTCGCGATTAACGACCTTTACCATAGTATTCATTGGATAGGTTTTGTGCGCGGCAGTCATGCCGTTCATATCGTAAATTTCGCCGTTTGAGGTGTATTTGCCGTGGAAATTCGGCCCGTACCAGCTGGCGATACCGAT
>NZ_CALKTT010000044.1 GCF_937997535.1 uncultured Campylobacter sp.
GATAAAAGGATAAAAATGACGTTTTCACAGATTATTTTGACGCTTCAAAACTACTGGCACGAGCAGGGCTGCTTGCTCGTTCAGCCCTACGATATGCCAGCGGGCGCAGGCACCTATCATCAGGCTACCTTTTTGCGCAGCCTAGGAAGCAAACCTTGGCGCGCGGCATACGTCGCACCCTCTCGTCGCCCAACAGACGGGCGCTACGGCGAAAACCCAAACCGCCTCGGCGCGTATTATCAGTTTCAGGTGATCTTAAAACCGAGCCCGGATAATATCCAAGAGCTCTATCTAAAAAGCTTGGAAAAGCTCGGGCTGGATCTTAAAAGCCACGATATCCGCTTCGTAGAGGATAACTGGGAGAGCCCGACGCTGGGAGCTTGGGGGCTTGGCTGGGAGGTTTGGCTGGATGGCATGGAGGTGACGCAGTTTACCTATTTTCAGCAGGTAGGCGGCATCACGTGCGAACTCATAAGCGGCGAGATCACCTACGGACTTGAGCGTTTGGCGATGTATCTGCAAAACAAAGACGACGTTTACGACATCGTCTGGGACGACAAGGCGGGGCTCGTGACCTACGGCGACGTGCATAAAAGGGGCGAGTTTGAGTTTAGCAAATACAACTTCGAGCTTGCGGACACCGCGATGCTTTTTAATCAGTTTGAAAACTGTTTCGGCGAGTGCAAGAGCATCCTAAAGCACGGCCTGGCTCTTCCCGCGTATGATTACTGTATGCTCGCGGCGCACACGTTCAACGTCCTTGACGCGCGCGGAGCGATCTCGGTCACGCAGAGGCAGGATTATATTTTAAAGATCCGCGATCTTGCCAAAAACTGCGCGCTTTGCTACGCAGATCCGCAAAAATACGTCGCAGAGCTTTGCGGCGATAAAAAAGGCGGCAAAGACGGTGACGCAGCGGACGCAAATTCCGCAGGCGCAAATTTAAAAAACGCCCACGGTAAGCAAAATTCCGCAAATAAAACAGATAAAAGCGAAAAGTGAAATTTATGAAAACGGGCGAAATTTATGAAATTTTAAACGCCGCCGCGCCTTTTTGCGATGCGGAGGCGTGGGATAATAGCGGGCTAATGCTCGGAAACTTGGATTATGAAATTTCAAAAATCTATCTAAGTCTCGACGTTACTAGCGAGCTGGTGCGCGAGGCGGAGGCGGGCTCGCTTTTGGTGGTACACCACCCGCTGATTTTCAGCCCGCTAAAATCGCTTGATCCGCGG
This sequence comes from uncultured Campylobacter sp., assembly GCF_937997535.1. Classification (GTDB taxonomy): domain Bacteria; phylum Campylobacterota; class Campylobacteria; order Campylobacterales; family Campylobacteraceae; genus Campylobacter_B. The sequence goes on from NZ_CALKTT010000044.1 coordinate 1,236, forward strand.
CTCTATCCTGCAAATTTGATCTATGAGATGATCCGCAAAAACATCTCTCTCATCGCGATGCATACGAATTTTGACAAGCACGTTTTAAACGGATTCGTAGCGCGCGAAATTTTAAAATTTGAAATTACGGGCGAGCGGGAATTTTTGGTTTTCATGCGCGCGGATTTGAGCTTTGAGCAGCTGTGCGTACAGATAAAGCGCAAGCTTGGTATAGAGCATCTGCGCGCCGTAAAGACGAAAAATTTTATCCGAAATATCGCGCTTTGCACCGGCAGCGGAAGCGAACTAAATCAAAGCTTGGGCGTTGATTGCTTCATCACGGGCGATATAAAATATCACGCAGCGCTTCAAAATTTAGAAAACGGCGTGAGTTTGATCGACATAAATCATTTTGAAAGTGAGCGCTATTTTGGGCGCGCACTCGCACCTTTCTTGCAAAAAAGCGAAATTGAAGTTATAATAAGCGAGCAAAAAAATCCATTTACGTATTATTAAAGGAAAAAGATGAACAAATATTTAAGCCAATTGGTAGAGCTTTGCGAATTCGATAAGCAGCTGGACGGATTTAAGCCTAAAATCGAGGCCGCGCAGGAGAAGCTGAGTAAAAAAAGCACTGAAATAAACGGCGCAAAAGAACAGATCGAAACTCTAAATGCGGAGATCGCCGAGCTAAAATCTCAAATTTTACAAGCAAACGCGCAGCTTAGCGCATTTTCGTCCAAGCTAAAAAGCACGGGCAAAAAAAGCGGCGCGGCAAAAACCGAAAAGGAGATCAAGGCTCTTAGTGTCGAAGAGGACATCGCAAAAGAGCAGCTCGAAGCCACAAACGAGGAGATCGAAAGACTAGAAAAAATCGTAGCCACAAAGGAAGCGCTCGTAAAAGAGCAGAGCGAAAAGCAAGAGGCGTTTGAAGCCGAGCTAAAAAGCCTGCAGGAGCAGGTAAGCGCCGAGATGGGCGAGGTCGAAGTCGCTCGCGGCGCGATCTACGCCAAGCGCGATAAACTAATGCAGGCGATGAACCCAAAAACCGTCTCATTCTATGAAAAGATCCGCAAATGGGCGGGCAACACGGCGGTCTCGCCGGTGCGCAAACAGGCCTGCTATGGCTGCTTTATGCGCATAAGCGACAAGACCTATTCCGCGGTCATCAAAAGCGACGACATCGTAACCTGCCCGTATTGCGGCAGAATTTTATATAAAGAAGCCGAGTGATCTACACCGCCTTGGCGTTTTTGGCGTGGCTTGTAGCTGCGCCTTTTATTTTTATCCTAAGCTTTAAAAAAAAATACCGCACGAGCCTGAAGGCGCGATTTTTTCTATACAAAAACCCTAAATTTAGCCCCGCTGCGGTGCACTTTCACGCTTGCAGTTTGGGCGAGGTAAACGCTCTTGCGCCGCTAATTTCTAAATTTGAGAGCGTCGCGCTTAGCACGACCACGCAGACGGGCTTTGACGCGGCGCGTGCGCTCACGCCGAACTCTCGCTACCTGCCGTTTGAAAACTGGCTTCCATTTTGGCTTGCAGGCAGCCGCGTGCTGGTGATTTTCGAAGCGGAGCTGTGGCTAAATTTGATCCGTTCCGCTAAATCGCGCGGAAGCTACGTGATCCTGCTAAACGCGCGCATAAGCGATCGCTCGTACGCGAGCTATCTGCGCTTTAAGCTTTATTATCGCAAAGTGTTTGAAAATATCGATCTGGTGCTTGCGCAAAGCGAGCTTGATGCGGCGCGGCTGCGGGAGCTCGGCGCAAAAAATATAAAGGTCGCCGGTAACGTGAAAAGCGCGAATATCGCCGTTGCGACGAAGGACTATTCCGCCGCGTCCGCAAATAGCTTTGTGCTTACGATCTCAAATACCCACGAAGGCGAAGAGGAGCTTGTTTTATCGAATTTAAACGATTTTATAAAATTTCGCAGTTCGCAAAATATGCCCGAAAAATACCCGCGCGCAACGGGCTCTCATGGCGATAGAAGCTTGCCTGGGGCTGAGCTTCGCGACGAGCAGGGCTCGACCGAGCCGGTAAATTTAAACGCAGCTTCTTCGGGCGCAGTGCCTTCAAGCGACGCTTCGTTCGCCGTGCCGAATACGGCGCCTTTAAACGGCGCGTCTTTAAATTTTACCGCACCGAATACGACGTCTTCGACCGCCGCGCCGCACAAGCTAAAAATCATCCTGGCGCCGAGGCATCCGGAGCGCTTCGAAAAGGTACGTGAAATTTGCAAGGCTTGGGCGCGCGAGCATGGGTTTAGCTTCGAGCGATTTAGCGACGGCGCAGGGCTTGGGAGCGATTTCATCTTGCTCGATGCCTTCGGGGAGCTAGCGAACTTTTATAAAATTTCAAGCGCCGTGATCTTAGGCGGCAGCTTTTTGCGCAATATCGGCGGACATAGTCCGATCGAGGCGGCGAGCTTCGGCGTGCCGATCATCAGCGGGCGATTTTTTCATAATCAAAAGGCGCTGTACGCGCTCGTGCAGAATATCGTTCTGTGCGGGGCGGATGAAATTTCAAATGCTTTAAAGGAGCCGCTAAAGGGCACGCGGATAGATAAAATTTGCGATCTGCAAGAGATAGAAAATTTAATTAAGGAAAGAATTTAATGCAAGAAAAAGCCTATAAACTGCTGGCGGCGCAGGAAAACATCTCGCACAATGAAGCCAAAGCGCTCATTGACGCGGGGCTTGTAAGCGCTCGCGGCGCAAAGATCGCTCTAGCGCGCGAGATGCTCGGCGAAAATACTAAATTTAGCGTGATGAAGCCCGCAAAACCCGCGATCATTTACGAGGATGAGAACGTTTTGGCGGTCAATAAGCCGCCCTTTATGAGCAGCGAAAATTTGGAAAAAATCTATAAATTCAGCCTTCTAAACCGCCTGGATAAGGAAACTAGCGGCGTCGTGCTGCTATATAAGAACGAGGAATTTCGCGAGGCGGCGATTGCGGAGTTTAAAAATTTACGCGTGAAAAAAAGCTACATCGCGATTGTGAAGGGGATCGTGAGCGAAGAGATGAAATTTGACGAGCCGATTTTGACGATAAAGACCCGAAGCGGCGCGTTTTCTAAAATTTCGCCAAACGGCAAGAGCGCATTTAGCGAGGTTTATCCGCTTATGGTAAGCGGCAAAAAATCGCTCGTAAAAGTGCGGATCGAGACGGGCAGGACGCATCAGATCCGCGTGCATCTGGCCAATGCGGGATTTGGCGTAATAGGCGATGAAAAATACGCTAAAAGTCGCGCAAAACGGATGTTTCTGCACTCATATGAGACCGAAATTTTGGGGCTAAAATTTAAAGCTCCGCTAGGTACAAGCTTCAACGAATTCGGCTTTGAAATTCCTAAGGATCTCTGATATTCAATGGCTTTTAAGTTAATTTTAGGTAACATCGCAAGTTTAAAAATTTTATAAGGGATCAAAGTGTTTGAGATCATAAGCGAGTCGTTTAAAAATGCGGTCAATAAATTAAAAACAATCGATGACGAAAAAGCTTTAAAAAACGCCTTGGAGACGCTAAAAAAAGCGCTTTTAAAGGCCGATGTGCACCACAAAGTCGTAAAGGATTTTTTGGCGCTCGTTGAAGCCGATCTTCGTATCGGTACGATAGGGCAGAAGCCGTTTTTGCAGTCCATCAAGACAAATTTGACTAAAATTTTAACGGCGCCTAGAGGCAGCAGCCAGGGATTTGTATTTGCCGGCACGCCTCCTACGGTAGCTTTGATGACGGGACTTCAAGGAAGCGGAAAATCTACAAGCACGATAAAACTCGCGAACTATCTGAAACTTCGTAAAAAAAAGGTCTTGGTCGCAGCTTGCGACTTGCAGCGCCTAGCCGCAGTCGAGCAGCTCCGCCAGCTGTGCGAGGCGAATGAGATCGAGCTGTTTTTTATCGAGGGCGAGAGCGATCCGATAAAGGTTGCGGAAAAAGCGCTAAGCAAGGCTAAAAGCGGGCTTTATGACGTACTGCTCGTAGATACGGCAGGACGTCTTGCAATCGATGAGGCACTAATGGCGCAGCTTGCGGAGATGAAAAAAGCTCTAAATCCGCATGAAATTTTTTACGTAGCGGACGCTATGAGCGGCCAAGACGGCATTAAAACGGCCGCTAAATTTGATGAAATTTTAGGCCTTACGGGCGTGATCTTAAGCAAATTTGACGCAGATACCAAAGGCGGCGTAGCTCTTGGTATCGCGCAGCAGCTTGGCATTCCGCTTCGCTTTATCGGAACCGGCGAGAAGGTGGCTGATCTGGAGGGTTTTATACCCGATAGAATTACAGGTCGCATTATGGGCGAGGGCGATTTGGCGACGTTAGCCGAGAAAACAAGCGCCGTTTTCGACGAAAGAGAAGCTAAAGCCTTGAACAAAAAGATCAAAAAGGGCGAGTTTAATTTCAACGATTTCGTAAATCAGCTCGAAAGCGTGAAAAAGCTCGGCAATATGAAAAATTTAATCGGCATGATCCCGGGGCTTTCCGGCATGGCGAATAAGATAAAAGATATCGATTTAGAAAACTCAAAAGAGATACTTCATATCAAAGCGATGATCAATTCTATGACGCCGAAAGAGCGCGAAAATCCCGATCTGCTAAATAATTCGCGTAAGCGCAGACTTGCTGCCGGCGCGGGACTTTCGCAGGTGGAAGTAAACCGCTTTTTAAAGCAGTTCGCGGGCGCTTCGAAGCTTGCGAAGAAATTTTCAAGCAAGGGCGGCATGCAGGGGCTTGCCTCGATCGCTCAAAGGCAAAATTTACCGAGATAGCCTCTCGGTAGAGTTTGCAGATGTTTAAGTTTTAGCCATCTGCAAGTTCTAAAACTTACAAAAATTTAAGGAGAAAAAATGGCAACAGTTGTTAGGCTTACAAGAATCGGAAGAAAGAAGCAGCCTTTTTACCGCATCGTGGTAACGGATAGCAGAAAAAGACGCGACGGCGGCTTTATCGAGACGATCGGCTTTTACAATCCGTTAAAAGATAGCGATAATATCAAATTCGACGCGGAGCGTTTGGCATACTGGAAGAGCGTAGGCGCGAAGTTAAGCGATAGGGTCGCTCAAATTACAAGCAAATAAAATGGTAGAAAATTTTATAAAAGAATACGCAAAGTTGATCGCCGACTATCCGCAGTCCGTCTCTACGCAAAAACGGGTCGGTGAAAACTTTACCGAGATCATCGTCTATGCCGACAAGGCCGACACCGGCAAACTCATCGGCAAGGACGGCAAAATGATAAACGCCATAAAGACCGTCATCATCGGCTACAAAGCAAAGGATCCGATCAATTATAAAATTACCGTCAAAGCCAAAGATGCCTGATGATCTTTTAGAGGTCGCAAAGCTCGGTCGGACTATCGGCCTAAAGGGCGCGGTTAAAATTTTTGATCGCAGCGACTTCTCCTCTCAGTTTAAAAAAGGCGCCAAATTTTATCTACGAAACGGCGAAATTTTAGAAATTCTATCCTTTAGCGGCGCAAATTTTAGCGCTATTTTTAAAAATTACGAAAGCGTAGAAACGGCGGCAAATTTAACTAACCAAATCCTTTACCGTAGCAAAGAGGACACGCGGAAATTTTGCAAATTGCAAAAGGGCGAGTTCTTTTACTTCGATATTATCGGGCTTGAAATTTACGAAGACGGCGCGGTTTTGGGGCGCGTAAGGGACATATCGCAGATCGGAAGCGGATATCTTTTTGAGATAGAAACGGATGAAAGCCTAATCTCGCAGGCTTTGCCGAAAGAATTTTTCATCCCCTACGTGGATGCCTATGTGAAAGAAATTTCGCTTAGCGAGCGTAAAATTTTTACGCAAAATGCGCGCGCGATTTTGGAAAACTCATGAATTTTATCTTCATCTCGCTGTTTGAAAATCTTATCGCGCCGTATTTTGAGGACTCGATTTTAAAGCGCGCGGTCGATAAGAAAATAATCTCGACGCATTTTTTTAACCCGCGAAATTTCACGGCAAATCGGTATAAAAAAGTGGATGATTATATGATCGGCGGCGGTGCTGGACTTTTGATCGGCACGGAGCCGCTTGCCGGTACGATCGAACACGTAAGAACTAAATTTAAAAACACCAAGTTTATCTACCTCTCGCCCGCCGGTAAAAAATTTAATCAAAACGACGCCAAGCGTCTAAGCGGCGAAGAGAGCCTATGCTTTATCTGCGGGCGCTACGAGGGGATTGATGAGCGCATAGTCGAAAGATATGTAGGTGAAATTTTTTGCATCGGCGATTTCGTCCTTACCGGCGGCGAGCTCGGCGCGCTTTGTATGTGTGATGCGATAAGCCGCAACATAAAGGGCGTTTTGGGCAACGAAAGCTCGCTCGTCGAAGAAAGCTTTGAAGGCGGAATTTTAGAGGCGCCCGCATTTACAAAGCCTGATATTTTTGAAAATTTACCTATAGTTTCAGAGTTTTTAAAGGGTAATCACGCTAAAATGTGCAGCTTAAAAAATCAAATGGCGCTATGCAAAACGAGGTTCTTCCGCCCGGATATGTACCGAAAAATCGCCAGAAATAAAGGAAATTTATGAAAAACAAGTATATTCAAGCGTTTGAGGACGCTCAGATCACAAGCAAAAGTGTGCCTGATTTCCGTGCCGGCGACACCTTAAAGGTAGCCATCAGGATTAAAGAGGGCGATAAGAGCAGAATTCAAAATTTCGAAGGTACCTGCATTACACGCCGCGGAAATGGCGTCAGCGAGACCTTCATTATTCGCAAGATCGGCGCAAATAGCGTCGGCGTAGAGAGAATTTTTCCGATCTACAGCGAGAGCATCGAAAGCATCGAGGTTCTAAGAAAAGGACGCGTTCGCCGCGCGAAGCTATTTTACTTACGCGACAGACGCGGTAAAGCGGCTAAAATCAAAGAGCTTAGAAAATAATCCTTTAAATTTACGCTTCCCAATTCAAAAGGAAGCTCTTTTTATAATGCGCGAGATTTTAAAAGATTTCGCGCAAAATCTACTCGCATTAAATCTAAAATTTTACAACTTTTCCATTAAAATTTTTAATTCTAAACTGCCTAAAAATCGTCTTTTTCGATAGAAAAAGATAAAATATATCCTGATTTTATTTGCGTTTAAAAATATTACTATAAAATGCAAATTTTAATTTAGAAAGCTCGCGCTAAATTTGAGAATTTGGCCGAGTAAAATTTATTCAGTAAAGAGCGAGATGTGATTTTTTTAGGCATTGACGTAGGATCAACCACTGTTAAAACGGTAGTTTTAAACGAAAAATATGAAATTTTAAGCAAGAGCTACGAGCGGCATTTAGCAAAGCCCAAAGAGCTGGTGCTGGATAAAATTTTGCAAATCCAAAAAACCTATGCAGGCGAGCAATTCAGCGTCGCCATAGCGGGTTCAGCGGGCATGGGTATCGCCAAAAATTGCAAAATTCCGTTCGTCCAAGAGGTTTTCGCTACCTCGCTCGGCGTCAAGCGGATGTTTCCAAAGACCGACGTCGTAATCGAGCTGGGCGGCGAGGATGCTAAAATTTTATTTCTCACGGGCGGACTTGAGGAGCGGATGAACGGCTCGTGTGCGGGCGGCACCGGTGCATTTATCGATCAGATGACCAACCTTTTGCATCTGGATATCACGGAGCTCGACCGCCTAAGCTTTTCGGCTAATAAAATTTACCCGATCGCCTCACGTTGTGGCGTATTTGCTAAAAGCGACATTCAGCCGCTACTAAATCAAGGCGTTAGAAAAGAGGATATTTGCGCTAGTATCTACGCCGCGGTCGTCGAGCAGACGATCTCGGGGCTTGCGCAAGGTCGCGAGGTCAAGGGCAATATCCTGTTTCTAGGCGGCCCGCTGTTTTTCCTAAAAGGCCTTCAGAAGCGCTTTAAAGAGGTGCTAAAGCTCACCGACGAAACGGCGACTTTCCCCGATATTGCGCCTTACTTCGTGGCTTACGGCAGCGCGCTGTACGCAAAAGATACAGGCGAAACGTTAAATTTAGAGGAGACGATCGCGCTTTTAAAAAAGGAACCCGATAGGACCGCGCTGGAAGCCGAGCCGCCACTTTTTAAAGATAGGGCGGAATTTGACGAGTTCACCGCTCGCCATGCCCGCGCGAGCGTGCCTAAGGTGGATATCCACACCTACAGTGGAGATGCGTATTTGGGCGTGGATTGCGGCAGCACTACGATCAAAGTCGTGCTTATGGGCGCAAACTACGAGCTGCTGTATAAATTTTACTCCTCCAATAAAGGCGATCCGGTCGACATCCTATTGCCGCGCCTTAAGGAGCTATACGATCTTTGCGAGGGTCGCATCAAGATCAAGGGCAGCGGCGTTACCGGATATGGCGAGGATCTCATTAAAACCGCCTTTCGCTTTGATTACGGTATCGTCGAGACAATCGCGCATTATAGTGCTGCGCGCCACTTCAATCCGAAAGTAGATTTTATCATCGACATCGGCGGGCAGGACATCAAGTGTTTCTCCATTAAAGATGGCAATATCGATTCTATCGTGCTAAATGAGGCATGTAGCTCGGGCTGCGGCTCGTTTTTGCAGACCTTTTCAAATTCTTTAGGCTACGACATTAAAGATTTTGCAAGCTTAGCCCTTTTTGCGACCCATCCCGCCAAGCTCGGCAGCCGCTGCACGGTCTTTATGAACTCTTCGGTCAAGCAGGCTCAAAAGGACGGCGCTACGATCGAGGATATCAGCGCTGGACTTGCTATTAGCGTCATAAAAAATGCGATTTACAAGGTTATCCGCGTGCGAAATGCCGACGATTTGGGTCAAAACATCGTAGTGCAGGGCGGGACATTTTTAAACAACGCTGTGCTGCGCGCTTTTGAAAAAGAGCTCGGCAAAAATGTGATCCGTCTAGATATCAGCGAGCTTATGGGTGCATACGGCGCGGCACTTTTTGCCAAAAATAACGCAAACGAGCGTACCGATATGATCAGTCGTGCAGAACTTGAAAATTTTACTCATCGCAGCGAATTTAGCGTTTGCAAGCTCTGTACGAACAAATGCCCGCTTACGATCAGCTACTTCGGCGATACTAAATTTGTCTCGGGCAATAAATGCGAGCGCGGAGCAGGCAAAGAGATCCGCCACGACATTACGAATTTATTTGAGTTTAAAAACGAGCTTTTGCGAAAATATCGTAAGCCGCCGAAGCAAGACGCACCGCGAGTCGGAATTCCGTTTGTTTTGAATATGTTTGAGATGATCCCGTTTTGGAGCGCGTTTTTTGAAAATTTAGGCATGAGCGTCGTGCTGTCGCAAAAGCCGCGAAAAGAGACGCTGTTTTTAGCAAGCCAAAGCATCCCGAGTGATACCGTCTGCTACCCGGCTAAAAGCGTGCACGGCCACATTTACGATCTGCTAAATAAGAGCGTCGATTTTATCTTTTATCCGTGTATGAGCTACAGCCTGGATGAAAATATCAGCGAGAACTGCTACAACTGCCCCGTAGTCGCATACTATCCCGAACTGATACGCGCGAACGTAGGTGCGCTGGAGGAGAAAAAATTTCTCTATCCGCACGTGGATCTTAATATGCAAGATTCGTTTTGCAAAACGATGCAGGCTGAGCTCGCGGATGCCGGGTATAAATTTCATTCCGACGCCGTGAAAAACGCCGTCTTGCAAGGCCTTAAGGAGCTGCAAAACTATAAAAATACCATTTTAATAAAAGGCGAGGAGACCCTAAAGGAGATCAATATAAGCGGCATGCCTGCCATCGTGCTAGCGGGTCGCCCGTATCATATCGACAAGACGATAAATCACGGTATCGATCGCTATCTAAATTCCTTGGGCTTTATAGTGCTTAGCGAGGATGCGCTACCGCTTAGCAGGGTGCAGACGAAAAGCCTTAATCAATGGACCTACCACGCCAGGCTTTATAGCGCGGCACGCTTCATCTGTAAATATCCGCGCATGCAGCTGGTGCAGCTAGTCAGCTTCGGCTGCGGGATAGATGCGATCACGGGCGACGAGGTGCGCGACATACTGCGCCAAAACGGTAAAATTTACACTCAACTTAAAATCGACGAGGTTACGAACCTAGGTGCGGTCAAGATCCGTCTGCGTAGCCTAAAAGCGACTATGATAGAGCGCGAAAGGCAAGGCGCGCAACAAGAAGCAAGAAAGGATGCGCGCTAATGTTTGCTAAATTTACGAAAGATATGAAAGCGACCCACACGATATTGATCCCCACGATGATCGATCCGCATTTTCGCTTTATGCAAGGCGTGCTGCGCGACGAGGGCTATAAGAGCGTCTTGCTCGGCGAAAATCGTCAAAATATCGTCGAGGAGGGGCTTCGTAGCGTGCATAACGACATGTGCTACCCCGCGCTGCTCGTCATAGGGCAGTTTATCGACGCGTTAAAAAGCGGCGAGTTCGACACGCACAAGGTGGCGCTTCTCATCAGCCAAACGGGCGGCGGCTGCAGAGCGAGCAACTACATAAATTTGCTTCGCAAAGCGCTTGAGGACAGCGGTTTTAGCTACGTCCCCGCGATCTCGTTAAATTTCGGCTCGCTAGATGAGAATGAATTTAGCCTCGGCAAAAAATCGCTTCTAAAGCTCTTTGCCGCGATATTTTACGGCGATTTGATGATGGGGCTGTATAATCAGTGCAAGCCCTACGAAAAGATCAAAAACCAAACGAATGAAATTTACGAACTCTGCGCCGAGCGGATCAAAAATTTGACCGATCAAAGATCGTTTTTCAATCTTAAGAAAAATTTTAAATTTATCCTCTCGCAGTTCGCTAAAATCGAGCGCGACGATAAGCCGCGAGTGAAAGTAGGCATCGTGGGCGAAATTTATCTAAAATACTCGCCTATCGGCAACAACGGCCTAAACGCCTATCTCATCCGCGAAAACGCAGAGCCCGTAAATACGGGGCTGATGGACTTCGTGCTTACCTGCATCTACGATGCGGTTTACGACAAGCAGCTCTACGGCAAGGGCGGCGCGGCATATTACGGCTCGCTAGCGGTCGCTAAGGTAGTGGAATTTTTCCAGCGCATGATGATTAAGCAGATGAAGCGCTTCGGCTTTCGCGCGCCGAGCCCATTTAGCGAGGTTCGCGCCGCCGCCGACGGCTACATCGGTCACGGCGTAAAGATGGGTGAGGGCTGGCTGCTGACGGCGGAGATGGTCGAGTTCATGCGCCACGGCATACAAAACGTCGTGTGCGCGCAGCCCTTCGGTTGCCTGCCAAACCACATTATTGCGCGCGGAATGATCCGAAAGATCAAGCAGAACTACCCGCAAGCAAACATCGCCGCTATCGACTACGACCCGGGCGCAAGCGCGGTAAATCAAGAAAACCGCATAAAACTGATGCTTGCTAACGCAAATCGAAAGTAGCCCGCCACATATCAAAAATGGCTTTGGAATTTTAAATTCTAAAGCCTGCCGTAAAATTTTAAAATTTAAAAGTAAGCCTGCGATGACGGTTAAATTTTGACGCGCAAATGGTTCACCTCCTTCCTCGAAATTTCAGAATTTTAAAATCTCGATAGCTTTATTGTGCTTCTTTTACCTTTTCCATGCGTTTTGGCTTCAATTCTTGCGAAATCTCATCGGAATTTTATGGAAGTCCGCGCGAAATTCTACGCGTCGCCGCCATAAAATTCTATCACATAATTCTATTCCGCCGCGCCGTAAAATTCCACTCTCGTTAAGGCAAAATTTAATACAATCCGTCTTTAAATTTTACGAAGGAAGTTTATGAAATTTTGGATTTGCGGCGCGGTTTTGGCACTATGCTGTGGGATTTTTAGCGGATGCGCGAGTAAGAATTTGCCAGGCTACATACAGGGGCGCGAGCACATTGTCGCGATGAGTGCGGAATCCGGCGGTCAGCTGCGTATGAGCGGCGAGATTTATGATTACGTATTTGATGCGAATCTTAGCGCCGTGCGCGCCAAGGTTGCGAGTCTGGCGTCGCTAAATAAAGACGCGATAAGGCGCAACGTAAGCATGCTCACGATCGACAGATACAATGAAGGCAGTGATGCCGCATATATCCAGCACGAAATCGAGCTCGTAAAATACGATCTGCCGCTATCCGTGCAGGCTAAGCTGATGGACGACCCAGAGCAGCTGGAGCCCGCGTATAGTTCTACGTTTCGTTACCCTTATCTGATCGAAGGCAAATATTTTAAGCGCCTAAAAGATCACGACGAGCTACGCAGATCGCACCGCCTAGGCGTGCCGATCGAGTACCCTGCGCGTATAGCGGTCGATAGCGGGATCAAAAGCGAGCGCGATGCGAAAATGGATACTGACATACAAGGACTCATCGTAATGCCGCTAATGATGCCAGTGCTGCTTTTAGGCAGTATCCTCGGAGGCTGAAATCGGCTGAATCACGGAAGTGAAATTTAATTGATTTAAATTCTAAGGTAGTGGCGGACAGAGAGGGATTTGAACCCTCGAGCCCCGGTTAGAAGCTGCACCCTTAGCAGGGGTGTGGTTTCGGCCACTCACCCATCTGTCCACAAAAAGAAATCGCATTATACATAACTAATCTAATAATGGGCTTAAATTAGCTCAGTCCGCGGAATTTATCACCTCGCGGATATTTTAAGCTGGTGGCACAAAGAGCTATAATGAGTCAAAACATTCGACGTAGATAATTTATACTTGCTTACATAGCTTCTGCGAAACTTAAAACTTATGCGAGCTTTTAAAGTCTATGCGAGCAGAAATTTTGCGTCCATGCGTTATTCTGCAGTGAAATTTTAAAATTTTAAATTCAGTCGGGCGCGAATTTTAAAATCCGGCTTACAAACAAAATTTCAAAACCCCGTGCAAGTGCAAAATTTTAGAATTTAGGGTTTTACGATCTGCGTAATTCTAAAATTTTAAGTATATTTAAGCTTTAAAATTTCGAAAATTTCAAAGCTTAAAAATTTCAATAATTTTGGTTGTGAGGATTTTAAAATTTGGAATTTTTTAAAATTCCAAATTTTAAGATTGATGCCACTCTAAGACCTCGCAAATATAAAAATCTTTAAAATTCTAAGAATTCCAAAGGCTAGAAATTTTAAAATTTTAATATCAATCAGATTCTAAAACCCCGTTAGCTAAAGCTTTTTTAAAATTCTAAGAATTCTAAATGTGCGCGATTTATTCACCTAGAGCTTTGTCGATAAGCTTGACGTCTTCGCTTGCGCTGCCATTGATGACTAGGGCTTGATCGCCGCCGCTTACCGCGCTTTTTCCATTAAATTTTGCGCCGACTTCGATGCCGAAGCTTTGTGATAGCACGTCGCCTACGAGCACACCGCCGCCTAGCAGCTCGACGAGCTCGGCTTCGATATTGCCGAAAAATTTGCCGCTGATTACGATATGCTTGGCCCTAATCGAGCCGCGCGCAGTACCGTTTTTACCGATGACGACGGTGTTATCGGAGATCACGTCGCCTTCGACATTACCATCGATATGCAAAATGCACGACAGGTGCAACTCTCCTTTGATGAGCGTGCCTGACGAGATTATTGTTGTTTGAGCGGTGTTTGCATCGCCTTTATTAAAGATTGCCATGGGACATCTTCCTCCTTAGTAAAAATTTCTTTGTAATTTTTTTCGTTCCAGTTGATAAAATTTAGCGGATCTAACGGCAGCTGCAAAAATCTAATCTCGTAGTGCAGATGAGGTCCGGTGCTAAGTCCGGTGTTGCCGCTAAAAGCGATGAGATCACCTTTGTTTACAAACTCGCCTACTTTGCGAGTTAAATTTGAATCCAAATGCGCATATCGTGTCGTAAAGCCGTAATTATGTCGGATCTCGACTAGATTGCCATAGCCAGTAGCGCCAGCGCCGCTGTATTGGATGATACCGTCTGCAGGCGCGTAGATAGGCGTTTTAGGCGGCGTACGTAGATCAACGCCTGGGTGAAACTGCTTGCGCTTTAAGATGGGATGGTTGCGCCAGCCGAATTTCTCGCTGAGCTGATGAGTGCGCATGACCCTGCCATTTGGAATCTGCATAAAAATTTCTTTTATCAGCGCGTCAGAGAATTTTTCGTTGATGATCTTTTGCGCGCGCTCTTTGATCTCTTGTTCGGAAGTAGGCTTGATGTGAGATAGGCGATCGATCGCGCGCTCATCCTCCTCAGGATCGAGCCCAAACTGATGCTCCAAATCCGAAATTTTACCCTCGATGGCTTCAAATTCCATCTGACTTGCCGCGATACCGTCGCGAAGTTTTTGATTTAGCTCGTTAAGCTCGGTTTTGGTTCGCGAAAGGCTGTCGATTTTAGAGCCCAGATACCTGATATATAGCGCACCCGTGATGAAAACGGTAAAAACAAATAGCACCAAATATAACGCAATCTTTTTGATGATTTGCGAGAGCAAAAAATTCCTAGAGCCATTAAGGTCGGTTATGGTTATCATAAATTTGTTTTTCATAATGCGGCATTATAATGCAGCATAGCTGAAATTTCAAAAAAATTGTAGATAAATTTAAAAGCTATTTAATTTCAAAATTTCACTAAAAAATAAAATTTATTACTTAGTATAATTATAATTTAAGCAAATCTTGCTATAATTACAGCAATTTTAAATAAAGGAGACACAATGTCAAAAACGGTAAAACAACTAAACAAACTTCAGGCGGACGCTCATGCGTTCTTTGTTGCATTCCACGATTATCACTGGAATGTTAAGGGCTTACAATTCGCGCAGGTTCACGCTTACACCGAGAAAGCATACGACGAGATGGGCGAGCTCTTCGACGATATGGCCGAGCGCGCGCTTCAAATAGGTGGCAAGGCCGTAACTAAGGCTAAGGATCTAATTGAGCTTTCAAAAGACGCTCCGATTAGCGTAAAAGACAGCTATAGCGTATCTGAGGTACTCGAGGATGTTAAAAAAGCCTATGAGTATTTGGTAAAAGAATTTAAAAAGCTTCAAGAAGTAGCCGAAGAAGAGGGCGACGATACGACTTCAAATATTGCGCAGGATCACTACGGCGATTATGAAAAACGCCTATGGATGCTAAGCTCAATGCTAAGCAAATAATCCTTGCAAATCCTTTCAAAATTTTTAGGGGCGCATGCCCCTAAAACTTAAATCTACTATTTAAATTTTTAAAATTCTAAGATTATAATTTCACGCTAAAATTTTAAATTTTGCTTGAAAACTAAAGCCGAATCGCTCATCCAAAGTAAAATTCATGTAGGTTTTAAATTTCATATCGTTGAAATTTAACCCATTCGCCATGTAAAAACATAACTCTTTTTATAAAGCTCGGTCTCATTTAAAATTTTGCTGCGTCGTTAAAATTTCTTGTCGATTTCAAATTTCATAGCCGTAAAAATTCTAAGAGCTAAGGCTTTGTAGCTAAAGAGTGGCATTTGCTAAAAGAGATCGTCTGTGATAAATTTATATTGCTTTTTAGCGTCTGATGATAAATTTTAGCTTATAGTTTTACTATTTTGATTATTTTTAAAACCCCGGTGCCTATAAATGAAGCGGAATTTTAAAAATTTCAGAGAATTTCGCAAATTCCGCAAAATTTTGTAATTTCACGGAATTTTGATTTTAATAGAATTTGGTTCGAGCCTTAAAAATTCTCTTCGGTATTGCGGTCGCTTACGTGATCCCACGGCAGCTTCATTCCGCCGAGGATATGGAAGTGCAGATGCATCACCTCTTGACCTCCGTTTTCGCCGCAGTTGCAAACAAGACGGTATCCGCTCTTATCAAGCCCCATTTTGTGAGTTACTTCTTGGATGAAAGCGCTCATTTTGCTCATCACTTCGGGAGGCGTTACTTGGAAGTTTTCGTAGCATTTTTTAGGGATCGCCAGGATGTGGATCGGCGCTTTTGGGTTGATGTCGTGGAAAGCCAAAAATTCATCGTTCTCTAACACTTTGTTGCACGGGATTTCGCCGTTTACGATCTTTTCAAAGACGTTCATTTTAGATCCTTTTATGAGGGTTGAAATTTAGCCGCGATTATAGCCAAAAAATCCAAACACGCAAATTTACCTAGCTTTTATCAAATTTTAACTACAATCGCGCCATTAAATTTAACCACAAGGATAGAATTTGCAAGAGATTAAAGCAAAAATCGACGCTGCATCGAGCTTAAGCGAGCTGGAAGCCGTGCGCTTGGAGCTTTTCGGCAAAAAAGGCATCATAACGGCGCTTTTTTCCGAGCTCAAATCCGCAGCGCCCGAGCAGAAAAAAGAGCTTGCCGTAAGCGCGAATGAAAAGCGCGATTATTTCAGCGAGCTCATCGCTGTAAAAAGGGCGAGCCTGGAAGAGGCGGAGCAAAAAGAGGCGATGAAAAATGAAGCGAGCGACGTCACGCTTTTTAACGAAAACGTAAACTGCGGCGCGCTGCATCCGGTGATGGAGACGATGGATAAGATCATAGACTACTTCATCGCGCAAAATTTCAGCGTCGAAAGCGGCCCGCTCATCGAGGACGACTTCCATAATTTTGAAGCGCTAAATTTACCCAAATACCACCCGGCACGCGATATGCAAGATACGTTTTATCTAAATGACGGGCGGCTGCTGCGCACGCACACCAGCGGCGTTCAGATCCGCACGATGGAGAAATTTAAAGCTCCGCCGGTGCGCATGATCGCCCCCGGCGCGGTATTTCGCCGCGATATGGATCTAACCCACACGCCGATGTTTCATCAAGTGGAGGGTCTCGTAGTCGAGCAGGGAGACCGCGTGAGCTTCGCAAATTTAAAATACGTTTTAGAGGAATTTTTGCGCTATATGTTTGGAGACGTGAAAGTGCGTTTCCGCCCGAGCTTCTTTCCGTTTACGGAGCCAAGCACCGAAGTCGATATCAGCTGTATTTTCTGCCACGGCGAGGGATGCCGCGTCTGTAAGCAGACGGGCTGGCTCGAGGTGCTAGGCAGCGGCGTGGTCGATCCTAACGTCTTTAAAGCGGTGGGCTGGAAAAACGTCAGCGGATACGCATTCGGGCTCGGTGTCGAGCGTTTCGCGATGCTGCTGCACGGTATCCCCGATCTGCGCTCGCTATTTGAAGGCGATATTAGATTATTGGAGCAGTTTAAATGATAATAACGAGAAATTGG
>NZ_CALKTT010000045.1 GCF_937997535.1 uncultured Campylobacter sp.
GTTTTGTTCTAGCTCTCGATATAGGTTTTTAGTTTGCGGCCGATCTTTGGGTGTTTTAGCTTTTTGATCGCCGAGCTTTCGATCTGGCGGACGCGCTCGCGAGTGATGTTGAGCTCCTTGCCGATCTCTTCGAGCGTGCGGTCGCTCTCGTCGTCAAGTAGTCCGAATCGCATGCGGATCACCGTGCGCTCGCGGTCATTGAGCTGTTCTAAGATATCGTCGATCTGCTCTTTGAGATCGGATTTTAAAATTTGCTCGATCGGCGAAACCGAGCTTTTGTCCTCGACAAAATCGCCGAATTTACCGTCGTCCTCGTTTCCGATCGGCGCTTCTAGGCTGATCGGCTCCTTTGTGATTTTGATGACCTGCTTTACCTTATCGACGCTAAGACCTACCTCTTGCGCGATGACGTTGATATCGGGCTCCTTGCCGCCTTCTTGCATATATTTGCGCGTGATTTTATTAATTCGATTTATAGTCTCAATCATATGGATCGGGATGCGGATCGTGCGCGCTTGATCGGCGATGGCGCGGCTGATCGCTTGGCGGATCCACCACGTCGCGTATGTCGAAAATTTATAGCCGCGCTTGTATTCAAATTTATCCACCGCCTTCATGAGCCCGATGTTGCCCTCCTGGATGAGGTCTAAAAACGGCAGCCCGCGGTTGGTGTAGCGCTTGGCGATAGAGACGACCAGGCGCAGGTTGGACTTCGCCATGCGCGCCTTTGCGTTATCACTGATGCGCTTGCCGCGCTTGATCTGCTCTAAAATTTCTTTTAGCCGCTCGGGCTCGAGGTTGAAGCTTTTTTTGCTCGCTTCTTTTGTCAAAAAGAGCTTTTTTATATCGACGTAGGTCGAGACCATCGTAGCTTCCGGCACGCGCGCGATAATGTCGTCTTTGCTGAGCTTTGTGATATCTTTTAGGATTTTTTTGTGATTTTCGCGCAGTTCGGCGCTAAACATCGGCAGCTTGTACTCTAGGCGCTTGAGCTCCTTTTCAAAGCCCTCGTCGCTTTTTAGCGCGGTCTCCATCGATTTTACGATCTCGGTGATGAGCTTGCTCGTAGGCCCCAGATCCATGAGCTTTTCTTTTAAAATTTTCTTTTTAAATGCCAAGTTTAGCTTCGATAAAATTCCCTTGCTCTGCTTAATCGCTTCGGCGTTTTTCTCGGCGAATTTCATCCAGTCTTTTTTGGCTTTTTCAAGAGCCTTAAAGCTTTCAATGACCTTTAGAGCACGCTTATCGTTCTTTTTGGATCGCCTTTGCTTCGCCTCGTCCGCGCTCTCCTCATCCTCCTCGTCGTCGTAATCCTCCTCCGATAGTTCCTCTTCGTCCTCCTCTTCACCCTCTTCGTCGCTGTCGTCAAAGCTCTTGAAAAGCTCCTTGACGCGGCGCTCGCGGTTGATGAGTGGCTCTTTATAGTCTAAAATGAAATCTATTAAGTACGGCACTGAGCAAAACGCGTCGATGATGATGTCCTCGCCGAGCTCGATTTTTTTGCTGATCTCGATCTCTTCTTCTTTCGTTAACAGCGGGATCTGTCCCATTTCACGCAGATACATCCGCACCGGGCTGTCCGAACGGCTCCACTCCAAAAGCTCGACGTCGCTGGATAGGTCAAACTCCTCATCCCAGCCCTCGTCCAGCAGCTTTTTTTGCGTGGCTTCTTTGAGTTTCGCGTCCTCTAAATTTTTGATTTTGGAGATTTCTGCGGCGGAGATCAGCTCGACGTCAAATTTTTTCGTAAGCGCTTCGACCTTCTTAACGGCCGTCGCGGTGGGGGCTTTGTCGAAAAATTTTATCAGTCTTTCGTAGGTGATGTAGCTTTTTTGATTGTCGTCGAAAAATTGCTCGATGGGGCTTAGGGCGTCTTTTGAGCTCGCCATAAAATCTCCTTGTGTCGTTGTGTATTTGTTTTGGAAAATCGGATTATACCGAAACGCTCTTTATTTTTCCTTATATACGGCGCAAATAGTCTAAATTTAATAATTTTTCAAATCCTAAAAATTAGGCTAAATTTTAAAATTTAGGTTATATTTTTAGCTAAATTTAAGATTGCTCTCTAAAATTCCGCGTTCGCAAGACGAAAATTAGCGCACCGAAATTCCGCCTCCTTCACGTTGCCGCTTTAAAATTTAACGCCTACGCACTTCCTATCTCTGCGCTTTGGCGTTTAAATTTAGCCCTAAATTCTAGGCGAGGAATTCCACCATCATATCGGAGCGATTGAGCGGATTTTAATAAATTTGTCGGTAAAATCGTGCATCTATTTTAAAATTTAAGGCGGAAATATGGCAAAAGTATGGAAATTCGGAGATGATATCGACACCGACATCATTATCGCGGCGCGCTACCTAAATACCTCCGATGCGGCGGTGCTTGCGACGCACATCATGGAGGATGCGGACAAGGATTTTTCGTCCAAAATCGCTCGCGGCGACATCATCGTAGCGGGGAAAAATTTCGGCTGCGGCAGCTCGCGCGAGCACGCTCCGATGGCGCTTAAGGCCGCCGGAATTTCATGCGTGATCGCAAAAAACTTCGCTAGGATTTTTTATCGAAACAGCTTCAATACGGGCTTTTTGATCCTCGAATGCGACGAGACGGATAAGATCGCGCAGGGCGACGAGCTTAGCATTGATCTGAAGGGCGGCTTAATTAAAAATTTAACTCAAAAAACTGAGTATAAATTCGGCGCGATCCCCGAGTTTATGCAAAAACTCCTCGATGCCGGGGGAGCGATAAATTATGCAAAAACAAAGATAAACTTGTAAGGAATTTGGATGAAAAAGTACGACGTATGCGTGATAAAAGGCGACGGAATCGGCCCTGAGATCATCGAAGAAGCGATCAAGGTGCTGGATGCCGTAAGCCATAAATTTAACTTTGAGCTAAATTTTGACTACCGCTTGATGGGCGGCGCGGCGATCGATATTATGGGCGTTCCGCTTCCGGATGAAACACTAAATACCGCTAAATCGAGCGATGCGGTGCTTTTCGGTGCGATCGGCGGCGCGAAATGGGACAGCTTGCCGCGTGAACTACGACCTGAAAGCGGGCTGCTTAAAATCCGCAAAGAGCTTGGAGCGTTTGCAAATTTGCGCCCTGCGATGATTTTTGATGAGTTAATAAACGCTTCGACGCTAAAGCCGGAGATCATCAAAGGCGTCGATATAATGGTGGTGCGCGAGCTTACGGGCGGGATTTATTTCGGGCAGCCGCGCGTTAAAAACGAAAAGGATGCGCTAAATACGATGTGCTACAACGTCTCTGAGATCGAGCGCGTCGCAAAAGTTGCCTTTGAGGCTGCGCTTTTGCGAAACAAAAAGATAACGCTCGTGGATAAGGCTAACGTGCTTGAAACAAGCCAGCTGTGGCGCGAGGTCGTAAGCGAGCTAGCCAAAAATTATGCGGGGATAAATTTAGAATTTATGTACGTAGATAACGCCGCGATGCAGCTCGTGCGGGCGCCTGCGCAGTTTGATGTGATTTTGACGGAGAATTTGTTCGGCGATATTTTAAGCGACGAGGCGAGTATGATCTGCGGCTCGATCGGGCTGCTTCCGAGTGCGAGTATCGGCGGCAAGGTAGGAATTTACGAGCCGATCCACGGCAGCGCGCCCGACATCGCGGGGCAGGGGATCGCAAACCCGATCGCTACGATCTTAAGCGCTGCGATGATGCTAAAATACGCATTCGGCGAAAATGAAGCCGCAGCTGCGATCGAGCTTGCCGTGCGCGCTGTGCTTCGCGACGGATACCGCACCAAGGACATCGCGCAGTACGATGCCAAAGAAATTTGCTCGACCGCAGAGATCGGCTCGATCATCGCAGATTACGCGGCTAAGGCTTAGGAGCCAGCTTTGAATGGCGCACTAACATACGCTATGGAGCTTGAGAAAAAAGGCGATATCTACGGCGCAATGCAGATTTGTCGCGGTATTTTACGCGATAATCCGCAAGATGGCGATGCGGCGGTGCTTTTTGCGCGGCTAAATTTAAATCATCGAGTAAGCTCTGGCGTCAATATGGCGATGCTGGAGCGCTTTTTAAGCGTCGATGCGAGCAAACAAGCGGAATTTAAGAGGTGGCTAATTGATGTATGAAAATGAACTGGAAGATATCATCGAAGCAGTAAATGAGATGAAAGCACAAAAGCGCGCGCAAGATTTGGCGGCGCAGCAAGAGGGGGCTGTGAATGCAAACAGCGCTGAAGCAGAAGCGCAGACTTCGCAGTATGCTTTAAGCCCCACTTCTTTTGCGCCAGTTCCCATTGCACCTGATGCCTTAAATTCTATATCTGCGCCGGATATCGCCTCACCAAACGCGCAAAATTTTACTTCCTTGGATACCAAAAATTTCACTTCGCGCTTTGTTTCATCGGACGCTTTAAATTCCACCCTAGATCGTTCAAATGCCCTGGCACGCAGGAACTCTGCACATAGCAGCACGGAATTTGCAGCGGACGCTACTTTAAAAAAATCTGCTGTAAAAGATGAAAATTTTACTTTTTTCAGCGAGGAGAATTTTAAGAACTCTGATCTTACAGGCGGTCAAAATTCTGCGGCTTCCGCCTCCCCAAACGGAGAGAATTTTAAAAATTCTGCTTCTGCAAGCGGCAAAGATTCCGCAAATTCAACCTTTGCAAACGATGAAATTTTAAAAAGCTCCGCCGCAAAATTTGACGAAAGCTTTCGTGATTTATCGGGCATTGCAGGCGAAATTTACGATAGTTTAGGCAGCGATATGAATGGGTTTGTTTCGGCGCAAAGCAGGGACGCAAACATGGCGCAAAGCTCTGCTGAAAGTAAAGATTTTGAATTAGCGCTAAATTCTACGGATGACGACTCCCAAAGTGAGCAAGATTTGACGCCTCGTATTTTAGGCGCGCATTTTAAGGAGCTAAGCAATGACGATTTTGGGTCTGGCTCTGATTTCAAAGAAAACGAAGCTGACGATTATTTCGGTACGGCGCATTCTAAAAAGCAGGATTTTTCGTCGCTTCAAGCTCAAAATTCCGCCGTGCTAAATATCCGCAATGTTGCCACGCAGCAGCAAAATTTCGTTTCTCAGTCACAGAATTTTACGATGCCTGGGGTGCGAGGTGATGAGCTCGCCACGCCGCAGCTTCGTAATTCCACCGCGCAGGATATGCAAGCGGGAGGTTTTGCCTCTTATGGTGCTCAAAATTCCGCCTTGCACCAGCCTGAGGAAGCGCGACATCTCGGGGCCGCGAGACAAGCGGGCGACAAATCAAAATATCTCGCAAATGCAGATTTCAAAATTTCAAGCGAAGCGGAGTTTTTGAGCGCGATAAAAGAGCGGATTTTAGTGCTTTTTGAGGGGCTGAACGCTTTTGAGAAGGGCGATTTGAACGCGCGCGTGGAGTTAAATTTAAAATTTATGGAATTTTTGCTTGCAAGTATCGAAAACCGACTTGAAAATCTATCAAAATAACGATTTCATCGCGCTTTTAGATTATCTTAAAAAATTTAGCTCACGCATATATCTGGTAGGCGGCTGCGTGCGCGATCATTTTTTGGGGCGGGCGAGCGCTGATGTGGATGTGGAACTTTACGATGTGGATCCGCGCCGTTTCGAGCAAATTATGCATGGCTTCGGCGCACAGGGCGTCGGCAAAAGCTACTTCGTTTATAAATATAAAAGCTTCGACATCTCGCTTCCGCGCACCGAAAGCAAGACGGGTGTCGGGCACAAGGGCTTTAGTGTCGCTTTGGCTACGGACGAACGCGATGCTAGTAGGCGGCGCGATTTTACGATCAATGCGATGATGATAGACGCTATAAGCGGCAAAGTGCTCGATTTTTACGGCGGGCTTGCGGATCTGCATGCGAGGATTTTGCGAGTGGTCGATCCGCACACTTTCGTGGAGGATAGCTTGCGGGTGTATCGCGCGGTGCAGTTTGCTGCAAGATTTAAGCTTCGCGCCGAGCCGCGCACCTTAGAGCTCATGCGTAGTATCGACGCTAGCGATCTTAGTTGCGAGCGCATTAAAGCGGAGCTGATTAAATTTTTTCGTGCACCTGCGCACCGATACGGGATGATGCTAATGCAAGAGCTAGGGCTTTATGAGCGGGTTTTTGGATTGCAGATTGATACGCGTACGCACGAGCGACTGATGCAATTCATAGAGCGCGGCGAATCTTTCGTAAGAAATGAAATGTTTTTTTTATATGCGTTTTTGAATTTTTTAGGATTAGATAAAAATAAGATTTTAAAGAATTTAGGGCTAAATTCTCTTTATAAAAGGCTACTTAGCGAGCCGTTTTTTAAGCGGGTAAGCGACGAGCAGCTATGCAAAATCGCTCTAAAAATGCCGCTTAAGCAGTGGCTCGGGCTGTATTGTAAAGGTAGGGTGCAAGCAGCGAAGCGGCTTGGGATTTGGGATAAGAAATTTAAGAGCTTGATTTGCGCTGCGGATGTCGCTCGCAACCTGCGCGGCGCTGCGATCGGCAAGGAGATCGAGAGGCTGCAAGAAGCGGAGATTAGGGCATTTGTAGCGGCTTTAAAAGCGTAAATTTAGAGAGATTTTTGTAAAATCGCCGTTTTATTTAGGAGCTAGTTTTATGAAAAAATTCTATCGTCGCGACGAAATTTACGCGTTTTGCAAGAATGCTGCGTATTTGCAAAAGCGCGCTTTTTGCTTTGATCGCAGGCGAAATCTCATGATTTTTACTGCGCGAAATTTTATCTTTTGCGATGAGCGAAATTTAAATTTTTGCGGCGTAAAATTTCATAGCGAAAAGCTTGGCCCAGTAGAATTTTATGACGTGGAATTTTACCTATTAAAATTTCATCCATCGTGCCGCCACTCTGAAAAAGCCCAAGAGGCGAAGTTTTATGGATCGAGAGAATTTCGCATATCGCATCGCTGCGGCGAGAAATTATACGAGCCGTGCAGCAGCGAGACGGAATTTCACGGCTCGCATTACAGCGAGATGAAATTTTGCAGATTAGGGCATCTTGGCACAAAATCTCACAGCCTGCGTCATATTAAACGCATTAAAGCAAAATTTAGCGAGCCGTATTGCGCGTCCTGTGCTATGGGAGCAGTTGCCTCGCCGCACCACAAAAAAATGCAAGAGCCGTGTCGCTGCAAGGAGAGATCTAAAGTCCTGCAGTATCGCAAAATCACGGACCTAAATTTTATTTCACAGAATTTCAAATTATGGAATTTTGCCCATTTAAATTTGCAAGGCTTTACTGCGCAAAATTCCAAGCCGCGTAATTTGGCTTTGCAAAATTTTAAATCTCAAAACCTTGTCTCGCGGAATTTTAAATCGCAAAATTCTACCCGTTCAAAATCGGTGATTTTTGATGTTTAATATCGTGTTAGTATATCCGCAGATCCACACAAACACCGGTTCCATCGGGCGTATGTGCGTCAATGCTGGGTGTCCTTTGCATCTGATTAAGCCGCTAGGATTCCTCATCGACGATAAGCATCTGCGCCGCGCGGGACTCGATTATTGGGCAAATTTAGATCTTAAAATTTGGGAAAATTGGGATGAGTTTATGGTGGCGAACGAGAAATTTAAACAGCGCTTCTTTTTTGCGACGACGAAGACGAACAAGCTCTACTACGAGGCGAAATTCAAGCCCGGCGATTTTTTGATTTTCGGCTCTGAAGGGCACGGGCTGCCGCTTGAGATCATGCGCACAAACCGCGAAAACTGCATCACGATCCCGATGAGCGGGGCGGGGCGCAGTTTAAATTTAGCCACCAGCGTGGGTATCGTAACCTACGAAGCGATCCGCCAAAACATCGATAAATTCGACTTTAGGAGCGCGGTTTGCGAGTTTTAGCGCTACTTTTTGCGATGTTTTTCTGCGGCGCGAGTGCGGCGGAGCTGAAGATCGCATCGTTTAATGTGCAAAATTTATTCGACGGCGTAAACGACGGCACGGAGTACGCGGATTTTGAGATCGGGCGCGGAAGCTGGAGCGAGCAAAAATACGAGCGCAAGCTGCAAGCGGTAGCGGACGAGATAAGCGCGCTTAATGCCGATATTTTGGGGCTGCAAGAGATCGAAAACGAAGCGGTGCTAAAAGCACTTGCGCAGAAGGCGGGCTATAAATTCTACGCTTTTTCTCGCGCGCAGACTGCACCTGCGGGCGTGGCGGTGATGTCGCGCATACCGATAAAATTTCAAAAAACTTACCGCCCGACAGAGCTTAAAACACGAGATATTTTGCGCGCTGATTTTGCGCTTGGCGGCACTGATTTTAGCTTTTATGTCGTACATATGCTCTCTGCACGCAATCCGCTAAGCGAGCGCAGGCGAAATTTCGCCTTTTTACGCGAGGTTTTGCAAGGGCACCAACGCGCTATCGTAGCGGGAGATTTTAATACGAATTTCGGGCGAAATTCTTTGCTAAACGAGCTTATCGAGTCCGACGGATTTAGTGATTTATGGGCGCTACATCCCTGCTCGCAGCTAAAACATTTTGGCTCTTGTGAATCTCATGAAAGCGGCGCAGTGCTAGATCATATCTTGCTTAGCGACGATTTTTTTAGTAGCGAGCCTGGATATAAAAAGGACAGCTTCGCTGTTGCTAAATCCTCTACCGCTTCGGATCATTTCCCGATTAGCTTCATTCTGACGGACGGGGGCGCTTTAAAATCTACGCCGAAAAAGCAAGAATTTTTAGCTAAAAATACTGCTAGTGCCGCAAAGACCGTCACGATAGAGGAGCTTTATGGGCGCATTATAAGTGAGCCTGTGTTGATAAAAAGCGCAGTCGTGAGCTTTACAAACCGCCACGGCTTTGCGATCTCCCAAGATGGAAGCGGAGTTTTTGTCTATGGCGGCAGCGGGCTGCAGCTAGGCGATAAACTCGATCTGCTAGTAAAAAAGACGAAATTTTATAAGCAAAGCTTTGAAATCGACGATTTTGAGATCGTATCTAGAAGCGGCAACGTAGGCTCTATCGCGCCATACGTTTTGCCTAGCGCATCGGTGCGGCAGCTGCGCGCAGGAGATGTGATAAGCACGATCAAAGGCGACGTTAAAGACGGCATAATTGATCTAAAAAGCGCGGGAGAGTTTAGAATTTTTCGCAAAAGCGCTCCTGTACAAAACGGCAAAAATTTAGAATTTAAAAATGCCTATTTTACGATTTATAAAGGGCAAAAGGAATTTATAGTAGAATGATACACGCCGTTATAACCGCACTTTTCGTGCTTTTTATGATATTTATGATCGTAGGATTTAACCGCGAAATGATGGAGAAAAACGAAAAACGAAATCAACGAAAAAAGGATAAAGATGGAACTACTCATTGAGATTGGGGTCGAGGAGCTGCCTGCGATCCCGTTTTTAAAAGAGCGTGCGAATATCGCGCCAAAATGGCGCGCGGTACTTGAGGCTAACCGCATAAATAGCGACTTTCGCTTCGAATTTAGCCCGCGTAGATTTGTGCTATTTCACGAGGATTTTCCACAACGCGGCGATGATGCGCAGATCATAAGCACGGGCGCGCCAAAATCCGTCGCGCTCAAAGACGGCGCGTGGAGCCCTGCAGCGCTAAGTTTTGCTAAAAAATGCGGCATAAGCGAAAGCGAGCTGGAATTTCGGCAGATAGGCGGCAAAGAGGTGCTCTACCACGCTGCGGTGCAAAAGGGGCGTGATAGTCGTGAAATCCTAGGCGAAATGATAGAGGAGTTTTTACGATCGCTAAATTTTGGACGCGCAATGCGCTGGGGTAGCGGTGAGTTTGAGTTTATCCGTCCGATAAGAAGCATAGCCTGCGTTTTGGGCGGAGAGAACGTAGATTTTGAAATTTATGGCGTAAGAAGCACGGCTGCATTTTTTCCGCACCGAAAATTTGGCTATGAAGCGATTAAATTTAAAGACGCCGCAGATTATTTCGCACTGCTGGAGCGTAACGGCGTAATTTTAAGCGAGCAAAAAAGAAAAGATAAAATTCTAAGCGAGTTTGCAAAGCTCGAAAAAAAGCATGGCTTTAAGATCGAGGTCGATCCTGCGTTGCTGGATGAAGTAACGGCTATCACTGAGTATCCGACGGCGCTACTAGGCAGTTTTGAGCGAGATTTTTTAAGCGTACCAAAAGAGGTCATCATTACTTCGATGAAGGAGAATCAGCGCTATTTTCCCGTTTTCGAGGGTAAAAACTTAAGCAATCACTTCGTTGTCGTTAGCAATGCGATCACCGATGATGACGAGCTAGTGGTACGCGGCAATGAAAAAGTTTTACGCGCGCGCCTAAGCGATGCTATGTTTTTTTGGAAGAGCGATTTGCAAGCGGAATTTAGCCCTGAAAAACTTAAGCAAATTTCCTATATGCAAGCCCTTGGCTCGGTTTATGATAAGCAAGTGCGCGAGCTAGCCGTAGCAAAGGCACTGAGCGCGGATTATGCTACACAGATTGAGGCGGAGATCGGCAAAAAGGATTTTGCGCAGGATATAGAAAATGCCGTAATGTTTAGTAAAGCAGATCTTAGCAGCACGATGGTGGGCGAATTTAGCGAGCTTCAAGGCATTATGGGTAGTTACTATGCCGCACACGCTGGACTAGCAGAGCATATATGCCGCGCGATACGCGAGCAATATCTGCCTAGCGGCGAGGATAGCGAGCTGCCAAGCGGTGTATTTAGTAGCGTAATCGCTGTGGCTATGAAATTTGAAACGCTCCTGGGGCTTTTTAGCATCAATAAAGTTCCAAACGGCAATAAAGATCCGTATGCGCTTCGCCGTGCAGCTACGGGGCTAATTAAAATTTTACTAAATCAAGGATTGAGCTTTGATGCAAATGTGATGGCGCAGAAGCTGGCGCCAAATTATAAGAAATTTGACATTTCTAAGCTATTGGATTTTATAAAAGATAGGTTATATGGAATTTTTGACGAGATAAATCCGTCCGTGATCAAGGCGTGCATCGCAAGCGGCGAAAACGATCTATTACGACTAAGCAAGGCTATAAAAGCTCTGGGCGAGATCGCAGCAGCGACGGATTTCGGGGAAAATTTTGCGACCTTTAAGCGCCTAGCCAATATCATCAAGGACGAAAAAATAGGCGCGGTGGACGAAAACCTATTCGAACACGACGCTGAGCGTGCGCTAAATGTGGCGTTCAGGGCGATTAAGCTCAACGAAAACGACGTGAGTGGGTATCTGCGCTCACTATTTGGGCTTAAAGGCGTGATTGATGATTTTTTCGATAACGTAATGATAAACGTCAAGGATGCCGCGATACGCGCAAATCGTATCGCAAATATCGGACAAATTTATCGCGCGTTTTTGCAGTTTGCCGATATCAAAGAGATAGGATTTTAATCCCACTTAGAGCTCGTTTGCCCAAGGTTTACACGAACCTTGGGCAAAATTTTACCGCGCAAAGGAGTGCAAATGCTAATCATCAACGCAAAATTACCAACTAAAAATCTAAAAATCACAAAATCTCTCTCGCAGCTGATTCAGGGCTTTCTTTATCGCTACTTGCCGGCTTCAGAGCACGTAGGATATAGGCACGAATCAAGCGGTAAAATTTTTAAACGCACGGTGTTTGATTTTATCTTGCGAGGAGAGGACTTGCGCGTGCGATTTGCTTCATGCGAGCCGGAGTTTGAACGTAAAATCGCGCTAGCAGTGCTAAAAGACGGGCTAAGCTTGGGTGAAATTCTATTTACGCAAACTACCGTCAAAGCGAAAAATTATAAAATTTGCGAGAACGAAGCTATTGTGCAAGGCTACGTGGCGTGCGCAGTAAGCGGGCTTTTGGGGCATAAGGTTTATTTGCAGCCGCAAGATAGTAGGCATTTAGAGATGATGAAGACGAATATTTTACAGCGATTTGAAACGATTATGGGGCGAAAATATGATGGCGAAATGGAGTTAAATTTATTGTGGCAAAAGCTGGGTGAATCTGTGAAATTCTATTATGGCAACAATCGCGAGCCGGTATATGCGTGGCAGGCAAGATGGAAAATTGTAGCTAATGCAGAACTAATCAATTTGATCCTTAGTACGGGCGCTGGAAGCGGGTGCATGAACTACGGAGTAGGGGTTTTGGAGGTTGTAAAGCAAAAAGAACAAGATCACAACCTTTAAAACAATAATTTTAAATCCCAACGGGAAACCTTATTCTTTAATCTGCATTATAACACGATTTTTATCAAAATAAAAGGGCATTTTAACCTTTAAAACAATATAACTTGACATATATTTTATTTTGTGCTTTAATGAGGTAAAAGAATAAGGAGTTATATTTGAAAACCAAAAAGGTTCTTAATCGCATGGGAAAATACATATTGTGCATTTTATGTATATTTTTTAGCCCTATCGTAGATGTTAAAATATTTGACATAAATTTGGGGGCAGATAGAGTTCAGTATTTATTGCAATTAGTTTCTGAATCACAATAAAATATGCCTCTTAATGCCTTAATCTTATTCTGATTTCAAATCTAGAATAATTTTAGAAATATTTAAGTAAAATGGTCGTAAAATTAATTAAAATACTTAAGGTAAAAATAAAATATGGGATTGGCTCATAAACTCTATAAAATTGGCAACCTGTTAAGTGACGACGATGTTAAGGCTATGATTAAAAGTTCCAATTTTAAGGATAGTGACCATATAACTTTGGCTATTGATTTTAAAATTGAGAACGGGAGGCTTCTTAGTACTCCAAGGCTATCACGAACTTCATTAGACACCATAAAAACATTTTTTACAAAAAAGATAGGTGGAACTAGTAATTCATATTATTTATACCCAAACTACGAGTATCAAAACGAGAAAGATTTATATAAAAAATTCCAAGCTATCTCGCATACCTTACAAAATTCCATTTTAATCTATTCAAATCCACAAAATCATAGTTTAGCAAAGATTGTTTTTGATTATATAGATAACTACAAAAATGATGAACTTGGATTGAAAGACTTTAAGCAAGGCGATTATTTTCTGATTTTACTTATAAATGGCAAAAGTTTTTATGAGCTCATGCCGGAAGTTTTGCAAAATTATCTTAATGAATTTGTAAAGCCTCATATAGAGGACAAAAAAGGGAACGCTTTTTTAAAGGAGCAGATAGATATTGTTACCCAAGAAAAAGAACCTTGCGGGTATGATCCGAATATCAAGTTTTTTACTATGGATAACTATGATGATAAATTTAAAGAGCAATCCATAATCCGTCTTCCTATGTCAAAAAATACAGCACAATCAGTCAAAAAAGGCTGGATGTATGCGATAAACAATCTTAAATTTTATTACAAAGGATTAGAATATATAATAATTCCGTCTATGGTAAATTTTAACGAAGACATTTTTAGGGAAATGATAAATTTTCTTGAAAAATCAAATACTTTAAGTGATGAAGCTGCTAGGGAAGAGAGCTTTATTAGAAAATTGAATAAGCAAATAGAAAATTTCAAATATATTAATAGTTTTACGCTCGATATATTCTTTACGGAGGTGAATGTTACCAATTTATCTGTTAAAATATTTGCTACTCTTGAAGATGTTTTGCCAAGCAGGATAAGAAAGGTAGCGAATTTGATGCAAGAAGATCATATTACGGATGCTATGAAACGAGTTCAAGACGAGGATGATGATATCAGATTTGTATATTTAAAGGATTATTTTAGGATTACGGAACAGTTTGCTATATCTACAAATAGCATTGCAAATTTGAAAAATAAAATTTTACAAGAAAAAATATATTTAGCAAAATTGCTTTTAGGATATTTAAAAATAAGTTATCTCGAAGTTTTAAAGCGTTTTGAGCACTTTAGAGAGTTTGACGGTGAAAATAAAAGTAAATTGAAAGATGGCATAAAAGAGTGGATAATATATCCGAATATTTTTGTAGAAAGCGAAAATAAGGTTTTAAAATTTTTAAAAGATATAAATGCAATAAGGATGTAGAATGGAACTTTTTTCTGAATATTTTGAAAAATTATTGCTTGAGCAACCCGATTATTTTGAGAATGGCTTAATAAAAGGAGCTTATTTAATAGGCGCTTATTCAAAAGGTATTATCGATAGTTCGTATAATCCTAACGGGAAAGTTGTAAAAAAGAACGAGACGTTTAAAAAATGATTATCGACCAAAAGAATAACGGAATCAAATTTAAAAGCTATTTTTAATAAAGCAACCTATTTTGAGAAGTTATTTAGTCTAAATACTCCCAAAAATAATGATTTATCACAATTAGTTACCACTTATTTTATATACCCAAAAAATATAAGAGTAGCTCAACAGGAGATTTCTTTCGCTTTCATTAAAGGGTTTAATGATTATGCAAAATTTAAAAAAGAAAATCAAAAACAAGGAGAAGACAATGAGTGAGTTGGCAAAACATAGTGAAATTTTATTTTTATGGGATGCAAAAATGACTAATCCTAACGGCGACATGCTAAACGATAATGCACCAAGATACGATGAAAGCGATAGAAGGGCCGTCGTTAGCGATGTTAGAGTAAAAAGAACGATCAGAGATGATCTGTGCAATATAGAAAAGGTAAAACCGTATTTGTAAATAACGCAGAGCAGGTACAATCGGCAGAAACCAGATTTGCTGAGTTGAAGAGTGCTTTAAATGAAAAAGATGATAAGAAAGTTTTTTAAGCTGTATCGACAATAGACTTTTTGGAGGAATGGCACCCAAAAGCAATCTTCAAATTATAGGTACAGTGCAATTTTCTTGGGCTAAATCACTAAATGAAACAGAGACTATTTTATCACAAGGAACCGGTGCTTTTGGTAAAGACAATAGCTTAAATAAGACATTTAGAACCGATAATTATATACCTTATGGGCTGTTTGCAATGTATGGTACTATAAATTCTCTAAGTGCCGATAAAACGAATGCGAGCGAAGAAGATGTTGCCGATATGCTTGATTCTATGTGGCAAGGCACTAAATTGCTCAACACTAGGAGTAAAGTCGGACAAAAACCAAGAATGCTTATAAGGGTTATCTACAAAGATACTTATATGATAGGGCTACTTGATGAGCTTGTAAATATAGATAATGAGAACTCTCAACAGCTTCGTACTTTTAGCGAATGTGAATTAAATTTCTCGGCCCTTGTAAGGTCGTTAAAAAATATGAGTCAAAAAATAGAAAAAGTAGTAGTTTTTTATGATGATTCGGCTAAAAAGTATCTGGACAATTTTAAAAATTTAAATATAAATTTAGAGGCCAAATAACTGTAATGTTTGCATTTAAAATTTGGGGTAAATTTGCTTGTTTTAGAGATCCTTTGGGGATTAGTCAAAATATCACTTTACCCATCCCTCCAAAAACTACGGTTTGTAGTATGTTGGCAGCTGTACTTGGCATAGATAACTATTTAAACGATGATAGATTTGACGACTTTAAATATAGCGTAATCCCATGTACTCCTATTTTGAAAAAGAGTTTTTCACAAAATTATATAAACGACTATACTAAATTTACAAAGTCTCATCTAAATAGTTTGCTTAAATTTGATATGCAAAAAATCTCGCTTGGTTTGCGTGACAATAGAGCTCCTCAAAAACCAATAAATAGAGAACTCTTGATTTATCCTAAGTATATAATTTTTATTGATAAATTTAAGCTCGAAGACGAAGTGATTCATAATCTAAAAAATAGAATTTGTAAATTTTCATTTTATCTTGGTAATAGCGAATTCGCAGGCAATTTCGAATTCATAGAAATAACAAAATATGAAGAGAAAAAATTTGATGAAATTAATATAGATTCGTTCGTGCTTCAAGATGACGTAAAAAATATAGATTTTGAAGAAGGTATTTTATATTTTCCGATTAGTTTTGCGAGTGTTTTAACGCCAGAGAGGTCTCCTGCTTCGGGCGTAAATTTAATATTATCCAACAAGCAAATAAAAGCTAGAGATATTAAGATTTACGAGATAGTTTGCGTCGATGAAATTTATCATTGTAGATTTGTATAATGCAAATTTCAAACTCTTTTAACTCGCATCCTAAAAAATCATACAATTTTCATGTAAAAAATATAAGCGATAGTTTTGATGAAAGTGATCATAAAGAGACGGCATCCTTTCACGATATTGCCAAGATTGCACAGAGATTTCAAGATTATATAAATTTAGAAGTAGAAAATTTTCCCTCAAGAGAGGACTTCGAAAAAGCCCAACAAAAGCTAAAAACAACGCATACTCTAGAGAGTGCTTTTATATATTTTTTTATTAGAGTCGATAAAGATATAAATTTTTTAGCTAATTTTTTTACTATTCTAAAACATCATTCCGATTTGCCCGATCTTAAATCTTTCTTTAGCGAACTAGGCAATATAAAAGCAAAAATAAAAGATAAATTTAAAAAGATAGATGAAGTGATTTGTAGATCGAATTTAGAGGTAAAGCCCGATGTCAATGATTTTATTGACTATTTTTTAGATTTAGAGGCCGAGCTGGAAAAATATCAAATTTTAGATAACTACTTTATTTTTAAGAAGCGCTATTCGAGACTTATTTTGGCAGATAAATTTGAAGCTATTTTTTCTAAATCCTATAAAAATGTAGAAATTTTAAGTGAAGAAAAAATAGATCTTTATCTTAATAAGATAGAAGATATTATAACCTCAAAGCAAACTGGCAGTAAAAACAAATACAGAACAAAAGCGAAGGAACTTATTTTTCAAAATTTTAATCATAATACGCAAAAAGATAAGTTTTTGATTAAAGCGCCCACCGGTATAGGGAAAACGTTTTTGGCCCTAAATTTAGCACTGCAAATAGCTAAAATAAAAGGCAATAAAAGACGAATTATAACAGCTATACCATTTACCTCTATTATAGATCAAACACATAGCGAATATCAAAAGATAATATCGGATCAAAATGTACTAAAATATCATCACCTAACAAGCTATAAAAGTAGTAAAAGAGATAAAGAAAAAGATAATGAAGATGAGCAAGAGCAGTTTATGCAAAAAGTATTTTTGGCTGATATTTGGCATGAGAATTTTATCGTTACGACTTTCAATCAGCTATTTTACGTATTTTTTTCAAATCACAATAGAGATAATTTAAAACTAGAAACTTTGCGAGATAGTGTTATCATAATAGACGAGATACAAAATATCCCAAGAGTTTTATTGAAGCCGATTTCTGCCGCTTTTAATGAATTTACAAAAAGATACAATATCCACTTTATACTTATGTCTGCGACTATGCCTCATATTGCAGCAGAGCTTGAAAATTTTACCGAGCTTTCAAGCCCTGTTTTATACGAGCGAGATAGGGATAGATATGAGCTCGTTTATAAGCCAAATTTAAACGATTTTGACATCCTAAAAGATGAAATTTTATCCCATAAAGATAAAAGTGTGCTTTGTGTCGTAAATACCATCTCAAAAGCTAAAAAGCTATATGAGGTCATAAAAAATAAAAGCGAGAATAAAGATAGCGTCTATCTTTTGACTACGCACCAAATTCCACTTCACAGATTTGAGATTATTGACGAGATAAAAGTTAAATTAAGTAGTGGTAAAAAGATTATTTTGATTGCAACGCAGCTGATCGAGGCGGGAGTCGATCTTAGCTTTGATATAGGTTTTCGAGAGTTCGCTCCCTTTGGCTCTATTATTCAAGCTGCGGGTAGAGTAAATCGTGAAGGCTTGTCAGATAGGCCTGCAAAAGTTATAGTTTTTGATTATTTGGAAGGTAAATCATTTCCATATCACGATACG
The DNA here is from genome assembly GCF_937997535.1 of uncultured Campylobacter sp. Taxonomy (GTDB): domain Bacteria; phylum Campylobacterota; class Campylobacteria; order Campylobacterales; family Campylobacteraceae; genus Campylobacter_B. The sequence goes on from NZ_CALKTT010000045.1 coordinate 17,712, forward strand.
GATCTGCAAGAGGATAAGATAAAGGAAATTCTATCGCAAAATATAAAAGAGAGCGAAATTTATAATGTCTTAGATAGCTATTTTGAAAGTACAAAGAATGAAACGACTAGCGTAGATTTATTGCAATACGCTAAAAACCTGGAATTTCAAACATTATTTAAAAAATTTAATGAAAATTTTATGCCAAAACAGGAGTGGAAGGTTTCGCTTTTTGTAGAGCAGTATAGTGGGCATTTCGACAAGTTTTTAGATAATCGGGATAAATTGTTACAATCAAATGACGATAAATTTAAAATTATTGCAGAAATTAAAGATTCGGAAAAAGATTTGGGATTATATACTATATCCGTTGGTAAAAATTTACTAGAAGAACTTAAAAAAGATTATAAAACCACTTTAAAAGATTATTTTGGCAGATATATCTTACCGCCAGGCAATTTCTATAATAAATTTGATGGTTTTCTTCCTAAACTTACGATTGCCGAAGAGGTATTCTACTAATGTTTTGCAAAGACCAAATCACCGGCACGCTTGTGAATTATTACGTCACCTG
>NZ_CALKTT010000046.1 GCF_937997535.1 uncultured Campylobacter sp.
AAAATCGGCATTTTGTTGCCGTCATTTAAGATTAAATACTGCATTTTTGCTCCTTGTAATTTTAATTTTTTAACTGAAATGATTATAACGGTTTTTAAAAAAAGGAGGTAGAACGATCCTGCAAAATCATTGCCTATTTCTGCAAATGTTATAAAAAATGCAAAATTTAGATCAAATTTGTAGTTAAGCTGGTCCAAAATATAAAATTTAGACAAAGAAGCTTGTGAAATAAAATCAATGAGAGGGCAGCAGACCTGCCCGCACTAAATTTAAGCGCCCGTTATGGCTAAGACGTGCGCCTTAGGAAGCATGCCAAACATCCTGGAATACTCTCTATTAAACTGCGACGGGCTCGCGTAACCGACGGCAAATGCGGCCTCTGCGGCGTCTAAATTTTGATTTATCAAGAGATTTTTCGCCTCTTCGAGACGGATCTTTTTTTGAAACTGAAGCGGACTAAGCGCCGTAATACGCTTGAAGTTATGATAGAGCGACGATGCGCTGATGCCGAGCTTTTTGGCTAAATTTTCGATATTTATCGCCTCGGCGTAGTTTGACTTTATCTCTTTGGCAGCGCGCGTGACGCGGTTTTCTATGGTTTCTAGCATTACGTATTGGCGTAGGAAATCGCCGTTTTCGCCCTTTAAGAGTATGTATAAAATTTCCTTTATCGCGAGCTTTGCTAAAAATTTAGCATCGTTTGGACGCTCTAGCAAACGGATAAATTTAAATACGGCTTCAAGCAGCTCATCATCTACCGCTCCAAGAGCCAGCCCTGCAAACTCGCCCTTTTTGCTCTCGGCGCCGCCTATACTCTCGATCACGCCCAAGATATCTTCTAGCTCAAAGTTGATCTTTATGGCTAGATATGGGCAGCCTTTGATCTTTGCAACGGCGGGGATATGCGTAGCGGCTAGCAGATAGCGCTGCTCATCGTACTCGTAAAAATCATTACCGACTTTGGCTAGTTTTGAGCCTTTAAAAACCATGCAAAGCGCCGGTTCGTAAACGCCGGTTAAAAACTCGGTCGGCACGCTTGCTCGGTAGACAAATAGCTCCTTTATATCGCTTTGTATCTTGCCGTCTGAGCTAAATTTAGCGTCCAAATACTTACAAATTTCATCTATCTTGCTCATTGTGCCTCCTTGATTTTTTGAATTTTAGCAAAATTTATAAAATAGCAAGCTGCGAATATCCACCGACCCGCTTTCTCAAATTTAGCAAGTAAATAGGCAAAGCCGGCTCGCAAAATATTAAAGGAGCTCAATCCAAAATAACAAATTCGGACGATTTAACGACCGTCCGAAAATCAAAAGTCAAAGCAAGGAGCTAAAGCCATAAACCGATTTACTCCATTTAAATTTATCTTGCCAGCTCAAGAATTTTAGCGATATTTTCGCGGCTGTAGAGCTCCGCCATATTCCATGCTTTGGCGTTTGTCGCGGCTACGTCTATGACCTCGTCTAGCACCTTGCCTTCGATGCCTAGCTGCGCGAGGCTAGTCGGCGTGCCGATCTTATCAAACCACACTTTAAGCGCCGTGATACCTTCGTCTGCGCTTTTAAGGCCAAAAATTTCACGAGCGAAACGCTCAAACGCGCTTAAATTCCTATCCTTATACCACCTCATCCACGCAGGCATTACCACGCTAAGACCGGCTCCGTGCGCGCAGTCCACGACCGCGCTCATCGCATGCTCAATCATATGATTTGGATAGCCGAAGCCGCCCACACCCACGCAAGTTAGCCCGTTTAGCGCCATCGTCGCAGCCCACGCAAACTCGGCTCGCGCATCGTAATCGCTCGGATCTGCGAGTAGGATTTCAGTCGTACGGATGACGGTTTTGATATTGGCTTCTATATAGGCTCGCACGATATCCGGATGGACGCTAGCGGTAAAATACCCCTCGATGCTGTGCGCGATGATGTCGCTCGCGCTATATACGAGATACTCGCGGCTGACGGTTGCTTGCAGCTGCGGGTTTATGACCGAGACCTTTGGATATAGACACGGCGCGCTGATCGCGTATTTTTGTTTGGTCTGCTCCTTTGTCACCACGCCGCCGCAGTTCATCTCCGAACCCGTCGCGGCAAGGGTGATGATATCAAAAATTTTAAGCGCGGCGCTAGGATTTTTGCCGGTGAAAAAATCCCACACGTCTCCCTCGTAGCAGGCGCCTGCGGCTACGGCTTTCGCTGAGTCCAGCACGCTTCCGCCGCCCACAGCAAGCACGCTATCGGCGCCGAATTCTTTGGCGAGCTTGATCGCTTCGTTTACTTTGCTTAGCACGGGATTTGATTTTATGCCGCCAAGCTGCGTAAATTCTATACCGCTTGCCTTTAAGCTGCTCTCCACGACGCCCATCAGACCGCTCTTTCGCACGCGCTCGCTGCCGTATAGTACGAGAGCTTTTTTCGCACCCGCTTCCTTCATATACTGCCCGATATGCTCCTATTTACCCTTGCCAAATTCTATCCTCACGGGGTTGCAAAAACTAAAATTTGTCATCTTCTCTCCTTTAAATAAAGTTGGCTAAATTATAGCCTTTTTTAAAATTTTGCGGTAGCACGATACTACAATTTCATTGCCTAATCGTGCAAATTTAAATACAACCCGCGTAAATTTAAAGGAGCTTAGATGAATGAAGCAGATAAAATTTTAAAAGACGCCGCAAAGATCACCGGCGAGCTGTATCTCGCCCATAGATATGTTCAAACGCCCATGCAAGCGCTTAGCTTCTACTGCCAAAGCGAGCCCTCGGACTTCACGCGACGATCTATAAGCCTAGCGCGTGCTTGTGCCTGCACGGCGACAAAATAGTGGAATTTAACGGCAAATAGTATCGCTACGATACGCAAAAATTCCTGCAATACTGCGCTAAGCCCGATTGATTTTCAAAAGCACATTAGGTTGTAGGAAACTAGATATATCTTACAAAACGGCGGCACGAAAGCGTCGCAGGCGGCTTTTGACGTCGGATACGAAAGCTCGTCATAGTTCAGCAGGGAGTACGCGAGGATGTCTGCATGCCGCCTAAAGCCCACGCGCAAACATTTCGCGACTAAGAACGAGCAAAAATTTAAAGCGATCGGCTTGGGCGAGCTTTGTAAAATTTCAAAATTTCATTGCGCAATGCAAGCCAAAATAACTGCACAATAAAACAGCATCCGCAACCGACATAAACCGATCGCAAGGTATTACTTGCTATCAACGAGGCGGCGTCCGCTACCGAAACGAGGACTCAGTAGTGGAAAACGCGGCGCAAGAATACAGCCCAAACGTAAGAAGATAGACATAATGCAAGAGACCACTCCGCCGCAAGAAAAACGGATACGCCCCAGCGATGATTGCCCCACACTTACCTGCCGCAGCGCTAAAAGTCATTGCTCATCTTCTTGCTAAATTTTATAATTTCAATCGCGTGGCGTTTTATCACGCGACTCGCACAAGCAAAATCAGGCTAATCGAAATGCTTTAGATAAATTTAAATCAAGCTGAAATAGAAAAAATTTTCTTAAAAATGGCTATTTTAGTATCATAAAATTTCATAAAAAATTTATTTACACTGATAAAAACACAATTTTTAATATGCGTCTAATAAGCAAAATAGTAATATTTTTACGATATTAAATTTCAGTAAGAAAGGAGAAAATATGGAATTTTTAATGGTTCTGATGTTTTTCGTCGCGGGCCTTTTGTTGTGGTTTAGACCTGAGAAAAAGCGCGCAGTTATGGGCTTTGGTATCGCGGGTATCGCTATACTCGTCATCATGATGGCGTGGGTGAATAAATTTGCCGTCGTGCCTATGGGAAATTTTTAGGAGCGAGTAATGGAAAATCAAAATTTCGCGAACGGCTCCGAAAATTTGCCGAGCTGGGGCGAAGATGAAAAGCGATTTTTCAATCTTTTCGCCCTCGCGGCACTCGCTCTCATCGCTTTGCCCGTAGGTATCGCATGCCTTGTTTTGGGCTTTGGTATGGGCGATAGTCCCTGCATCATGTGCTGGCACGAGAGATTTTGCATGGTAGCGATCTCATTCGTGGCTTTGCTGATCGTTAGATACGGATTTGCTGTCAAATGCCTAGCCGTAATCCTCTTTTTAGCATGCCTTGGGCTATACGACGGCTTTTTGCATTACAGCCTAGACGGCACGGGCGGAGGATACCTCGACATAAAGCAGGGCTTCGGGCTTGAAATTTTAGGCGCGCACACGCAGTTTTGGGTCGTAGTGGTGCATTTTTGCGTCATTATATTTTTGGGCGTGATTTTGCTGCTAGGCAAAAACGTAGGTAAAATAATGCAAAAAAGCGAAGAGGGCGCATACGGTGCGGTTCTGCCGAGCTTCGCGCTAGGCAAGATAGCCGTGGCAGCCTTTGCGATCATCATGGCTTTTAACTGCGTGCAGGCCTTTATCACCGCAGGCCCGCCGCCCTATCTAGCCTCTGCGACGCCTTCGCGCATGAGCGTCGATCCGTCAAAGTGGTTTTGGGAGCTTGATCACTGGGAGGAGACCGAAATTGACTTCCGCGAAAGCTGGAATCCAAAACTACCGAATTTACCGAAGTGAGGCTGAAGATGAAAAGATTTCTAAATTTAACCCTATTGTGCGCCACACTGGCGTTTGGCGGCGAGTTTAATCTAAATCCTGCGGATGGCGCAGTGACAAATTTAACGCCTCTACGCAAAAGCGGCGAGATAACGCTAAATTTAAACAACAATAATCCCGTCACGGGGCTTGACTACGACGCGGCGAGCGGAAGCTTCTTGCTCGGTACGCTAAAATTCGAGCTCTACGAAATGGACGGCGAGCTAAAAACCGTAAAAAGCTATCTACGAAGCACACCCGATTGGATAATGCAGATGGAAGAAACCGTCGCAGCGAGCTTTTTTAAAGGCTCGGTAGGGCTCATGAGCTATAATAAAACCTATGAGTTTTTCAAGCCCGCACCGAACCAAAGCAAAGAGGAAGCAAACAAAGCGTGGCGCTATCTGCACGACGGATATGAAAATTTCACGCTCGATTTTAAGGACCGCTACTCCACCGTGCGTGCCAAACAGCAGTATATCCTAAGCTGGGATCACTCGGATTTCTACGGCGAGTTTTTCGTCGCTAGCGTGCCGGATAATATAAAGCAAAGCTGGAGTATAGCGAGCTTTAGCGATACCAACAATCTGCTCTCGAGCGAGTTTGTACCGAGCTTCGACGAGACTCTCGGCGTAAAGGACGGCAGGGATATAAACGACTACTACGTCACGGGTATGGATGCGCAAGGCGAGTTTGTTTATCTGCTCTCGAAGCAATACTCAAGCATCCTAAAGCTTGATCCGCGCAGCAGAAAGATCGTGGAGGTTTATAGCTTTGAAGGCGCAAACGACGCGCATGCGCTAGCTATCAAGGATGGAAAATTTTACGTCGCGTCTAGAGAAAACGGAACGAATAAAATTTTCGTTTTTGAGAGGTGAAATTTAAGCCGTCTTTTGGCGGCTTAAATTTATAAATAATTTAAAACAATACGCTTAGCCTCTCGCTCAGTGGTCAAATTTTATATTTGCATATTCATCCAAAACTACCAAGCAACTTTGATATTTTCCTTTTTGTTAGATCACCTAAAGCTCTATTCGCTATAATATTACTGTAAATTTGGCCCAAAAAAAGAGAAAATAAAAGAACAAATCCCAAAAACTGTTAGCGGCTTCCGCACCAATGAATGCGGGCGAAACAGACCAGGCGCTAAATGCAGACAAAAAAAGAGGTCGAAAAGGAAATAAAAGCCATAAAGACGAAGGCAAGATAAGCTCGCCGAAGAAGTGCTATTGCTAGGCATCGTAAATTTGGCAAACATCACTGTAAGATCTGCTTACCGGTAAAAAAATTTGTCGGCTACAGTCTGCTTTGAAATTGAGGTTGGTCAGTGGGGTATGCGTGTATGTTTGGGAAGATTAAACATAAACAATCAGATAAAATAAGTAAGGAATAACCAATAAATGAGCAGAAAAAGTATTTTAGAACTAAATTTTACTGAGGCAAGAGAATTTTTTTTAAAACATGAAAGCTATTGCAATATAGACTTGCCAAGGTATTTTTCATTTTCTGAGTTATTAGAAAAAGTATCAAATGAATATTCTGGAAAAAATTTATTAAATGATTTCAGTCAATCAAAAAGTGCAATGGGGGAATTGGATGATGTAAACCATCTTTTATATACCAATAAAGATGGTAAACTATCATGGAGACCATTTCAGGTTATAAATCCTTTAGTCTATGTGGCATTAGTACATGAGATAACCGAACAGATAAATTGGGAGAAGCTGCAGGCAAGATTTAAGAAATTTAGTAAAAATGAAAAAATAAGATGCTTAAGCATACCTGTTCAATCCGAAAATAAACAATCCGATAAGGCTCAGCAAATTTCAAATTGGTGGGAACAAGTAGAACAGCAGTCTATTTTGCTTTCACTGGAGTATGACTTCGTTTTTGATACGGATGTGGCAGATTGTTATGGCTCAATATATACACATTCGATTGCTTGGGCAGTGGAAAGCAAAACAATTGCAAAATCACAGCAGGGAAGAAACAATAAGGGTTTACTGGGGAATATCATTGATACAAGTATTCAAAATGCACAATATAAACAGACCAATGGTATTCCACAAGGTTCCGTGTTAATGGATTTTATTGCTGAAATTGTATTGGGATATATAGATAGAATATTGGGCGTTACTCTTCAAAGACAGGGTATTGTAGACTATAAAATCCTTCGCTATCGCGATGATTATCGGATATTTGTTAATAACTCTAATGATGGAGAAATAATTTTGAAATTACTTTCTGAAATCATGATGCCTTTTGGATTGAAATTAAATGCAAGCAAAACAAAAGGGAGTCAAGATGTTATCACTCAATCAATAAAGAAGGATAAGTTGGCTTGGTTATTTATTCCACAAAATTATCGAATCGGCTTGCAGAAGCAACTATTGCTTATTAGGCAGCATAGTGTTAATTATGCTAATTCTGGTAGTCTAAATACGGCATTAAATAAATTTGACAAGAAAATAGAAAAAATTAGAAATAAAAAAAGAAAGATACGCAATAAAGAACAGCTTATCAGTATTACAACGGATATTGCATATAATAATCCAAAGGCAATACCTGTATGTTGCGCAATCATTAGCAAATTACTTTCAGAATTAGATGATAGTAAAAATATATCTTTATTGGTTTACAAAAAATTAAGCAAAATGCCTAATTCTGGTTTTGCACAAATTTGGCTACATAGAATGTTGAAAGAAAATTTAAATGAATTTAAATTTTCCGAGAAAATATGCAAATTACAGAATAGCCATATAAATCTATGGAACTATAGTTGGGTAAAAGGTAGAAATATGTTGAATATACTGAGCAATACGCCTATTTTTCTCCAATCCGAATTTGATAAATTAGATAGCGTTATTCCAAATAATGAAATTGATCTTTTTGATTATTAGTAAGCAAATGTAAATACCACAGTTTTCAAGTAGCCCATAAGCCCAGTAGTAATACGTACTAAGCACAAGAAATCGCGGCGATTTATCAATTGACAACAGTCTTGAGATAAAAACGTTACAATGAGCACAAAGAGATTTTGTGCAACGTGCTTTGATCGCACTTTTGCATGGGTCACAACACCGTATGTTAAATTTAAGGAGCGTCTGCTAAATGTGGTTAAATTTTTGCGCCAAAATTTTTAAATTAAGAGCTCTCAATGCCGCATCGCTCATAGTCTATAAAAAATCATATAAATTTCAAAACTAAATTAGGTCGGACTTGCGTCCGACCGGTATCAGAAAGGAGGAGTTAAAATATATAGACCGCGCCGAGCACGATAAACGCTCTTAGGCAAAAGCCGCCTATGAGTACGCCGTATTCGTTATAGACGCAGCTTTTTATCTCTTCATTGCCGCGAGCGCAGACGCTACCGTCTGCATTTACGCTGCAGCTGCGAAGCATAAATTTGCTTCCGCCCAGCAGCGGCAAAGCAAGCCCAAATACGACAAAGCCTATCCAAAACATCGGCGCAAGCGAGCCGCTGACTATCTTGGTTACGCTCGCCATGCCCGCAGCCTCACTTTTCACGCTCGCAAATAGCGCTAACACCGCAACGATCTCAAGCGCAACTAACGCGACGTGAAATTTATGCGCACAGTGGCTTAGGCCGTGCCCGGCATTTAGCGTAGCGGCGGCGTTTGCGCTAAGCCCCGTAGAGATCGCGGAGATCGTAAATAAAATCGGCAGCCATACGCTAGCCCAAAGTGGGATCGCCTTTACGACGTAAAGTAGTAGCCCGGTATACCCCATCACTCCAAGCGCCAGAATAGCTCCGAGCGTGAGCATCATATCGCAAATTTTACCGCTCTTTTTGATCTGCAAAAGCACTAAAACGCTAACCACGATGAAAAATGTAAGCAGATATGTACCTATGCTCATCATCGAAACTGGGCGCGTATAGAGCTGCAAAATTTTAAGAGGATTTATCGCGGCGCTCGGCGCCAAGTCAAATAGCAAAAGCGCGGTTCCTATTATTACCGCAACGGGTGCTAGCAGAAAGCCGAATTTATAAAACCTCTCGTTTAATGAACCCAAAAAGCCTTTGTAAGCCAAAGCCGAGCACAAAAATGCCCCGGCGCCTAGACCGCCTAAAAATAGATAGATGACTATGAGCCATCCCCAAGTCGTCTGTACCATTGTCATTCCTTTAAATTTTCAAAAACTTCAGGATCTTTTAGCGCACTTTTAAGCGCATCCATCTCGCTATTTAAGTAGAGATTTAAAAAGCCCCCGAAGCTCTTCCAAACGTCTAAATTTGCGTGCTCGTCGCAACGAGCGGCAAATTTGCAAAACCACTGCGACGGATGAGCGGCGATAAATTCCGCCTTTTTACGCAGAATTTCGTTAAATTTAGCCTCATCCTCCGCCTTTAGCGCGCTAAAACTTAGAAAATAAAGATATTGCAACTCGTACCCGATGAAATCGTCGGGAAATTTATCAAGCTGCGCATCCTCGAGTTTTAGCCCCGAGCTTTCATAAAAGCTTCGCACCTGCATCGTCTTTGCCCCAAACATCGTTTGATAGTCGAAATACACCGACTCGTAAGGCTCGGCTTTGGGACGCTTAGGGCCTACGAAGAGCCTATTGAATTCGTAGCGAATTTCATCGATTAAGCTTGGCTCGCTTTTGCATTTGGCAAATTCGAGGATAAATTTGTGCTCTTTAAGCTTAGGCGCAAAATCCTGCGTCAAATTTAAAAGCTCGTCCAAATTTTCACTGGTAAGAGGTACCAAAAATACCTGCCTCAAAAAGTCCTCGACGCAAAGGCTCTGCTTTAAATTACGCATCTTTTTATCCTTAGTGGATAAACTCGTTGCGCTTCATACGAGGATAGAAGCGGATGTTCGGCTTCGTAAAAAAGCGCTTAAAGCCCGGCATCTCTTTCTCCATCCCCGCGCTATCGCTCACGTCGCTATCGACCAGCTTTAGCACGTCGCAAGGACAGCCCGCTACGCACGCAGGCTCCTCGCCGCGCTCGAGCTTCTCGGCACAGAGGTTGCACTTTTGCGCTTTACCGTCTTTGCCTTTGGTTATCGAGCCGTAAGGACAGGCTACGATGCAGTATCCGCAACCGATACATTTATCGTGCAGCGGCTGAACTATGCCGTTTTCAAGCTTAATGTAAGCTCCTACGGGGCAAACGTCCATACATGCAGGCTCATCGCAATGGTGACACGAATGCGATATGAAAATTTCCTTTTCGATCTCATCTTCATGGATTAGCATCATATCGACATGGCGCCAGTTGATATCGGGGTCTTGGTTATGATAGACCTGACATGAAATTTCACACGCCTTACAACCTATGCAAAAGTTATAATCAAATAAAAATCCTTGTTTTCGTTTCATTTTATGCCTCCTGTTTTGCAGCTTTTTTTACTTCACAAAAGCTTGCAGTATAGGTCGATCCGTTTCCTAAATCACTCACTCCGTCCGAGCAAAGGATATTTGCTCCCGTGCGAGACTTGGTAACCTTAACCCAGATATTGTTCCATGCATAGACGATGCCCGGCTGCATCTGATTGGTTTCAACCGCTGTAAATATCGCCGTGCCCTTTTCGTTCGTGGCTTCAACCGTATCGCCCTCTTTGATGCCGCGCGCCAGCATATCCTCGCGCGTCATAAATAGCTCAGCGTTGCCCTTTACGATGACGCGTTTTAGGATGTAAGGCATATTGCCCCAGTTTGAGTTATCCTGAAGCTGCGTGCCCGGCGTCATAAAATAAAGCGGATACTTTTTCAAGTAATTTTTGCCGAAATTTTTATGCCTTTCGTAGTAATCCCAATCGTCGTTAAGATCGATCACCGGGTGATAGCCTGCGTCCTTGAAAGCTTCGGAGTAGAGCTCGCACTTGCCGCTTTTAGTGCCGAATACTAGCTTGTCCTTCGGCGCATAAGGGTAGTAAGGGAACTGATCTTTCATCGTCTCAGGAGTCCTAAACGGCTTAATCCAGCCTACGCTCTTTAGCTTTTCGTAGGTGATATTTTGCTTTTTGGCAAATTCCGCATCCAAAAACCTTCTGCAAACCGTCTCGCTATCCCAATCAAAGCACTCCTCTTTATATCCCATCACCTTGGCTAGAGCGTTAAAAAATTCCAAATTCGTCTTGGCTTCGCCCAGCGGCTTGACGCTTTGGGCGTTGTAGCAGACGTAGCCCGAAATTTGATCGTTTTGAATATCCTCGCTCTCCATAAAGGTAACACCCGGCAATACGTAATCGGCATAATCGCAGGTGTCGGTATCATAAGGATCAATGACTACTAAGAAAAAGTCGTCGTCCATCACGCGCTTTTTGATTAAATTTGTATTCGGCGCCGTTACCATCAAATTTGAGTTGTAGTTGATACAGGCGCGAATGACCGTATTTATCGGCTTACCTAGATAGGTCGGATTTTCCTTTTGGATACCTTTGCCAAATTCTATATAGCTTATTTGCTGGCGCTCTATCTTTTTGCCTTCCGCGTCTTTCGGCGAAAGATCTGGCATGCAGTTATCGAAGTTAAAGCAGCCCTTTACGTGCACGTAAGCCCAGAATAATCCGCCGCCAAGTTTTGTAAGGCAGCCCGTAAGTACCGGCAAGAAGGTAACCGCGCGCACTAGCCTTGCTCCGTTAAAGTGTCTTTGGCCGCCGTCGCCGTGCATAATGGCAGGCGCTTTGGCGTGGGCGTATTCTCGCGCAAAGACTTTGATCTGATCAACGCTTGCTCCGCACATTTCAGATAGTTCGCCATAAGTGTAGAGTGAGCACTCATGTACTAGATCTTCAAAGCCGGTTGTATATTTTTCTACGAATTCATGATCATATAGATCTTCTTCTATCAAAAATTTGCAGACCGCTAGACAAAATGCCGGATCGCTTGAAGGCTTTAGCTGGATAAACATATCGGCCTGGTTTGCGAGCGGAATTCTGATCGTATTTATGACGATGATCTTGCCGCCTCGCTTTTTGACGCGGTGGGCAAATCTAATCCAGTGCACCGCCGTATAGGCTTCGTTTGAGCCCCAGCTGATATACATATCGCTCTCATCGACTTCCAGCGCGTCTTTTGAAAAATCCGTGCCGATGACGCTCGGCGTGCCCGCATAGCGCGGCCAGTCGCATGGATTGCGCACAAGCCTCGTAGCGCCGTATTTTTCAAAGAAATTTCCCGGCGCGATCGTCTTTGAGATATGCCCTTCGTTGCCCGAATAGACAAATTCCGTCAGCGCCTCGCCGCCGTATTTTGCCTTGATCTCGGTGAGCTTCGCGGCTATCTCTTTTAGTGCTTGATCCCAGCTGATACGCTCCCATTTGCCCTCGCACTTTTTACCGACGCGCTTCATCGGATACATTATGCGATCGGCGTTGTATAGATGCATCGCGTAAGTATGCCCTTTGACGCAGACCGTACCTTGCGTTAGAGGGTGCTTCGGATCGCCCTTGATGCTAACCATCTTGCCGTCTTTGATCTCTGCGATCATTGAACAGGCGTCGCGGCAGTTTCTAGGACAGGTGAGGTAGTGATACTCTACGCCCTGCTCGTTTTTATAGGATTTCGGTTTAAAATCCACCTCAAACTGCTCCATACCAAATAGGCTTGGAGAGGCTCCCGCCGTAGCTAGAGCCGCTCCCGCGCCTTTTAAGAAAGAACGTCTTTGCATCTCTTCTCCTTAAATGTGGGCTTTATTTCATATCGTATATGAAAACTTTATTTTCTTTGCCTTCGCGCGAAAAAACATAAAATTTGCCGTCCTTCACAGCAAGCGCCCTCGCGTTTGCCGCTCCGCTAAAGCCATATGCATCCTCAATCTTATGAGTTTGTAAATTTAACTTTAAAATGGTCGAGAAATTTTTACTCAAAAGATAAACGGCGTCAGGCTGAGCGTCGATGCCCGTGACGTAATATTCGCCTAGGCTCCTGCTCTCTTTTAGCTTTAAATTTGAGCCGATTTGCGGAATAAATTCCTCCAAAATCATCTTATCGTCGCCGTCAAACACCGCCACGCTCCAATAATCCCTCACGTCGTTAGGCACGGACGCAACGATAAATTTATTCGCAGCCGCGTCGTAATCCCAGCCGAGGATATATTGCTGCTTTGCTCGAAGCGTGGAGAAGCGCCCTTTGTTGCCGAGATCATTTAGCTTCCATTTATTCCAGCCCTTGGTCAAATGCCTCCACTGGCTATTTTGCTCCTCTGCACTAAGCCCGTCCGTAGGCTCATAAAATACGAAGGTTTTATTAAAGCTTATCATGCCGAGCTCATTTTTGTACCACGTCGCGCCTACGGTCGCTTCCATCTCCATTATAAAGTGGCGATCGTGCTTGCCGTATCTAAGCGGCTTTAAATTTTCATCCGCAACGTAAAATTCGTTATTTTTAGAAACCAGCGCGAACTGCTTTTTATCTGCGTCATAATCCGCTCCCGTAATCGGTGCGTCGTTTTGTAAGCTTAGGCTCACTTCCGCACTCGGCGTACCGAGCTCTTTTACGCCCTCAAGCGCGCCTGCTTTGCTATCAAGATTAAACTCAAACCCAAACGCCAGAGCCGCTAGCGCCGTAAAAATCATCAGCTTTTTCATCTTTTTGCTCCTTAGTTTGGAAGATCCGGAAGCTCCGGATTCCAATCGAATCTAAAATCAAGCGCGCTTTGCCAGTGATCTTTTTCCCAAAACCATTTGGCAGGATCAAGACTTAATCTAGCCGGCGTGCTAGAGCCCAGATACGGCGGCGGGCCTGAGACGATGAAGGCCTGTGCGCAGTTTGCGGCGATGATGACGATGAAAATTAAATTTGCAATTTTGCCAAGAGGCAGATAGCGCAAAAACTCGCCGTATTCGCCGCTCGTGCTCTTTTTCATTATCTCACCCAAATTTTTGCTACATAAAAATATAACCGCCAAAAACGCGATCACGCAAAAATCTACGACGATGACCCAAAGCTGCGTGTGTGCACCCAAAATTTCAAGTCCGAAGCCCTGCTTTATGTCGAGGTAGCCTCCGAACGTCCCATCAAGGCTGTAGTGGATAAAGCCATTGAACATCCCCCAGCAAGCCATTAGTAAAAGCGCCGCGACGTAACCGGGTCTTAGGCCGTATCTAAGGATAAAAAGCGCGATAAGACTGATGGCTATCATCGTGATCCTCTCCGACCAACACATCACGCACGGGCTATCTCCCATGCCAAAACCCAGTATCAAACAGGCTATACCGACCGGAAGCGCCACGAGGGCGATGATGGCTAGCGACATTAGGTTAAAAAATCCTCGCTCGGCGGCGGGAATTTGATTTTGTTCTAAATTTTGCATATTGCCCTCCTAAAAGTTGCCTACCGGTACGACGACCCATAAATTTACGTAAAACTCGAGCGCGATCAGTATCGCGCAGCCTACCGCCGCGCAGCCCGTAGCTAGATTTTTCCTCTGCGGCTTAAAATATAATATAAGCCCGCTGATCAAAAATAGCGTCAAAATAAGAAATTCCATTTCAAACCGTCCTTTCCTAATAAAATTTAATCCTAAGCATGCTTATTCTTAAAGAAATAATATAATTTTATTTATTAAATTTGGTTTAAAAAATAGATTTTTCTATTCATATTAAATTTTTTCCTATAAAATTTTCCTACTAAAAATATATTTTTATAAATTATTTTATTATATTTAAGTGAATATTAAAGATATAATTAAAATTTGATAAATTATTTTACTCGCTAATATTTTTTATCCTTAAGATAAAATTTAAAACAACTTAAACAAATATTGTGTAATATTTCAACAGAATTTTAACCTAAGGCGAAATATGGAAAATATATTTTTAGAATCTTACGACGTATTTAAGGTATCGAAAAATGCGAGCAAGCTAAAAATTTACAACGACTTTCTAAGAGACAACAAAAGATACTCCGTAACGCGCTGTTATTATGTCATAGTCGTGGATAATACCTTTTTGACCTACTCGCATTTGATGATTTATGAGGAGTTGCTTTATCTTCTGTATTCGCAGAACAAGCTAAAAAACGGCGATTTTTCGCTGACACTCAAAAAATCGGAGCTGGCGAAAAAATTTAAGACCGATATCACAAAAAGCGCTACCGAGACGATAAAGCGCCTTTATGAGATGCAGCAGGTCAAAATCACTATTTTCGTAAAAGACAAAGTCGAAAAACAGATGAATATCATAGAACGCATCGACGCGCCCGTGACCGAAAAATACGGAGACATCCCCGACGAGATCAATATCTTGCTAAATTCCGAGTTTGTGCGGCTCTACCGCTGCGCGTATCTGGATAAGATCGAGTATTTAAATAGCTTCGATATCGAGCAGGGCAGCTTCATCCGCTACTTTATGCAGCACGAGCTGGACGGCGGCGTAAAAAGCTCTGCGATCATCGATAAAATGGGCGTTACGACCTATCTACCCTTCACTTATAAAAAGCGCTTCGAACAAGAGATCGCGAGAGTGAGCTTTTATTATAAAAACGAGAAATTTTGCATAAAAGACGGCTTCGTCGTCATCGAAAACCACGAAAACAAGGTGATAGATAATCAAAACGCGTCGATTGAGCTTTTCGGCGCGATATACGGGCAGATAACGCAAAACTGCACCAAATCCGTTACGCTAAATGAGCAAAATTTAGCGAAGTATTACGCGCGCTTCGGCAGGTTTGAGACGAGCCAGACGGTGTTTAAAATTTTAAGCAATATGGAGCTCATGCTAAATCAATCGATGCAGAAAGAAAACGCGAAGATCGCCTGCTTTTCGCACTTTTTCGAAAGTATCGTCTGCAAAAACGGCAATGAATTTGAAATTTTGATCGAGCTAAATCAAAAGGGCTTTGAGTATATCGTCTCGCGCAGCGCGAATTTGGACTTTTGGAATGTCGAAGCTGCAGACTATGGGCTCACGCCGTATCCCGTAAATAGCTGTGCGACAAACGGCAAGCTGGGGTAAATTTAAGGCGGCAAATTTTAAAATTTCTCCGCAAAGACGTACGAGCTCGCTCACCGCATCAAGAATAATGCGCGGGCAAAATTTTAAAAATTTACTCCTGCGTCCTTAGCTCGGCGATGAGCCCGTCAAGATCTCCGCTATTTTGCGCGCTCAAAAGCCGCTCGTTTATGAGCCGCATTTGCGCCGAAAACTCGCTACCAAGCATATCCGCGACGAAATTTTCGCTCTCGCTCTCATCCGTCACCGGATACATATCGCGCCAGATATCGGTTATCCACCAGCCGCACTTCGAGACGCAGGTAAAGTCCTTCAAAACGCCCGTCTTTAGCTTCATCATCACTTCGTCGGTTTGCTTGATCTCGCTTGCGACGAAGTCTTTGTGGATGCCGTCTAGGCAGGTGAAAATACGGTGTCCTAGGCTTTGGACGCTGTTTTCGGAGCAGATCCTAAACTGAAAGATGCTATCTTTAAAATTTAAATCAGACAAGCAAATTGGATGCTTTTGAGTAAAATTTGGAAACGAATCAAAGCTCCTATCGTCGATGCTAAGCGCCCAGCTCGAGTTTGGATTTTTGCGGGCAAACTCGTCAAAACTAAGCCTGATAAATTCTTTATGGCTTAGCTCCTCGGCGGTGAAAAAGTCGTAGTTAGAACAGTTTACAGCTTTAAAATCTTTAAATTTCATATCTTTCTCCCGTAAAAATACCGTTTCAAATTCTATTGAGACGGTATTGTATCATTTTGCGGGATTTATTTTTATTAATCCGAATAAATTTAATCAAGAATTCGCAGCTCAAATTCCAACTAAAGCTTATTGCCATATTTTGGATAGTGTTTGCGCATGCTAAATAGTAAAATTTAATGACATTTGAAATATCTTGAAGAAATTCCGCCGCTTGGAATTTCGCACCGCAGAATTCCAAGACCGAACTTCCAAGGTAAAATTCTGCGCATAGGATTTTAGTGCAGAATTTTACTCGCGATAAAGCCTCGCCAAATATGGTACAAAAGCTCCGTTGAAACCGAAATCTTGCGGATTTGTGACGCCTAAATTTACGCGCCGCACACGAAGTTAAATTTTAATTCGCGCTGCGAAATAAATCATAAAATTCTATTTCACCAGCTCGTAGCTATACTCTTTCGTGCCGTCAAGTAGATTTGTGACGTTGTAGCCTCGCTCGTTTAGGGCTTTGGCAAGTTTAGCGCTACGGTTGCCGCTGTAGCAGTGCGTGATTATCCTTTTGCCTTTGTTGGCCTCAAGCACGTCCTTGTAGTTATCCACAGGCTCGCCATCAGGAATATTTATCGCGCCTTTCATATGCCCTGCGTCATAGTCTTTTTTCTCTCTAACGTCGATGATTAGGACATTTGGATCATTTGCGATCTTTTTAAATCCCTCCGCGTTTATGCTGCCGACCTTATACAGCTCGTAGTCGTACTGCTTCACGCCTGGCGCGTTCATAAGCACATTGAAGCCCTTTTGTTTAAGCAAATCAAGCGCCTTGCCGCTGCGGTTGCCGGTGTTGCAATAAAGCACGACGTTTTTATCTTTATAGGCGTTTATCTCGTCCAGCCTGCTTTCCAGCTGCTCAAGCGGGATGTTGATCGCGTGTTTTATGTGTCCTGCGGCGTATTCCTCCGCGCTTCTGACGTCAATGACCAGATAATTTTCTTTCGCCCTATTGTCCTCCTCTATCGCCGATAGCGCCGCGCCGCTTATCGCGTAGCCGTTAGGCTGCTGCGTATCGGCGCCGCAAGTCGCAAAAGATCCCAATGCCGCCAGCAAAACCGCGCTTTTTAAAATTTTGTGAGAAATAAATTTCATATGTTTCCTTTGAATTTTAGCTTTAAAGCGGGAGATTATATCAAAATTTTATCTAAATAGTGTGAATTTGTGCGGAATGTGATAGGTTATGCTGATACGGATTACCGATGTGAAAACGCGAAAGAGACTCGAATAAAAAACTTTTGCCAAAATATCTTAAAGGCTCGTAGGTAAAGATACTTTGCGTAAATTTATCTTTTAGAGACGGAGCAACAAATTCAAAAAAACTCACATTTGCCCGAAGGTAAATTTTATACTTTTGCCAATTTTCATTATTTTTCAAGTATAAGTAAGATATAATCTCGAACTTTTTTGAGGCGCCGTTGCGCTCTTAAAGGTAATTTGAAGATGGTGTCAAGAGAGAGACTTGAACTCTCGACCTCCGGCTTATGAGACCAGCGCTCTAACCAGCTGAGCTACCTTGACACGTGAAAAGAAATGGCAAGTATAGCTAAATATTCTTATTTTTAATTGAAACACTTTAAAAGGAGAGAAAATGAATGCGGCTTTGATTTTATTAGTCGTCATAGTTTTGTTAGTTTTGGCGTTAGTAGGCGTTTATAACTCATTCATCGCCAAGCGCAACCAGGTGCGAAACATCGCTTCCACCGTCGATACACAACTTAAAAAGCGCTACGACCTCATCCCAAATTTAGTTAGCGCCACGCGAGAATATATGAGCCACGAAAATGCCGTGCTAACGCGCGTTAGCGAACTTCGCTCGCAAGCGATCAGCGCAAGCTCTAACGCCGACAAATTTAAGCTAAATAGCGAAATTTCGGCTCTTTTAGGACAGATCCGCATCGCGGTGGAGGCGTATCCGAATCTTAAGGCTAACGAATCGTTTGCCAAGCTACAAAACGCGTTAGGCGAGTGCGAGGAGCAGATCAGCGCCGCACGCCGCGCTTATAACGGCGCCGTTACGGTTTATAATAACGCCTGCGAGATGTTTCCTACTAACATCATCGCCAGCGTTTTCAACTTTGCTAAAGCGGAATTTTTCGCCGCTAGCGAGCAAGAAAAGCAAGCCCCGAACGTCTCCGAGCTTTTCAAAAAATAAGCGCGAGACGTAGAAAATTTGCGATGAAATTTTAAAATTTCATCGCAAATGGCTCCAAACGCCGCGAGTCTAAATTTATAGTGAATAAAACAGATCGCACATAAAGCATGCACTTTTAAAATAGGCTTGCTTGCTTAGCTCCCCGCGTACTCGTCATCTCGTTTGAGATATTTGCGGCGCATGGTACTTAGACTTTTAACAATAAAATTTTACGAAATTAATTTGATTTGTATTTTCTTGCTGCGCAGGAGCTCGTTTTAACAAACAGTGCAACGCAAAATTTAAAAGCCTCAATTTCGCAGTGCAAATTTTGGCCAGCTTGCCGCCGGCGTTACTTACGCAAGCGGCAGCAAAAGCAACGCCACGTTAATCATGTGTTATTTTGCAAATTTGCGCTTCGGTTGCGACTGCGAGATCCTTCGGCGCGAGAGCGATCTGTTTTCCGCGCACGCCTGCGCTAACGTAAATTTTCTCCTGCGTTA
>NZ_CALKTT010000047.1 GCF_937997535.1 uncultured Campylobacter sp.
CGGTGCGAAACAGAATTGTGATTATACAAGAGTGATGCTTAAAGGGGGCTGAATAGAAAAGATTTTAAACTAAATAAATTTTATGTTTGGAGCGTGCTACTACTTCGCCGATGATAGCGCTACTAGCGTAGCCTGCGTTTTTTAAATTTACAAGCGCTCGCGCCGCGTCCTTTTCCGCTACAGCAAGCAGAAGTCCGCCGCTGGTTTGTGCGTCGCAAAGCGTTATGTCCGGCTCGGAATCGACGCCCGGTGCGATAAATTTTAAATTCTTATAGCTTCCGGCGGGGATTAGCCCCTCGTCAAGGCATCTGATGACGCTTTTTAGAAGCGGAATTTTGCTAGGATAAATTTTAAAACTTACGCTCTCATTTATCATCTCAAGGGCGTGTCCAAGCAACCCGAAGCCCGTCACGTCCGTTGCAGCGTGTATTTTTAAGCCTGCTAGCGCGCCCATGGCATAAAAATTTAACAAAATCATGCTCTCTACCGCGTCACGAAATTCTTCAAATTTAAGAAATTTCGCCTTGATAGCCGTAGCGATGATGCCCGTGCCTATGGGCTTTGTTAGGATCAGTAGGTCGCCTTCGCGCGCTGTATTATTACTCCAAAATTTACGCGGATTTACGCGCCCTGTGACGCTAAGTCCGTAATAAATTTCAGGGGTAGAGATGGTGTGACCGCCTACCAAGACCCCTCCGCACTCTTTGATTTTGTCTTTGCCGCCGCGCAGAATTTCGCGCAAAATTTCGTTTGAGAAATGACAATCGTCAAAACCCACGATGTTTAGGGCGTTTATCACTTCGCCTCCCATCGCAAATACGTCGCTTAGGGAGTTTGCTGCTGCGATCTGTCCGAAAATAAACGGATCATCCACCAAAGGGGTGATGAAATCGAGCGTTTGCACGAGCGCAAGATCGTCATTTATGCGAAATACGCTCGCATCTTCATTGCTGCAGGTGGACGACAGCAGGCTTGCATTAGGCTCGATTAAATTTCCAAGATTTTCGGTTAGACCCGCCGGGTCAAGCTTGGCGGCTCAACCGGCGGCTGCAATAAATTTCGTGAGGTTAAAATCTCTGTAGATCATAGTTTGATTACTTCGTATTTCGATAGGACGTCCATGATTTCGTATGCATTTGAAATCTCGCCGATCGCGAGCTTATCGACCAGTTTGTAGCCCTCCAGACAGCTTCCGCAGCTTAAAATTTCAGCTCCTGCTTCGTTTAATTTTTTGATCGCCTCAAAGCATTCGTGGCCGCGGTTGGTGGTTATGCGCACGGCGTTGTTTACACAGATGACCTTTACGGGCTTTTCGTCTAGGTTTAGCGCCGCACCTAAAAATTTAGCAAGCAGGCTCTTTCCGATCGGGCCGCTTCCGCACTGCTCCTCGTTTAGGAATATTACCTTGCCTCTTTTTGGCGCCGTGACGTCACAATAAATATCGTCGATATTTGCATCTTTCAGCTCGTCCGTTTTTACGGTTTTTATAAGCGTGTCGGCGCCCGCTTGTGAAATTTGCGCCTCAAAGCCGTTTTTAGCCAAAAAACGTTTTATGTTTTCGCGCGGCGCTACGTCGTTTACCAAAATTTCTAAATTCTCTCCGATTTTTAGCTCGCCGAGGGCTTTTTTGGTGCGCAAAAGCGGCTCCGGGCAATTTAAATTGCGACAATCTAGTTGCATGTGAAATCCTTAAAATAAAAATTCTTTGAACCTCAAAGCTAATGCGAGCCGCACGCAAGCAGGCCCGCATAAAATTTACCCAAGTTATAAGCGCGGGTACTTCGCTTCAAATTGCGATTTAGCGATCTGCCCTTTATCGAGCAGCTCGCGATACCAGTAGTGGTGAAGTACGTAAACTTCCTCCTCCGGCTTGTGTCCGTCGATCATCGAGTGGATGGCACCGCTGATCGCAAAGACCGCCATATAGATATGCACAAGCAAAAATACCGCGCAGACCGCGCCCAAAAAATTATGAATAATCGCGCTTGCTCTTAAAATTTCGATCTGACTCATACCTAGCGCACTTCTCATTGCGGGGATATCGTAGTCTAGGAAAAACATTGACGCACCCGTCGCTATCATCACTATACCGCCTAAAGTCGCGACCCAAAACCACGCCTTTTGGCCTGCGTTAAATTTACCCGCAGGGATCGCGCGCTTCTTTTTGCTTAAATAGCCGCCCACGATCATCATCCATTTGATATCGTAAGCTCGCGGTAGCATACGCCAAAACCACAGCAAGAACATCGGCACGACGGAGATTGCAAACGCTATCGTAGCCAGTCCGTGAGCGTTTTTACAAAATCTCACGAAAGCGCCGCCGCCGAATTCTTCGCCAAACATCATAATCAAGCCTGTCGGAACCAAGATCGCCCATGCGACGGCCGCTACAAGATGGTATAGTCGCTCAAATTTATTAAACGCATAGATCGGTTTGCCCGCATAATGATCGAAGTGCTTCGGTCCTATGATCGCGTAGTGCCCAATAAAAGCTATGATTACGCCCAAAACCGCACCCAGCGCCAACCAAGCAAAAAAGCCCGAGCTTTGCAGATGTCCTTGAAATTGCAGAAAAATCGGACCGAAGCCATTGCCGTAGCTATCGATGTTTTCAAGCCTTGCATTGCCCCAAACATCACTATTTCCCTGCACGATATCGGCATATTTTTTCTCTTCGGCCTGCGCATAAATACAGGCAAAAAGCGCGAGAAACAATCTTTTCATGGATTTCCTTAGATATAAAATTCAAGCCGATTATATCATTTTTTGCAAAAAATTTTCTTACAAAGCAAAATTACATTTTTGCATTAAGTGCGGCGCTAGTTTCGCCGCGCATACTCGTCGTAGCCGAATTTTTTGATTGCCAAAACCTCTCCGCGCTCGTCCGCTAAGACGAGATCGGGCAGCTTGATGCCGTTAAAGGTCGTGTTTTTCACGATCGTGTAGTGGATCTGATCCTCGAAAATCACCCGATCGCCGATGTTTAGCGGCGCGTCAAATTTATACTCGGGCTGTCCGCTCTCAAGCCCCACGACGTCGCCTGCGAGGCAGGTATTTCCGCCGAAGCGATAGCTAAATTTACCGCTCTCGCTCTCGCTGCGCACCGCAGGACGATACGGCATCAGCACGGTATCGGGCATGTGCGCTTCGGAAGAGGCATCTAAAATAGCGATTTTAGCGCCGTTTTCTACTATATCAAGCACGCTAGCGACCAAATATCCGCACTCCCAGCCGACCGCCTCGCCGGGCTCGAGATAAATTTCGACTTCGTATTTTTCGCGAAATTTTTTGATCAGATCTATCAGCAGCTCCACGTCGTAGCCTGCGCGCGTGATATGATGCCCGCCGCCGAAATTTAACCACTTTAGGCCTCTGAAATATTTGCTAAATTTCGCCTCGAAAACCTCAAGCACCCGCTCTAGGCTCGCAGCGCTTTCTTCGCACAGCGCGTGAAAATGCAGCCCCGAGATGCCGCGCAAAAACTCGCCGTCTTGCAAAATCGCCCGCTGCAGCGCTTCAAGGCTCATCCCTAGCCTGCTAAAGCTGCCGCACGGATTGTAAGCGTCTTTGGGCGCGAAGGAGGTCTGCGGATTTAGCCGTAGTCCACACGATGCACCCGCAGCGAGCGCCTTTGCGCGGTATTTTTGCCACTGCGCGGCGCTATTAAACACGACATGGTTTGAAATTTTTAAAATTTCATCCAAATCGTCCTCTTTGAACGCGGGCGAGTATGTATGAATTTCGCCGTTTT
Source organism: uncultured Campylobacter sp. (assembly GCF_937997535.1). Lineage (GTDB taxonomy): Bacteria > Campylobacterota > Campylobacteria > Campylobacterales > Campylobacteraceae > Campylobacter_B. Next base: position 3,752 of record NZ_CALKTT010000047.1, read on the forward strand.
TGATAAATTCCGCGGCAAATTTTGCCTCATGCAGGCCGCTGCAAGTCGCACCCCAGAGGTATTTGTCAACATAAGGCATCGCGAAGCTAAACGCAAAGCCTTTTAGCGCGCATAAAATTTTTGCGCCGCTTCGCTCGCCCACGCCGCGTAAAATTTCTAAATTTTTTACCAGTTTTCGCTCCTCGCACACGTAAGCGGGAGTCAAAATTTCATCGATTTTCATCGTTTTTCCTCATTAAATTTTTACGCAATTATATAAAATTTTATGAATTTTTGGTTAAAATCGCCCAATCTTTAAAAAAGGATAAAAATGGTAGAGGTAGAATTTTTAGGGCCGATCGGGCGCGAGCCGCTACGCCTAAACGCAAACTCCTTGCAAGAGGTAAAAGCGGAGCTGCAAAAGGACGAAGGCTTGCGAGAGTGGCTCTCAAACTGCGCCGTAGCGGTAAATGATAAGATGGTTTATGATGCGAATTTCGCGCTCAAATCTGGCGATCGCGTAAGTCTTCTGCCTCCCGTTTGCGGCGGCTAAGCTTAGGAGGCGGCGATGGGCGAGGCTAAATTTAATCCAGAAATTTTAAGCGGGATCAAGCCTGAAATTTATGAGGGCAGCTTGGACGTAGATGCGATTTTATCGCGCTGGTACGCTAAATTTAAGGACGCAAATTACGGCGCGTTTATCACCTTCGTGGGCATCGTGCGCGAAGAGGGCGGCATCTGCGCGCTGAGCTTCGATATATACGAGCCGATTTTGCGGACGTGGTTCGAAGCGTGGCAGCAAAAGACCGCAGCACAGGGCGCATTCGTGCTTTTTGCACATGCAAACGGGGGTGTGCCGATCCACGAAAGCTCCTACGTCGCAGGCGTCGTAAGCCCGCAGCGCAAGGTCGCTCTGGCGCTCATAAATGAGTTTGTGGAGGATTTCAAGGCGGCCGCGCCGATCTGGAAATACGACGTAAAGGGAGGTAAAATCGAGGGCGGCAAGGTAGTAGGCGGGAAGAGGTTCTACGCGGCGGATCGCTCGCAGAGGGTAAAAGGCGCGGGGCTTTTGGGCTAAATTTACTATTTGATTCTTAATTCAAAACTAGCGAAGTCTAGTTCAAGTTGTTTTATAATTTTTTTATGGACTTTATCCTATATTTCCAGTTATCGATAAATTCTATTTTATCTTTTAAAATACATGAATCCGTAGGTAGCCATCCATCAGGCATCCACTTACCAAACTTTTTATTATAATACCTCTGTACTATTTTTTTCTTCCTATCATTATACAAGCTACACCATATCTTATATCGGATGCCTTTATAACCAACACTCCTTGCATTCTTTATATCTTTGCAAGCCGTTTGCCAGGTAATATATTTTTTATCATGTTCTGACGCTACTTTGGAATAATCGGGCTTAGTCTTTCTGGGAAAAATTTCAACAATGAAATAGTTAAAATCAATTCTCCCATCGATCCTGTCGCGAATATTGCTCTCAATTATATCAACCCACTTACCGATCGTATTTACGCTTCTCACCAAACCTCTAGTAATAAGAACTGCGGCGGAATTACCATTTCTAATATAACTAATATATTCTGCATCATATTTATAATTATTTACAATGCTGTCGGTCATGGAATTTTTCCTCTAATATAAAATTCCGTTATTACAAAATTTACTTTAAAATATATGTAAATGAAAATACTAAAATTTAAACACGCCTCTAGCTTCGGCGATGCGCTCGCTAAGGCTTGTAGCGGTATCTTCGCCGCTTGCTGCGCACCTAAAGATCGGCTCAAGTACCTCGGCAAAAAAGCCGTTTAGCCCCTCCTGCATGATCTGAGCGTTGTTTTGATAGCGCGCTAGCCCCATAAATACGCCATGTCCGATCGCGCCGAGGCCGCTTGCCTCATCGGCGATAAACTTATTCAGCGCCTTGCAAACCGCAACGACCGCGCTTGCATTTACGATCTCGCGATCTCTTAAAT